>NZ_JAHLZY020000001.1:928960-1238613 GCF_018967865.2 Hymenobacter siberiensis
TGTACGGCCATCACGCTGCTGCTGTTTGTGGGCGCAATGGGCAAATCGGCGCAGCTGCCGCTCTATACCTGGCTGCCCGATGCCATGGCCGGCCCCACGCCGGTTTCGGCCCTTATCCACGCCGCTACCATGGTTACGGCTGGCATCTACATGGTGCTGCGGGCCAATGTGCTGTTCACGCTCTCGCCCGATACGCTGCAGGTAGTGGCCATTGTAGGCGCGGCCACGGCGCTGTTTGCCGCCACCATTGGCCTGGCCCAGAACGATATCAAGAAAGTGCTGGCTTACTCCACCGTTTCGCAGCTGGGCTATATGTTCCTGGCGCTGGGCGTGATGGGCTACTCCACGGCCCTGTTTCATGTGCTCACCCATGCCTTCTTCAAGGCGCTGATGTTCCTCGGGGCCGGCTCGGTTATTCATGCCATGAGCAACGAGCAGGACCTGCGCCGCATGGGCGGCCTGCGCAAGGCATTGCCCATCACCTTCCTCACGTTTCTGATTGGCTGCCTGGCTATTTCGGGCATCCCGCCGTTTTCGGGCTTCTTCTCCAAAGACGAAATCCTGGCGCACGCCTTTGAGCACAACAAAGTGCTGTGGGCCATGGGCTTGCTCACGGCATTCCTCACGGCTTTTTACATGTTCCGCCTGCTGTTTCTGGCTTTCTTCGGCGAGTTCCGGGGTACTGCGGAGCAGAAGCATCACCTGCACGAATCGCCCGCTTCGATGACTTTTCCGCTCATTGTGCTGGCCATTCTGGCGGCTGTGGGTGGTTTCATGGGCGCGCCCATGTTCACGGGCGGTCACCACTATCTGGCCGAGTATCTGGCTCCGATTTTCACCTACTCGCAACGGCTGATGCCCGAGGTTTTCTCGGCCGAGCTGGACAAGGGGACTGAATACATGCTGATGGGCCTCTCGGTAGGGGCAGGTTTGTTGGGCATCATCCTGGCTTATGTGATGTATGTGGCCCGCGCCCAGCGCCCCGCCGAAGACGAGGCCCAGCGTTCGGCCCCCGAGAGCTTGGTGTACCACAAATACTACATCGACGAACTGTATAACAACCTGTTCACGCGGCCCGTTATGGCACTGTCGATGGGGTTGTACAAGTTTGTGGAAAACGGCGTTATTAACCCTGTGGTGGGTGTTTTTGGCCGCGCTGTGAATGGCGGCGGCCAGCTGCTGCGCTACGTGCAGACCGGGGCCGTTGAAACCTATCTGATACTGATGGTTGTGGGTATTGTGCTGATTCTGGGGCTGAATTTTGGCCGGTTCTAAAGCTGGAATTCGCTTGGTATTTTTTGGGAAAGCCGCCTGTGAAAACAGGTGGCTTTTTCTGTAATAACCGGTCGGCTGGCCGGCTAAAAAATGGCCCTATTTAAGTGAATGAAACTTTTGATGGCTGGAGAAAGCCAAATATTTAGTTTGGCAAGTGCCTGATTTATAAAATATTTATGTTTTAATAATTAGGACTTGCAGGGTTAGGATAGCAACTTTTTTAGCTAAAAGTGGTATAGGACAACATCTGAAGCAACGTGGGCCGACTGGCTCGCGGCGAATGATACATCTATCTCCAAACCTAAAACTTATGGCCTCAAAACCTAATCTCCTACGTGGCCTCGCCTTGGGAGCAGTCATGCTCGGCATGGCAGCTCCGGGTGCTCAAGCCCAAACCGCCGACCGCAAAACGGCGCTGAGTGCAAACATCGGTTTGCTGCAGTACAGCGGCAACATGGGTTCCGACTTCTGGAACCGCTCCGGCAACGACCTGTCGGTGGGCGGCGGCGGCACCATCACGCGTTACCTGTCGCCATCGTTCGACGTGGCTGTGCTAGGCTACTACGAAACTTACAAGTACAGCAGTGAGCTGTACACAGGCTCCAACTTTGAGGCCCGTATCGGCATGGTGGACCTGGGTCTGAAGCTCAAGCTCAACAACGGTAAGATTCTGAAAGAAGACGCCTTCATTCAGCCTTACCTGATGGGCGGCGCCGGCATGTTCCTGGCCAACAGCTCGGGCCAGGTTTCCGGTAAAGGCTTTGGGGTTACGCAGATTCGTCGGCCCGAGGTATTTGGCCTGGCCGGCCTGCGCTTTCGTCTGAGCGCTGCTGTGTATCTGGACCTGACTACCAGCCAGCACTACCCCTTCACCGAGCGCGTAGACAACTTGAGTAGCCCCAGCGATAAGCTGTATGACCGGTTCCTGTTGCATCAGGCCGGTATTACGGTGGCACTGGGCAAGATGCAGGACGAGGACAAAGACGGCGTTTCGGACAAGAAGGATAAGTGTCCCGGCACCCCGGCCGGCGTAGCCGTTGACCCCAATGGCTGCCCGCTCGACAAAGACGGCGACGGCATTCCCGACTACCAGGATAAGTGCCCCGACGTGAAAGGCGTGGCCGCCCTGCAGGGCTGCCCCGACCGTGACGGCGACGGCGTGACCGATGCTGACGACGCTTGCCCCGATACCCCCGGCAAAGCTGAGCTGAAAGGCTGCCCCGATTCCGACAACGACGGCGTAATCGACCAGAACGATAAGTGCCCCAACACGCCAGCTGGTGTGAGCGTGGATGCCAATGGCTGCCCGCTTGACCGTGACGGCGACGGTGTACCCGACTACCAGGACCGTTGCCCCGACCGTGCCGGCCCCGCCAGCAACAAAGGCTGCCCCGAGATTAAGGCTGAAGCCAAGAAAATCCTGAACGAAGCCACCAAGTATATCAACTTCGATTTCAACAAGGCTACTCTTAAGGCCTCGTCGTATCCGAAGCTGGAGCAGATGGTGCAGATTATGAACGACTACCCGGACTACAGCCTCAGCATTGCCGGCCATACCGACAGCAAAGGCGCTGATAACTTCAACCTGGGCCTGAGCTACGAGCGTGCCAACGCTGCCCGTGCCTATATGCTGAGCAAAGGCATCCCGGCCGACCGTATTGAGGCTCGTGGCTACGGCGAAACCAAGCCGATTGCCGACAACGCTACGGCTGCTGGCCAGGCGCTGAACCGTCGGGTTGACTTCGACCCCTACCTCACCGGCGAAACCAATGCCGCCGAAGTGAAGTATGGCGCGGCGCCCACCATCACGGAAATTAAGGCTGCCGGCAAGCCCGTACCGACCCGTGCTAACAAAGTAGTGCCCAAGAAAGCACCTGCTAAGAAGGCTCCGATGAAGCGCAAGTAGATTGCCCTCGTGGCAAGCGCTAACTAGAAAGGCCCGCTCGATGAGAGCGGGCCTTTTTTGTGTTTATATCGAATGTTTATATCGAATACGTTGCGGATAGATAATATAATCCGCCCACGCTTGGGCCGCCGAGGTAAGACACATAATACCGGTTGAGCAGGTTGCTGGCACCCAGCTTGAAGCGTAGGTTGGGCGCGGGCACGGAATAGCTGAGCTGAGCGTCGAGGGTGTGGTAGGCCGGCACGGTACCGTTCACCAGAAAAGTCTGGGAGTAGTAGTCCTGCTGCCAGCGGTAGTTGAGGCCGAAACCGAAGTTCTTGTAGGCGTTTTCGTTGCCCAGGCTCAGGTTGCAGGCCCAGCGCGGGGTGTTGAAGCCATCTTCGAGGCCGTCGCCGTTTTCGGTGCGGTCGAGGCGGGTATAGGTGGTGTTGGCCCCCACGAGGTAGCCACCGGGCAACTCGTAGCGCAGGCCCAGCGAGCCGCCATAGTTATACACCTGGCTCTGCGAGTTGGTCCAGAGGCGGTAGCGGGCCTGGGTAGGTGCCGGGCCGGTGAGGTTCGTGTTATTGAGCGCCGTGGCGATGGCGTTAAGGTCAGCATTGGCCGGCAGGGGTGCGCCGCCGCCGGAAGCTACCGGCACGTAGGCCTCTACCTGCGCAATAAAATCGCGGTAGGAATTATAGTAAAAATCGACATCGGCCAGCAGCCGGCCGCCCGGCCCGAAAGTAGCCTTGTAGCCGGCCTCCAGCGAGCGTATGTGCTCGGGTTTGATGTAGGTGTAAGGGTTTTTCACCAGCAAGCCCTGGCTGGCGGCAATGGCCTGGGCGCGCGTCTGGCCCGGCGTGCCGTTGATGCCCGCCGTCACGGCCGCGTTGAAGCGGTCGATACTGCTGCGCAGGTAGCTGTTCTCAAACACGCCATCCGACATCACCCGCAGCCCGCCAATGCGCTTCACCTGCCCGCTGTTCACATTCGAGAAGCCCTCGAACAGGCTCGGGAATCGGTAGCCGCTCTGATAGCTGAGGCGGAAGTTCTGGCGCGGCGTGGGCGAGAGTACGGCCGTGAAGCGCGGGTTGATTTTCAGATTGAAATAGTCGTTTTTATCGGCCCGCAGCGTGGCCGTGAGGCGCAGCTTCTCGGCGAAGAACCGGCCGCCGGCCTGCACAAAACTGCCCGTTTTGGAGTAGGTCAGGTTGTCATTGAGTGGGTCTTTGCCGGGGTTGGGGTTGATGAAATAGTTGCCGTCGGGCACCACGATGTAGGTGCGGTGGTCGGCCCCGGCCAGCAGGTCGAGGGTGGCGGGCAGGTGCGCGCCGCCGCGCCGCAGGGCTTCGGCCAGGTTGGCTTGGGCCTCGGCGTGCAACAGGCTGGCCCGCACGCGCAGGGCCGCGCCCACGTCCCAGTTGTTCACGTCCTGCAGCTGGCTGAGGCGCTGGTTGAATGCCGTAGTACCGGGTTGGAGGCGGCCGGCATCGGCGGCGGCTCGGGCACTGGCCAGGGCCTGGGGCACGGGCTGGCCGCCGGCCGTGGCCGCGTTCCAGGCCGTGGCAAAGTCGCCGTACCAGGCATTGTCCGGCTTGTAGCTGCGGTCGATGTTCTCGCCCATCGAGCGCAGGTTGTAGCTGCGGCCGGTATTTTCCCGGGTGAAGTAGGCGCGGGCCTGCACCACGGGCGTGGTCAGGCTCAGAGCGTGCTGCTGCAAGCGGTAGTCCTGCAGCCGGAAGCGGTTGGAGCGCTGGTATACATTGTCGAAACCGGCTACGCGGTAGGTGTAGGCCAGCTCCGTGCCGGGCCGGAAGCGGTAGTGCAGCGCCGCGTCGGCCTTCAGGGTCTGCAGGTTGTAATCGACCAAATCCCGCTCGTCGTAGCCGGTGCGGGCCACCGAGTAGCTCTTGCCCCCCAGTGTGAGGTTGCGGCGGTCCGACGACTCGTTGCCGTAGCGGTTCACTTGGTCCTGGGCCGGGTTGCTGGCCCCAAACAGGCCGGTGGTGGCGTTGCCGTTGGGGTTGATGTCGGTCTGGTCGTGGGCCACCCAGTCGTAGCCGCGCAGAAAAGTGCCGTTCATCTTGAGCGCCAGCTTATCGGCCACCAGCACCCTGGCGTAACGCAGGCTGGTTTCGGAGAAGATTTTGGCCCCGCTATACGGGTCGCCAACGTGGTTGACGCCGGTTTTCTGCTGCACGCTCAGGCCCTCGGAGCTGAAGGGGTTTTTCGTCCGGAAGTTGGCTAGCCCGTTGATGGCGTTCAGCCCATAGAGAGCGGCGGCCGTGCCGGGCACAATCTCCACCGCCATGATATCCAAATCGCTCGGCCCCAGGATATTCCCAATCGGCCCGCCGATGTGCGGGGCCTGGTTGTCCACGCCATCCACGAGCTGGGCAAAGCGCACGTTGGTGGTGTTGGTGAAGCCCCGAGCATTTATCACCTTGAAAGCCAGGCTGGGCGTAATCACCTGCACGCCTTTGAGGTGCTCAATGGCATCGAAAAACGACGGTGCGGGCGTGAGCCGCAGCGCCCGCGCGTTGAGCTTTTCCACCGTCACCGGCGACTGCAAAAAGCCCTCCTCGACTTTGGAAGCGGATACCACTATTTCCTCCAAATCAACTTTCTGGTGGGTCGTATCGGCCGGAGCTATCTGCTGGCCCTGCGCGGCAAAAACGGGTAGCCAGGCCGCCGCAAACAGCACCGGGTGGGGGCCAAAGAGTAAACAGGAACGCATAAAAACAAACGTTATATCCGTAAATATATAACGGATTGCTGCCTGCCAACTACTCGTGCAGTCGGTTTGTTTCGCGCGCCATGAATTCCTGAAAACGGGCTTGCAGGGCCTGGAACTCCACAATGGCGGCCTGGCCGGCGGCCGTCACCACTGCCCCGCCGCCTTTGGAGCCGCCGGTTTGGGTGCTCACCAGCGGGGTGGTAGCCTGCGCGTTCATGGAGCTCACCAAATCCCAGGCGCGCTTGTAGGACATGCCCATGGCCTGTGCGGCCTTCGAGATGGAGCCCAGCGCGGCAATGTGCTCCAGCAATTCCAGCCGGCCGATGCCGAGGAACCGGCCGTCGTCGGTTTCGAGCCAGAGGCGGCCGTTGAGGCGATAGGAGTGGGTGGGCCGCAGCAGGGATTTCATCCGGCAATGATACACGCAACGGCCCCTTGCCGGAGCCATGCTACAGCAGTTGCTGCATCTGCCGGGTATTTTCCACCCCCACGGCCCCCGATGCCGTTGCTATCTTTCGGCTATACCCGTTAGCCCCGGCTTATTGCGTATTGTTACCGCCTATGAAAAAAAGCGGCACAATCTGGTTACAGGCCGCTGTGCTGATGGCGTTGGCCCGAACAAGGCAGCATTTTTCGGCTTAATGGTTTCAGATTAACCTTCCTTCTCCCAATGTCAGTAATTGATAAAATAGCCTGGCTGCACCTGCGCGATGGTGCGGTGCTGAGCACCCGCAGCCACGGTAAAGACCGGTATTACTTCCCCGGCGGCAAGCGGGAGCCCGGCGAAACCGATGCCCAAACGCTGCTGCGCGAAATTGAAGAGGAGTTGACCGTGGCCCTCGACCCGGCCAGCCTGGTGCACGCCGGCACGTTTGAGGCCCCCGCCCACGGGCACCCGGCGGGCGTGCTGGTGCGCATGGCCTGCTACTACGCCGGCTACAGCGGTACGCTGCAGCCGGCCGCCGAAATTGCGGAAGTAACGTGGCTGACTTACCGGCACCGCGCCCAGGTATCGGCCGTAGACCAGTTGATTTTTGACTGGCTGCAAGCGCAGGGGTTACTGGCCGAGTGAGGCAGCAGCAAGCTGAGGCGTAACCAATTCGGCATCAGGGAGTAAAAATAGAAGCCCTGCTGCGCCCCCATCCGGCCGCACGGGCTCACTTATTTCTCCGCTATGATGTCAAAAAATGCGCCGCTATTGCTGGCCGGCCTGGGCCTGCTGGCCGCCTGCGCTGGACCCAGCAAACAGGAAAAGCAGGAAGCTGCCGTCAACACGCCGGCCCAAACTGTGACCACGCCCATGGCCGACTCCGTGTACCTGCCCGCGCCATACGCCACCAAATCCGTTTCCAACCGGGTGAATATTCAGCCCTGGCCGGCCGGTAAAACCCCCGTGGCCCCCGCCGGCTTCACGGTGGCGGAGTATGCCGGCCAGCTGGATGGCCCGCGCTGGCTGTACGTGGCCCCCAACGGCGACGTGCTGGTGGCTGAAGCCAGTACCATTGCCATGAGCGTGCCCCTCAAAATAGTGGCCGCGCTGAAGCTCGACAAGTCCCGCTCATTGCGCGACCACAGCGCCAACCGCATCACCCTGCTGCGCGATACCAACCACGACGGCATTCCCGACTTGCGCACCACCTTCCTGGCCAACCTGAACCAGCCGTTTGGGATGCTGATTATGGGTAACTATTTCTACGTGGCCAACACCGATGGCGTGCTGCGCTTCCCGTACCAGCCGGGCGCTACCAAAATTACGGGCACGGGCCAGCGCATTCTGGGCCTGCCCCAAGGCGGCTACAATAACCACTGGACCCGCAACCTGCTGGCCGCGCCCGACGGCTCCAAAATCTACGTAACGGTGGGTTCGGCCAGCAACGTGCAGGAGCACGGAGCCGAGGAAGAAGTGCGCCGCGCCAACATTCTCCAGATAAATCCCGACGGCACGGGCGAAAAAGTATTTGCCAGCGGCCTGCGCAACCCCATTGGCCTGCAATGGCAGCCCGGCACCGGCAAGCTCTGGGCCGTGGTGAACGAGCGCGACGAGCTGGGCGATGAGCTGGTGCCCGACTACTTCACCAGCATACAGGAGGGCGGCTTCTACGGCTGGCCCTACTCGTATTTCGGCCAGAATGAAGAGCCCCGCCGCAAAAACGAGCGGCCCGACCTGGTGAAAAAAGCCCTGGTGCCCGATGTAGCGCTGGGGGCGCATGTGGCGGCCCTCGGCCTCGCATTCTATGACAAGGACGCTTTCCCCGCCCGGTACCACAACGGGGCGTTCATTGGCGAGCACGGCTCTTGGAACCGCAAGCAGTATTCGGGCTATAAGGTTGTGTTCGTGCCCTTCGCCAATGGTCGGCCCGGCCAGCCGGAGGATTTTCTGACCGGTTTCCTGGCCGGTGGCGATTCGGGGGATGCCTACGGCCGGCCGGTGGGCGTGGCCACGCTACCCGACGGCTCGTTGCTGGTGGCCGACGACGCCGGGGATAAAATCTGGCGCGTGCGTGTGGCCAAGTAGCCCATTCAAATAGGCGCTAAAAAGCACGTCATGCAGAGCGGAGCAGCTTTACTGCAATAGCATGGTTACTGTTGCAGTAAAGCTGCTTCGTTCCGCTCTGCATGACGTGCTATTCGGATAGGTGCCAAGTAAGCCTCAGTTCGCGGCGGGAAAGGGCTTTTGGTAATACAGCCGGGGCGTTTTGATAATGCCCCAATGGTACATTATTGCGGTGTTTATATCCGAGCTGCGATAGTCGGTAAGCGGTTCCCAGCTCATGAGGGGGCAGTCGGAGGGCAGCAGCACTACCGGCGCGGCCGACTGGGCCAGCGTGGCGAATTGCTGCCGCTCGCAGGTGTTGAAATCGCGGGCCCGGGGCTTGTCGGCCACCGTGAATATGGCTGCGAAAACGGCCATGGCCGCCGCGTAGCGCCGCCGGGCCACGGCTGGCAGGTGCGTAAGCAGGTAGTAGCCCGACAAGGCAAAGCAGCCAATCATGCCCAGAATAATGGGTAGAATGCTGTCGCGCCGGATAACGTTTTCCCGGTAGGCGCGGTAGCCACCCAATGGCAGCAGCAGGATGTATACCAGCGCAAACACGCCCAGCCATTGCAGCGCCCGCTGGGCTTTGGCTCCCAGTGGCGTGCGTACGGAGCGGGTTATTAGCCAGGCATTAACCAGCAGCATGATGAGCAGCAGAGGCAATCCCAGCTTGCCCGTGAGCTCATCGTAGACCCCAAAGGGCAACCGGGCGTAGCGCTCGGGCAGGGGAATAACGGCCCACTCGTTTTCGGAATTATTCCGACCAATGTAGAGCGAATACAGGCTCAGGGCGCTGAACAGGACAAACAAGCTGACCTTGCGCCAGGGCAGCGCCCCCACGGCCACCGTGGCCCGCCGAAACCAGCCCAGGCCACTAGCCAGCGTGGCAAAGTGCCCGCGCCAGGCCAGCAGCAGCGCCGTGGGGCACACCAGCAGCACCACGGCCGGAATAATCGGCCCGTTCAGGGCCAGTACCACCACCAGCCCCAGCAGCCCCGCATATTCCAGCGCCGACAAGCGCAACGGCGTGCCATGCAGCGCCGCCCGCAAAAACGGCAGAAAAAACAGCAACAGCAGGCTCATGGGCAGCGCATAGAAGGCCGCGTACGTCACCGACCAGTCGATGACGCCCATCTGGCCGCCGTAGCCCTCGGCCTGCAAAAGCGGGGTAATGAGGACTGCCGCCAGTAGAAACCTGCGGCACAGCACGTTGCGGGAATTGCTGATGACCACGGCCAGCACGTACACCAGCAGCGTGTGCACGGCCAGCTTCAGCAGGGCGCCCGCCGCGTACACGCTGTCGAGGGGGCTGAGCGCGCCTTGCAGCAGCAGGGGTACGCGCCGGAAATACTCATGCAGGAGCAGGTGCGCGAAAAACCGGTTGGGGGCCGGGTAGCGCTCATGCCCCAGCAGCGCCCGCAGCCCAAACGGGTCGTGCAGCACCGTGCTGTAGGCCTTGCCCGGTAGCACAATGGCCGCGAGGTCGCCATCGAGGGGAAACTGAAAATATTGCCAGCCGGAGTACGCTAAATCGCCAATCAGAAAAAGGAGCAGGAGATAATGCCAGTTTCGCTTCAGCATACGGCGCAATTGGGGTAGAACGAGCCCGGCCACTGCGGCCGGGCCGGGCCAAATTTACACCAGGCCGGGCCGGCAAACCCTGGAATCTAGGCCAGGCTGCGACTGATGCCCATTTCCAGCCCGCGCAGCTCGGCCAGCTCGCGCAGGCGGCCGATGGCCGAGTAGCCGGGATTGGTGTGCTTGTGCAGGTCGTCGAGCATCTGGTGGCCGTAGTCGGGGCGCATGGGCAGGCTCATGTTGCGTCGGCGCATGGCCTGGATGAGCTCGCGCATCACGGCGTACATAATCCACGTCGCCTTCGAGGTGGTTGGCTTCGTAGAAGTTGCCATCGGCATCGCGCTGGGTGCTGCGCAGATGGATGAAGTGGATACGGTCAGCAAACCGGCGTATCATGGCGGGCAGGTCGTTATCGGCCCGCACGCCAAACGAGCCGGTGCAGAAGCACAGGCCGTTGGCCAGCGAAGGCACGGCGGCCGCCAGGGCGGCCACGTCTTCGCCGGTGCTCACCACGCGGGGCAGGCCCAGAATGGGGTAGGGCGGGTCGTCGGGGTGAATGGCGAGGTTGATGCCGGCCCGCTCAGCCACCGGCACAATTTCCTGCAGAAACAGAATCAGATGCTCGCGCAGCCGGGCCGCGTCGACGCCGTCATAAGCATCCAGCGCCTGCTGGAATTGCTCCAGCGTGAAGCTCTCCTCACTGCCCGGCAGGCCGGCGCTTCAGCAGCAGCGTATCGAAGGTCACAAAGGCCGCTTTACCGAAGCGCAGGGCGCGGGAGCCGTCCCCGACTTCGTAGGCCAAATCGGTGCGCGTCCAGTCCAGGACGGGCATGAAATTATACGTCACCGTGTAGATGCCGCAGGCCGCCAGGTTGCGCAGCGACTCTTGGTAATTGATGATATAGTGCTGAAAATGGCCGGTGCGGGTTTTGATGCTTTCGTGCACGGGCACGCTTTCCACCACGCTTCACGTCAGGCCGGCGGCGCGGATAATTGCTTGGCGCTGCTGGATTTCAGCCCGCGTCCATACCTCCCCGTTCGGGATGTGGTGCAGGGCCGAAACAACGTCGGTCGCGCCGGTCTGGCGGATGTCGGCGAGGCTTACGGGGTCGTTCGGGCCGTACCAGCGCCAGCTTTGGATAATGGGCATTGTAGGGGAAGAATTTGGGGGTTTACCAGAACGTCATGCCGAGCGCAGCCGAGGCATTTCGCGTGCCATCACTAATCAATGACGTTGAAACGATTGGATTACTATTGCACGCGAGATGCCTTGGCTACGCTCGGCATGATGTTCTTTTTTCGTTCAAAATAAACGGACTAGACGCCGCTGTAGGCATTAAAGCCGCCATCCACTACTACCGTCTCACCGTTCACAAACCGCGAGGCGTTGCTGAGCAGGTAAATCAGCGTGCCGGTCAGCTCCTCCGGCTCGCCGAAGCGCTGGAAGGGCGTGTGGCTGATAAACTTGGTGGCCCGCTCGGTGTGCGAGCCGTTGGCGGCGATGAGCAGGTCGCGGTTTTGCTCGGTGAGGAACACGCCCGGTGCGATGGCATTCATGCGGCTGCCGCCGCCGTAGCGCAGGCCCAGCTCGGTGGCCATCCAGGGTGTGTAGCCCAGCACGCGGGTGAGGGGCCGCTGTGCGGTGATGGAGGAAATATTAACGATGGAGCCCGTGCCCTGGTCGGCCATCACGTGGCCGAAAACGGTGGTCGGAATCACGGTGCCGAACAGGTTCAAATCAACGGCCCGGCGCGTGTCCTCGATGCCCACGTCGAACAGGTCCTGGCCGGGGCCGACGGTGGCGCCGGGCATATTGCCGCCGGCCGCATTCACCAGCCCATCAATGCGGCCCCAGGTGCTCCTAATGGTGTTGCAGGCGGCGTTCATCTGGCCGGTATCCAGCACGTCGCCGAGGATAACCAGCGCCTCGCCGTCCACGGCCCGGATGGCGGCGGCGCGCGCCTCGGTCCGCTCGGCGTTGCGGCCCAAAATGGCCACTTTAGCACCGGCCTCTGCCACGGCCAGCGACATCGACGCGCCCAGTACGCCGGTGGCCCCGGTGATAACGACGACTTTATCGGCGAGCAAGAATTGGGATAGGAAAGGCATAAGGTGTTGATATGTAGAAGTTGATGCTGGTCTGGTCTGACCGCCCTAGGGCGGTCAGACCGGGGCGGCGGCAGTTATGGCAGCAGCTCCAGCGCGCCCTCCAGCCGGATATCATCCGAGGCGCTGCCCACCATGAGGTTGAATTTGCCGGGCTCGGCCTGCCACTTCAGCTTGGCGTTGTAGAAGGACAGCTTGGCTTTGTCGATGGTGAAGGTCACGGTTTTGCTTTCGCCGGGTTTAAGGCTGATTTTGCGGAAATCCTTCAGCTCCTTGAGCGGGCGTACTACGGAGGCCACGGGGTCGCGGAGGTATAATTGGGCCACTTCTTCGCCAGCTGTTTTTTCGGTGTTGGTGAGGGTGAAGCTGACCCACCCTCGCTCGCCGCGTAGCGCAGCCGATGGCCCGCCGCCACGCGGCAAGCGAGGACCACTGAAACCGTGTGGTTTGGCCGTAGCTTGCGGCCGGCGTACTGGCAACGCTCCGCCTCCCGCCGGGAAGTTCCATCCAGTAAATTCCCTGCTTCGCTTTGGCACAACATCAATCAAATCCCCCGCTCCGCCCTGGGGCCGTGCCGGCCCCCATCGTGCTGGCCGGGGCCACCGGCGACCTTGGCTTCCGCATTGCCCAAGAGCTGCTGAAGCGTGGTGCAGCCGTGCGGGCGCTGGTGCGGGTGGGCAATATCAAGCCGGAAGTCACGGCCCTGCAGGACCTGGGGGCCGATATTGTACCGGTTGATTTCAACAGCGTCACGGCCCTCACCAAGGCCTGCGCGGGCGCGGCCTGCGTGGTGTCAGCCCTGTCGGGGCTGCGCGAGGTGATTGTGGGCACCCAAAAGCGCCTGCTCGACGCGGCCGTGGCGGCCGGCGTGCCCCGCTTCATCCCGTCGGATTACTGCATCGATTACACCAAGCTGCCCGCCGGCTCCAACCGCAATCTCGACCTGCGCCGCGAGTTCAATCAGCGGCTCGACCAGGCCCCCATCCACGCCACGTCCATCCTCAACGGCATGTTCACCGACCTGCTCACCGGGCAGGCCCCCGTGGTGCTCTTCGGTCTGAAGCGGGTGCTTTACTACGGCGATGCCGACCAGCCGCTCGACTTCACCACCACGGCCAATACCGCCGAGTTCACGGCCGCCGCCGCCCTCGACCCCACCACGCCCCGCTACCTGCGCGTGGCCGGCGAGGTAGCCAGCATCCGGGGCCTGCAAAAAGCCGCCACTGCCGCCACCGGCACTCCCTTCAAACTGTTGCGGGTGGGCGGCCTGTGGGTGCTGGGCACGATGATAAAAGTGACCAAAACCCTCATGCCGACCTCCGACGACGTGTTTCCGCCCTGGCAGGGCATGCAGTACCTGCACAACATGTTCACGGGCAGGCCCAAGCTCACCCCGCTCGACAATGCCCGCTACCCCGAAATTCGCTGGACGCCGGTGCGCGAAGTACTGGCTGCCCGCAAATAAAAACCGCCCCCGCTCCATCCGTTTCCGGGCGGGGCGGGGGCGGCCAAAAACCCCGGGCTTCATCAGCCCCGGGCGGCAAACACTATTCTACCACCAGGCGGGTGGTCTGGGTCAGGGTGCCGGTCTCCAGCTTCACCAGGTAGATACCCGAGGCGAGGTTCTGCAGGGGCAGGCTCTGGCTTTGCAGGCCGGCGTTCTGGCGTACGGCCGAGAACTGACGTACCGACTGGCCCATCAGGTTCTGCACCGTGATGGCGGCCGTAGCCGTAGCGGGCAGCTCGTACGATACGCTGGCCGTTCCCGAAGCGGGGTTCGGCGAAACGGCCATTTTCAGGATAGCTGCGCTGGCCGACTGGGTAGCCGTAACGATAGAAAACGAATAAGCACCGCTCTGGTCGTTGAAGCGAACGGTGTAGCGGCCAGCCGGGGCTACCGGGATGTTGGCACCATTGTACGTAACAGCGGCGGGGGTGCTGGTCGGGAACGCCGTTGAGCCCCAGCTGTTAGCCCAGAGGTTGTCGGCGCGGAACTTCATCTCGTTTGTCGAGAATTGCATGGTAATCGTCCAGTCGTGGCCGCCGGCCACCGTCCGGGTCATCGCAATAGAGTTGTCCCAGCCGGTAGCTGCACCGGTTGGGCTCGTAGCCGTGCCGATAACACCGATGGTGCCGTATGACGCCAGTTGTGCCATCGAAACGGTGGCCGAGAACAGGAAAGCCAGCAAAAAGCCGAACTTAAGCGTAGATTTTTTCATATGGGTAATGGTTGAAAATGTTGGTTGGGAATTGTGCACCAAAAGTAAGTCGGAATTGTGTTTTATTGTACCCGGCGTGATACAAAAATTTTGGCCTGAATGAGCAATGCTATGCTAAGATATATTCCGTCAACCTATCTCACGGCCCGAAAGTAGTTGGCTTACATACCTTCTCAGGGCCGTTTGGAGGAGGTACAAACGTTTGCACTTTGGAGGGGCTTTTGCCAATAAAATATTGCTATCCGGCAAAATAAAAAGGCCGTTTTCTGAATTTTTGCTCGAATTGTGTGCGCTGTCAAGCGAAATTGCCTCACGGTGCTGCCGCAAAGAGCCCTCCCCGCCGCCTGCCGCCAGCCTGCCCGGTGGCTGCTGGTAGAAAAAACCAGCAGCTTCACCTGCATTGGCGTAAGCTCACAAACGTGTGCCGGGAATGCCGGGGCAGTGCCTCCCGGTCCCGCGCGCTGCTTGCCAATGCCTTGTGTCCGGGACGCTTGCTGCTGTGCGCCAATGGTGGCACTACTCCGCTATAGTGTCGGGCACGCGCTACAAGCGTGCGTCATTGTGGAGAGGCGTGCGGCCAGCCGGCAACTTCTGCCCCCGCAACGCAGTATCTCTGTATAAACGGCAAACCAGGCTTTACTGCCTTCTTAATTCTCCCGCTTATGAGCAACGTGCACATTTTTTCCGCCGATACGGAAGCCACCCTCTGGCAGGAGGTAGCCGCTAATATTACCCAGGAAGGCAACTTGTTCGACTACACCGCCGAGTTGATTCAGGACGGCTACCACATGCAGCTGGATATCGAGATTGACCTGGGCGGCGGCTTCGAGGGCGGTTTTCAGAGCACTCGAATGGCCGCCCTGGTGCCCAACCATACCCCCCTGCACTTTGCCCTGCACGAGCAGGACTGGCTGCACGAGTTGGGCAAGCTGCTGGGCATGACCGATGTGGAATTGGGCGACCCGGAGCTGGACGCCGCCTTCATCATCACCACCAACGATGTGGCCGCCCTGCGCGAGCTGCTACTGCCCGATGCGGCCCTGCGCCAGACCCTGCTGCGCCACCAGCAATGCCGCCTCACGCTGGCGCCCGCCTCCCACGAGGCCGGTGCCAACGTGTACCTCACCTTCACCAAGGAAACGGCCCTCACCGACCCCGCCGAGCTGCGGGAGGTTTACCACGCGCTCTATACCCTGCTGCGGAAAATAGCCCCACTGCCGCACCCCACCATGTAGGGTCGCCTTACGCTTTCCTGATAGTTGAACTCCCGAGTACAATATCTACGCCAATCGCAGCCACCCAACCCCGCTCCTGCGCGCGCCAGGCGCTACTCCCGCCCCGGCCTCTTACCCGCCCCCCCGCCAGCTACGCCCGCCGCTGAAGAAACCTGAGCTTCTGTGTAACTTAGCTTTGGAAGCAGCATCGTTTCACTCCGTCATCCAGCATCTGCCCGTTATGGCTACCACACTCGTTTTAGAGCCAACCAACGATTCCGACCTGCACTTGCTGTTGAGCCTGGCGCAACGGCTGGGCGTAAAAGCCACCGCCACGCCTTCAGTCGCCGTTATTTCGGAAGAAGAGCGGCGGCGGCGCTTTTTGGCGCTGGCAGGTTCCTGGCAGTCCGACGAAAGTGGGGATGAAATCAATAAGATGCTCACGGAATCGCGGCACTTCCGCGACCGCGATGTAGAGCTATGAGTTTCTACCTGCTGGATACTAATATCTGCATTCATTTCACCAAAAACGAATACGGCATTGTCGAAAAGCTGGATAGTATCGGCTTTGATAACTGCTTCATCAGCGAATTGACAATCGCCGAAATGCTGTACGGCGTAGCCAACAGCGCCCCAAACAAACAGGCCGCTAACCGACAGGCCTTGAATGAGCTTCGTATTGCGTTCGAAGGGCATATACTGCCCATTGCGGACTGCTTCGAATACTACGCCGCCGAGAAAACCCGCTTGCGTCGCGCCGGCCGCCCTGTCGATGATTTCGACCTGATGATAGGCTGCACGGCTCTCCGGCACGACCTCCTGCTGGTTACGCGCAATACCAGGCACTTCGCTGATATATCGGGCTTGGTGCAGGAAAACTGGATTGACAATCCATAAGTCGCCCCCCCGCCGCCCCGCCCGCTGCCCCCGCCGCTGGAACGATACCACCGCTTCTGCGCCACAGTAGCCCCAACCGCCGCCTTCACCCCCAACGCCCCCGCCCGCTGCCCACGCCGCTGGAACGATACCACAGCTTCTGCCTCACGGCCGCCGCCCGCTGCCCGCGCCGCTGAGAGAAACTGAAGCTTCTATGTAGCTTGCTCCTGCTTTCTACCAAGATTTACTTTCAAGCATATTCGTGGTTACCGGAATACTAAAGCTGTTCAGCTCATTAGTGCTTAATGCTTTTGCGCATTATAATTTCAGCAATAGGATTGAATATGCTAAGCTCAGATTGAGATGGCATAAGCCTCCCGAAGTCAAACGTATAGTTGATGGGTCAATATGCATACGGCAGACATTCGTTTTATCGCTGAAAACCAGCCTGAATAGGCAAAGCGTTATCAAAAAGAGATTTAATAATGAGAAACTAGGTTACACTATTCATGATGGTGTCATCTGGCAGGCTGCCTACAAATTCACTAATGTAATAAGTGTGAGGTCAGCTGACTACCTTTCAAAAGGCAGTATTGGGTGCTGGCTTGGGCATTATTCGATTTGGACAGAAGCAGTTAGTCGAAAGCTTGAGTATTCAATGATTTTTGAGGATGATATAATCCTTGCTGAAAATTTTAACAGCGAGCTAAACCATGCATTGAAATTGGTACCTTCTGATTTTGATATATTATTTCTAAATTCCGGGAATAATTACCCGCATAATAAACGTGTTATTATAAATGGACAAGCCTTCATTCCATATCAAATTAGAAATGGGGCTTACGGATACATCGTTAGCTATAATGGTGCAAGAAAACTTTTAAACATGGTTCCAACTGTACAAGTGACACGAGGTGGCGTAGATTCTGCAATTGGCTCGTTAATTCGCGATAGGCGGATTCTTGCATATCACTTTAATGAGCCACTATGCTGGGTTGATTACTCATTTTCCAGTTCTACCAAATTTAGATAGCATGGAATCCTTCTTTTCAAGTCAAACCATAAGTGTTATCTCACTAGCATTGCTAATAGTTGGGTTTTCAAAATTCATTATTTATTATAAAGCTTTCAACGTTCCAATCGTTGACTATATCGACCCAAGTGAGATAATAACTCTATTCGCAGATAATATAGCAACAGCGAGTGTGATTGTGTTGATTCTGGCCATTCCATATGTTGGCATCATTCTGCCTTACAACCTTTCGGGAATTGATATTGGATTAGGCTTCTTTCAAAGGCTGAGTATGCATGTTAGCCTTCTGCTGCCTGTAATATTTATAGGCTTTGTATTCCTTCTTGTGTTTTTGTCGATTCTTTGGAGAAGACCTAAAATAGAGAAGTTTGAACTTGTTAGGTACGTTTGTGCATGGCCTGTTATTACCATGCTGGTGCCAATGGCAGCCCTAGAATCAAGTGCATATCCCGGTATTCAGTCGCTTCAGCAGTACGTGATAATACTCTCTTTGATAATAAGTTTCACGTCTCTGATTCTACTCGCAACGTGGAATGAGATTCAAAAAGTGAAAGCGGGTTATTTCAGTAACGTAGAGGTTGAATTTGAAGGCAATACACTAACATCTAGTAATACTGAATTTTACATTGGAAAAACCAAGTCTTATTTGTTTTTCTATTCGACTAACGATAAAGCATCAACTGCCTATTCAACAGGGAAGCTAAAGAGAATCAAATACACACCCCAATAATGACAAATTGTTAGTTTATACATTATTGAAATTCGCGTTTTCCCGCCAAAAAGTCCGAAAATCCCTTCTCGCACCTCATTTGCTAGTCCCTTCGTAGCGACTTCCTGACCCGAAGCACCCACCTAGCGACTAACGAAAATGGACTTTAAAAACTTCACCATCAAGGCACAGGAGGCCGTGCAGAAGGCCACCGAAATAGCCGGGGGCAACCAGCAGCAGGCCGTCGAAACGGGCCATTTGCTGAAGGGCCTCTTCCAGAGCGACGAAAGCGTCTTCTCGTTTCTGGCCAATAAGCTGGGCGCCAACCTCAACATCCTCACGCCGCGGCTCGATGCCATTGTGGCTGCCTACCCCAAGGTGAGCGGCGGCTCGCCCTACTTCGCCAACGAGGCCGCTGCCGCCGTGCAGCGCGCCAACGCCGCCATGAAGGGCATGGGCGACGAGTTCGTGTCCGTCGAGCACCTGCTGCTGGGCATCCTTAGCGGCAAGGATGCCGTGGCCACCCTGCTCAAAGACACCGGCTTCAACGACAAGGACTTGAAGGCCGCCATTCAGGAGCTGCGCGGCGGGCGCAAAGTCACCAGCCAGAGCGCCGAAGACCAGTACCAGAGCCTGAACCGCTACGCCACTAACCTCAACGAACAGGTGCGGCGCGGCAAGATGGACCCCGTGATTGGCCGCGACGAGGAAATCCGCCGCGTGCTGCAAATCCTCTCGCGCCGCACCAAAAACAACCCCGTGCTGCTCGGTGAGCCCGGCGTGGGCAAAACTGCCATCGTGGAGGGCCTGGCCCAGCGCATCGTGGCCGGCGACGTGCCCGAAAACCTGCGCGACAAAGTCATTATGAGCCTCGACATGGGCCTGCTAGTCGCAGGGGCCAAGTACAAGGGCGAGTTTGAGGAGCGCCTCAAGGCCGTCATCAAGGAAGTGACCGATTCCGATGGCCAGATTGTGCTCTTTATCGACGAGATGCACACCCTCATTGGGGCCGGCGGCGGGGGCGAGGGTGCCATGGACGCCGCCAACCTGCTCAAGCCCGCCCTGGCGCGCGGCGAGCTGCACGCCATCGGGGCCACCACGCTCAAGGAATACCAGAAGTATATCGAGAAGGACAAGGCCCTGGAGCGCCGTTTCCAGGCCGTGACCGTGGACGAGCCCAACCAGGAAGACGCCATCAGCATCCTGCGCGGCATCAAGGAGAAGTACGAGCTGCACCATGGCGTGCGCATCACCGACGACGCTGTGATTGCCTGCGTAGAGCTAAGCTCGCGCTACATCACCGACCGTTTCCTGCCCGACAAGGCCATCGACCTCATGGACGAGGCCGCCGCCAAGCTCCGCATCGAGTTGAATTCCATGCCCGTGGAGCTCGACGAAATCCAGCGCCGCATCATGCAGCTCGAAATTGAGCGCGAAGCCATCCGCCGCGAAGATAACCGTGACCGCGAAGCCATTCTCAGCAAGGAATTGGCCGACCTGAACGACAAGCGCGACACCCTAAAGGCCCGCTGGGAAAGCGAAAAAGGCATTCTGACGGGCATTCAAACCCAGAAAGAAGCCATTGAGCAGTTCAAATTAGAGGCTGAACAAGCTGAGCGTCAGGGCGATTATGCTCGGGTAGCGGAGCTGCGCTACGGCAAGATTCAGGAAGCCGAAGCCAAGCTGAAAAACTTGCAGGAAGAAGCCGCCGCCAACAAGGATGGCGGCACCATGCTCCAGGAGGTCGTCACGAGCGAGAGCATCGCCGAAGTGGTGGCCAAGTGGACGGGCATTCCGGTGAGCAAAATGCTGCAATCGGACCGTGAGAAGCTGCTCCAGCTCGAAGCCGAATTGGGCAAGCGCGTGGCCGGCCAGGCCGAGGCCATTGCGGCTATTTCCGATGCCGTGCGCCGCTCCCGCGCCGGCCTGCAGGACCCCAAGCGGCCGATAGGCTCGTTCATTTTCCTGGGCTCGACGGGCGTGGGCAAAACCGAGCTGGCCAAGGCTCTGGCCGAGTACCTGTTCAACGACGAGAATTCGATGGTGCGCATCGACATGAGCGAGTTTCAGGAGCGCCACGCCGTGTCGCGCCTCATTGGGGCGCCTCCCGGCTACGTGGGCTACGACGAGGGCGGCCAGCTCACGGAGGCCGTGCGCCGCAAGCCCTACTCGGTGGTGCTGCTCGATGAAATCGAAAAAGCGCACCCCGACGTGTTCAATATTCTGCTGCAAGTGCTCGACGACGGCCGCCTCACCGACAACAAAGGCCGGGTGGCCAACTTCAAGAACACCATCATCATCATGACCTCGAACACCGGGGCCGACATAATCCAGAAGAACTTCAAGGAGCTCAACGAGTTCAACCACGACGAAGTAGTCGACCGCACCCGCGACGAAGTCATGGAGCGCCTCAAGCAGCACATGCGCCCCGAGTTCCTGAACCGCATCGACGAAATCGTGATGTTCCAGCCCCTCAAGCGCAAGGAAATCCGCAAGATTGTCGATATCCAGTTCCGCCAAATCCAGCAGCGCCTGGTCGAGGCCGGTATCCAGCTCGAAGCCACCAGCGAAGTGCTCGACTACCTGGGTGAAGCCGGCTACGACCCGCAGTTTGGTGCGCGGCCATTGAAGCGCGTGTTGCAGCGCGTGATTCTGAACGAGCTGTCGAAAGACATCCTCTCCGGCCGCGTCTCGAAAGATTCGGTGGTAGAAGCCGTGCTGGAAGACGGCGCGGTGAAGTTCGAGAACGTGGAGATGCCGGCGGTGTAATTGCCGGTTGGTTGGTTTAGAATGGGAAAGCCCCGTCAGCGTCTTGCTGGTGGGGCTTTTTATTGTTTAGTGATTCTAAGTAATCGCGCAAAAGTAACCGTAGCAAAAAAGGCGGTCATGCTGAGCTTGTCGAAGCATCTCTACCGCTTCGTTGAACGGCCCTTGTGAAGCGGTAGAGATGCTTCGACAAGCTCAGCATGACGTTCTAGAATCAATACGCTTACTTCTGCACGACTACTTAATTGTTTGAAATACTCTCGCTTGAGTCTGCGACGAATTGCATTTGGTAATGTCTTGTTCTTTTCAAAATTACTTACAATTTTAGCTTCTTTGTACTCTACCCTACTAAAAGTCAGGCAAGGCAAAAAAACGGGGCGGCCCGACCTTTGAGGTTCCTACACGCTCAACTCGTTCCGCCCCATGAAGCAACGCCTCATCGCCAAAATTACGACCGTTTTACAACACCTGCCGGTGGTGCGCAACCTGGCTCGCCAAAAGTTTGTGAGCCAGTTCATTATCGCGCTGATAAAAAGCCGCAACGTCCAATTCTGCGAGGTGGCCCAGCACTTGAACGATGCCGTCAAGTTGGCCTCGAACGAAACCCGGATTCAGGATTTTTTCCGCGAAACGGACCTGAACTATCTGGTGCTGGCGCAGTTAGTGCTGGGCCTGCTGCCGGCCCAGGGCAAGCTGCGCCTGTGCCTGGACCGCACGGAGTGGGATTTCGGCCAGTGCCAGGTCAATATCCTGCTCGTGACCGTGGGTCAGGGCGCGTTTCACGTGCCCCTCTACTGGGAACTGCTCGACAACCGCAGCGGCAATTCCAACGCGGCTGACCGCATCGCCCTGCTCCGGGTCTGCGTCCAGGTGCTGGGCAAAGACCGGATTGGCCTGGTGCTGGGCGACCGCGAATTCGTGGGCCATGCCTGGTTCAAATGGCTCAAGGACAACGGACTGCCTTTTGTTATGCGTCTACCCCGGCACCATCTGCTCACTCACCCGAGTGGCCGCCGGCAAGCCATTACGGACCTGGGCCTGGCCGTCGGACAGACCCGGCGCTTCGCCCAGTGCCAGGTCGACGGGGTCTGGGGACAGGTCTGGGTCAAGGCCTTGACGGACGGGGATTTCCTCTTTCTTTTTGGCAACGTGGGCCTGCCGTACATGGGGCAGCTCTACGCCAAGCGCTGGACCATCGAGCAGTGCTTTCAGAACCTCAAAGGCCGGGGCTTCAACCTGGAGGCCAGTCACTTGCGCTGCCACCTGAAGTTGCGCAAGCTCGTGGCCCTGGTCAGTCTGGCGTACGCCTTTTGCCTGGGCGTGGGCACGGTAGCCGACCGGAAAAGCCAGCCCATCGGCCGCAAAAACCACGGCTACCGAGCCATGAGCCTTAGCCGACACGGCTTAAATATCCTGCGCCAGCTCAGCCGCCCCGGTACCGGGGCGGCTGAGAAGCTCGCCCGAATGGTGGAAACAGTATTGCGCTGGTTTTGCTGGCAAATTACTCGATATCAATTCACTAGAAAAATAGTAGGGTAGAGTAGCTTCTTTGCTTACACTAAATCGCACAATCTTTCCAAAACCAATTATGGCCGGTATTCCACCAAAAATAACTACAAAAACACCTGCTGGTACGGTGCCAACCGTGCTAATAGCAATGCGCGTGAAAATCACGGCGCCTCCAGTCAAAATAAAGCCGCCGGTGCGATGGCTTTTAAACAACTGATGAATGGCTTGTACCGTGTCGGATGAGACAGCAGGCGAAGTTGTTACAATTGGTGTAGAAGTAAGCGGCTGCGTATTCTGAGCCTGCGCAAAAGCGGAAGTAGAAATGCCAAAAATTAGTGCCGAAACGAGTAGGTGTTTATGCATTTCAAGTTTTAATAAAAGGAAGACTAATTCCTGCAAGCTACAGATTGGTAAGGTAGTGCGGCCTAGCCGACTACGCTGCCCGCCGCAGTGCGCACCGCTCCACGCGCTCGCGGTAGCGCCGGGTGCGGTACATTTGGTGCAACACCGCAACGCCAATCTGGCGCGAGTTTAGGTGCAGCCGTAACTCGTGAACAGCCATGATATGGAGGCTGTGCCTCCACTGCCGCAACGCGGCAATGGCCAGCCGCGCCGCCAGGTAGTTTCAGGGCAAGCCGTTCTGTTGCGAGGCACAGCCTCGCCCGGTGTTCAGGCACGAGTTACGCTGCGCTAAATTCGCGCCAGTTGCAGAACAGCTAAGCGGTATAGCGCTGCCACGTTACGTAGCAGATGTAGCCGTTGAGCAGCATGAACAGGAAGGATGGTAGCGATAGCCAAAAACCGTCGCCGATTTTCATTCGCACACCGAAGCCCAGCAGCATGAGTAGCGCTAGCCCTCCCGAAGCGAGCAGCAGAATGAGCGGGGAAACCAGGCCCACGAGCAACCCAATGGCTCCCAGCAACTCCAGTATAGCCGTCAGTGGCCCAAACTTCTGCAGCCCGTAGCGCACAAACTCCTGCTGCAGGTGCGCCGATTTGAAATAACTGATGCCGTAAAAAAGAAAGGAGATACTGGAAATCCAGGTGAGAATAGTAATCATTAGGTTCATACAGAAATCACACCTGCGTAAGCCGCGGCCACAAACAACGACAAAACCAGCAGCAGGAGGGAGGGTACATATTTGTACCAGGGGTTGCGCACTTTAATGTGGGCCAATTGCGCGCATAACATCAAAAAAGCCATTATCAGGGCCGGCACCAGCACCAGCTGCGGAAACCAGATGCCGGCCACCAACAGCGTAGCCAACGAGATTTTGGTTGCGCCCACCATGTTGCGTACCAAATCCGGCAGCCCATACTGCTTGAATTCCTTAACGATGTTATCGAAACGGAATACCCACACCACAACAATGGAAATGGCGATGATGATTTGGGCGAGTACAATTATTACACTCATATTCGATATTATTTAAAAAGTACGCATCGTCGCAGGCCATCACGGCAGCCCCCTTCTGGCAGACGCTTCCCGTCTTGCGGTAGAAGTTACACTGAGCTTACATCCTGGTATACACTCTACGGGCTCGGTTTATATTTGGTTGATTGTCAATATTACTTCTTTCTCAATATAGGGCCATTGTACCAAATGCACAGTTAGCGTTGCTATAGTTGAGCTAATATTCATAACGCATTGACCAATAACACGATTTGAACAAGGCGAGTTGTGAGGAGGCTGTTGTAACTATTTGAGCAGCCAGTAAATCATTTCACCGAATCTTGGCGCTGGAAAGGGCCATTCGATTCGGCAATCGACACATGTTTTTTTTAAGCTCAATCAGAAAACGCTAACTACGCATTTGGTGCAATGACCCTATTTGGTGCGATGGCCCTACCTGGAGAAGGACTACCACTACCTGTCGCACCTGTTCTCCGCGTCCGAAGGCCTCACGATTGAGAAGTTCATCATTCGCCAGAAGGTGGAGCGGGCCAAGGAGTTGATTGGGTACGGCGAGCTGCCCATGGCCGAAGTAGCGCAGCAGCTGGGCTACAGCAGCCCGGCGCACCTCTCGCGGCAGTTCCGGCAACTGACCGGCCTTACCCCCACCGAGTTTCAGCGCCTGGGCCCCGCCAGCCCCGCCCGCCGGAGTCTGGATTCGTTGATTTAGGGCTGGAAATCAGGCTGGAAATCAGGCTGGAAATCAGGCTGGCAAATAGTAGAAAACCATCGAATCAAAATACCCGGCTTGGGTGTTATGGGCGCTCACCAGAACTTCATCTTGACTATGTCTCGCTTTCGTTTACCCCTGCTTGCCTTTGCCCTGCTGGGGCTGTTTTTTTCGTCCTGCATGAAAGGTCATGACATGGACCCGGCCCACCAAAGCGTGTACATGACCATTATGATGGACATGATGACGAAAATGGATGTCCAGGCCAAAACCCAGGACCCCGACCACGACTACGCCTCCCAGATGGTGCTGCACCACGAGGCGGCCATCAAAATGGCGCAGGAAGAGCTGAAAAGCGGCTCGAACCAGGAGATGAAAACGACGGCTCAAACCATCGTCAACAAGCAGCAGGCCGAGATTGCCCAGTTTAACGCCTTCCTCGGCGGCCACCAGCCGCAGCAGCCACTCGTGCCGCAGTTCAGCCAGATTCAAAAAGCCAATATGGACAAGATGATGGCCAGCAGCGACAAGCGCACCATTACGGGCCGGGCCGACTACGACTTTGCCCAGCTGATGGTGGACCACCACCAGGCGGCCATCGACAACTCCGAGGCCCTGCTGGTGCACGGCCGCCAGACCACGACCCGCAACCTGGCCCAGGCCATCATTGCCGACCAGCGCCAGGAAATCAAGGAATTGCAGGACTGGCTCGCGCGCAACAAGTAACGCCCCGCCACCGCGTCCGCGTGTCTCGTTCGGCTATATGTTGACAGGAATAAGGCAAGGGCCCTGCTCGGATTTTCCGGCGGGGCTTTTTCCTTGCTGATGGACTTGATTTGGGGTTAAGTAGTTCAGGGCCAGGTGTGGGCGTTCCTCGTTGTAGAGGTGCACGGCTTGGTCGACGAGCAAACGGACCTGGGCCAGGTCGTCGGGGAGCACGAAGAGGAATTCGTCTTTTAAAATGCCGTTGACCCGCTCGGCTAGCGCATTCTGGTAACAGTCGTAGCCGTCGGTCATCGAGCAGCGCAGTTTCGCCTTCTTCAGCGCCGCCTGGTAGGCGTCGGAGGCGTACTGGCTGCCGCGGTCGGAGTGGTGGATGCAGCCGGTGGCGGCCCGGCCGGCTTCGCGTACGGCCCGGTCCAGGGCGGCCAGGCAGCCGGTGGTCTTGGTGTAGCTGCGTTTTTTGGGTACGAGCAAGCCGCGTTGGCGCAGCAGGGTGAACAAGGCATTGCGCCCGCAGGCCACGCCTTGGACCCGCAACAGGGGCGTGATTTTGTGGAGCACTTTTCGCGTGCCCAGGCGCGGGAGCTTGATGCGTACGGTGCGCACCTGCTCGAGTACCTGCTCGGCGCGCACCGCCTGCCGGGCCTGGCGCTGGCGGCGCTGGTAGAGGCCTTGCCGGCTCACGCCGTAGAGCTGGCAACTGCGCTGGGTGCTCAAGGCTTTGTCGGCCCCCAGGCGGCGAACGGCCGCCGGAAAGACTTTTTTGGCAGGGGGATGCCGTGGTCCTTCTCCACCACCTGCAGCATCGTGCGCAGCAACAAATTCAGGTCTTACTATCTTTTAACTGCTTCTCGTACTGCTTTTTCTGTTCACGTCAAGCAGTTTCCAACTGCTTGACATGCTGTTCCGGAGTCGGGTCCACGGCGGGGACGCCGCCGGGGGAAGTGGGTCCGGCGGCCTTAAAAGTTACGAAATGGCTGGCATACCGCCGGCACCAGGTCAGCACCGTGCTGCGGCCCTGGATGCCGTAGCGCCGCTGGGCTTGGTTGTAGCTCAGCTCGCCGCGGCCGACTTCGCCCACCACGGCCAATTTAAAGGGCAAACTGTAGTCGCGTTGACTACGCCGCACACGCGGCCAGAAGGGTTTTCCATGACATCTTCGGAAAAGGTGTCAACAAATACCCGGACGGGACAGCCCACAACTGCGGGTCGCAGAAATGCGTCGAAATACTCATCCCGCAAGCTACTGCCCACCCCCCACAAGACCCCACAAAAAACGCCGGCCTACTGGCCGGCGCTTTTTGGAAGATGTGGGTAAGGACAAGACCAGCATTGGTCAGGGCTTTTTTTGTGGATAAACGGGCGCGGAAGTTGGCGTATTACCGATGGCCCCGGCGCTCCATTTTTTCGCGGTAGGTGCGGCCGGCCTCAATGTGCTTGGGCTTAAGCTGGGCGCGCAGGGCGGGCGGGAGCGGATGGCCGGCCAGGTACTCGTCGTGCAGCAGCTTAAACTTGGCGTCGGAGTAGGGGGCATTGTGCAAGAACATGTACGTGACGCCGCCCGTCATCAGCAGCAGGCCGAGGGCTATCTGGCCCGCCGGCGGGTCGCTGCTCTGGGTCTGGATGTATGGCGAATTCGGGACGCCGGTTTTGGTGGCACCAGTCATCAGGCGGAGGCCGGGCAGGGCGAGCAGGATGGGCAGCTGCCCGACCAGCCGCTTGGCATTGAACAGGCCCTGCACGGCATCGAGCGTATCCTGCCGGGCGTCGGCCAGCGTCCGGGGCGGAGCTTCGGCCGCTGGAGTACCGGAAACCGGGGCCGGAACAGCGCCGTCGGCCGCCGGCGCACCAGTAGGGGCAGTACTGTAGGCAAGCAGCGGATTCGGCGCGGAGGCCGTGCCGTGCAGGGGTGCAAAGCTGCCGTGCAGCCGGCGCTGAACGTCGATGGGTAAGTGGCCGGTGGCGGCCAGCTTCCGCAACACCCGGCGCTCACGTCCCCACCCGAACTGGATTAGCTTTTTGGTGCCCAGCACTGCCAGGGCCGAGCCGATGACGACACCGGGTACCCAGACGCCGGCACTGGTGGCCTGCTGGGCGGGAATGATGGAGGCCGCCGTGCCCGCCCCGCCAAACGCCAGCCACCCAAACCCGCCGCCGCGCCGGCTCTGAAACAGCTCGTGCACGGCCCGGGCCGAGTCCTGGCGCGTGAGGTAGAAAGTGCCCGGGGCCGGGTTGGCCGGGGCCTGGGCCCGGGCCGCGCCGAGGGGAAGCAGCAGTAAAAGCAGTTGGTAGCGTTTCAGCATAATATAGAAAAGGAAGTGGAAAAACGGTACAAGTTAGGAAGGCGTCCCCCAAATCTGAAGCCGCTAGCTTTGCCGCATGGCTTCCGTTTTTCAGACCTACCTGCAACTCGGCTTTTTGCATATCTGCACGCCGCGCGCGGCCGACCACCTCACGTTTTTGCTGGCCCTGTGCGCGCCCTACGTGCTGGCCGACTGGCGGCGCGTGCTGGCGCTGGTTACCAGCTTCACGGTGGGGCATTCGCTCACGCTGGCGCTGGCCACGCTGGGGCTGGTTGCGTTCAGGCCAGCTCTCATCGAGGCGCTGATTCCGGTCACTATCATGGTTACGGCGCTGTGGAACCTGCGCGGGGCGGGCCAGCTCATCACCCGGCGTACGTCGGTGCTGGCGGTGGCTCCCAATGCGCTGGCGCTGGGGTTTGGGCTGATTCACGGGCTGGGATTTTCCAACTATCTGCGGGCGCTGCTCGGGGCCAACAGCCGCCCGCTGGAGGAGCTGCTGGCCTTCAACGTAGGCGTGGAGCTGGGGCAGGTGCTCATCGTGGCGACCATTCTGCTGGTTGGGGCGGTGCTGCTCGGCAGCCTGCGCGTGGCACGCCGCGACTGGCTGCTGACCACCAGCGGCGCGGCCCTGGGCATTGCTACGGTGCTGCTGCTGCAGCTGCTGTGGCCGTAGGGGCGGGGGCAGGGATTAAAGCGACGAAAAAGAACGTCATGCCGAGCGCAGCCGAGGCATCTCGCGTGCCACTACTAATCAAACACGTCTTCACGATTGGATTACTACCCCACGCGAGATGCCTCGGCTGCGCTCGGCATGACGTTTCGATGGCTCTTCCATTTTCCCTTGTTGCCCACTCGCCGCGCCCTTCCGCAACCTTGCCGTAACTTTAAGCGACCTTATTGGTCGCCAGTTTTCAATCTGATTTCTTCACTTCACGCTTTTTCTATGCGTCGTCTTTTATTCGCCGGCTTGGTGCTGGCCGTGGCAGGGCAGGCACCCGCCATTGCCCAAACTACCAACTCCGGCACCGACAAATTTGCGCAGCTCGAAACGATGCTGCCCACGCCCAACAGCTACCGCACCGCCAGCGGTGCGCCCGGCACCGACTACTGGCAGCAGCGGGCCGACTACGACATCAAAGTCACCCTCGATGATGCCAAGCAGGCTCTCACCGGCCGCGAAACCATCACCTACACCAACCTCTCGCCCGATGCGCTGCCCTACCTCTGGGTGCAGCTCGACCAAAATATCTACGAGAAAAACTCGATTGCCAACGCCACGCAAGTCGGCCAGCTGCAGGACAAGATGACGTTCCAGGCGGTGGATGGCATGATGTCGGGCTTCGATGGCGGTTTCAAGATTGAGAGCGTGACCGGCAAGGACGGTCGCGCCCTGCACACCGTGACGAACAATACGATGATGCGCATCGACCTGCCCAGTCCGCTGCTGCCGCGCCAGGCCGTATCGTTCCAGGTGAAGTGGCACTATAACATCACCGACCAGTACAAGCAGGGCGGGCGCAGTGGTTTCGAGTACTTCGAGGCCGACAAGAACTACCTCTACGAGATGGCTCAGTTCTACCCCCGCATGGCCGTGTACTCCGATAACCAGGGCTGGCAGCACAAGCAGTTTCTGGGCAATGGCGAGTTCACGCTGCCCTTCGGCGATTACAAGGTGAGCATCACCGCGCCGGCCGACCACATCGTGGGCGCTACCGGCACGCTGCAAAATGCCGCCCAGGTCCTCACCGCCACCCAGCAGAAGCGCTGGGAGCAGGCCAAATCGGCCACCAAGCCCGTGCTCATCGTGAGCCAGGACGAGGCCGTGAAGAACGAAAGCAGCCGCGCCACCGGCACCAAAACCTGGACGTTTGCCGCCAAAAACGTGCGCGACTTCGCCTGGGCCAGCTCGCGCAAGTTCATCTGGGATGCCATGCAGATTAAGCAGGATGGCAAGCCCGTGATGTGCATGAGCTACTACCCCAAGGAGGGCAACCCCCTGTGGGGCCAATACTCGACGCAGGTGGTGGCCCACACCATCAAAACCTACTCGAAATACACCATTCCCTACGCGTATCCGGTGGCCATTTCGGTGCACGGTCCGGTGGGCGGTATGGAGTATCCGATGCTGTGCTTCAACGGCGGCCGGCCCGAGAAAGACGGTACCTACTCGCAGCAGGTAAAATACGGAATGATTTCAGTGATTATCCACGAAGTGGGCCACAACTTCTTCCCCATGATTATCAACTCCGACGAGCGGCAGTGGACGTGGATGGACGAGGGCCTGAACTCGTTCGTGCAGTTCCTTACCGAGCAGGAGTGGGAGCGCAACTACCCCAGCCGCCGCGGCGAGCCCCGCAACATCGCGGCCTACATGGCCACTGCCGACAACCTGCAATCGCCGATTATGATTAACTCGGAGTCGGCCCTGCAATTTGGCAACAACGCTTACGGCAAGCCCGCCACGGCCCTCAACATCCTGCGTGAGACTGTGATGGGCCGCGAGCTGTTCGACTACGCCTTCAAAACCTACGCCCAGCGCTGGGCCTACAAGCACCCCACGCCCGCCGACCTGTTTCGCACCATGGAAGACGCTTCGGCCGTGGACCTCGACTGGTTCTGGCGCGGCTGGTTCTACACCACCGAGCACACCGACATTGCCTTGGAATCGGTGAAATCCTACAACGCCAGCACCCGCAACCCGCAGGTCGAAAACGCCCGTTTGCAGCAGCAGAAGGCCGCCGCGGCGCAGTCCATCACAGCCCAGCGCAACGCCACCGACATCCCCAAAACCCTGGTCGATGACAAGCCCGAGCTGAAGGACTTCTACAACAACTACGACCCGCTGGCCGTAACGCCCGCCGACCAGCAGCGCTACACCGCCATGCTCGGCACCCTAACGCCCGAGCAGCAGCAGCGCCTCAACGACTCGCAGAGCAACTTCTACGAGCTGAGCCTGCGCAACGTGGGCGGCCTGGTAATGCCCGTCATCGTGCAGATGACCTTTGCCGACAACACCCAGGAAATCCAGACCATCCCGGCCGAAATCTGGCGCAAAAACAACGCTCAGGTTACCAAGGTCATCGTGACCAAGAAGCCCGTCATTAGCTTCGTTATCGACCCCTTTCAGCAAACGGCCGATACCGATTTGAGCAACAACGCCTTCCCCCGTCAGCCTGCCGCCTCGCGCTTCGAGCTGTTTGAGCAGCCGCTGCCGCAGGTCCAGCCCAACCCCATGCAGCAGCCCAAAGCCGCCGCCAGCCCCATGCAGAAGCTGGAGCAGAAGCCGGTGGGCAGCGGCCAGTAATCCACCTCACCCGGTTCCCTCTTCGCAGGAAACGGGGCAAGCTGGAACTACATTGACAAACAAGAAGCCCATTGCTGTTCAGCAATGGGCTTCTTGTTTGTCAGGCTCTCCCTCTCCGCAGGCTTCGTGCATCAAGCTAACGGGTGGGGAGTTACGCCTTGCTGTTCGGAGCCTCGCCGCCCACCATGCGCGAAACCAGGCCGTGGTCCTCCTTGGTTTCGGCCCACACCACGCCCACCACGTGCAGCGCAATGAAGCCCATAATGAGGTACATCGTCACGTTGTGGATTTCTCCGGCGGTGTGGTGCATGGGGCCGAAGAAGGCCGTGTCCTCGTATATCATGATGAGGCCGGTGGCCACCATGATGGTGAGGAAGATATAAAACAGCGCGTAGGTAGTTTTGGCAAATAGAATTTTACCGGCCTTGCTCTTATCGGCGGGCGGGGCGAGGCGGTAGCGGCGCAGAATCTCCATCAGCCGGGCCGAGAAGCGCAGCTCCGACGGCCCCGTGAGCTGCAGGCCCAGCCGCAGCACCCACAGGGCCACCAGCGTCCAGCCAAAATAGATGTGCCAGGTCCAGATGCGCTCGCTGATGATGTGCGCAAAAGCCCCGCCCTGCTTCGCGGTTATCGTGACGTTGGCCTTACTCATGGCCTGCTGAAACTCGGGCACCGCCGATTTGGATTTGACTATCACCTTCTGAAATAGAATGGTAATCAATTGCAGGCTAATTAGTAAGGTATTGGCCCAGTGCCAAAACCGCAACGGGGCGCGGTAGTCTTTAATGGGGGCTTCGACGGCGGGGGCAACGGCTTGGTACATAGCTGCGGTGGAGAATAAATGATTAAGCAGGGAGAGCAATGGCAGCTTCTACGGCCGCGGCGGGCACGGGTTCGATGCGGCCGGGGTAGGCCAGCAGCGCGTGCGCCAGGCAGTTGAGCGCCGCCGCCAAATCGGTCTGGTTGATGACGTAGGCCAGGCGCACTTCCTGCCGGCCCAGGCCCGGGGTATGGTAGAAACCGTTGGCCGGCGACAGCATCAGCGTCTTATTGTCGAGGGTGAAAGCTTCGAGCAGCCACTGGCCAAACCTCTCGGCATCGTCCACGGGCAGGCGCGCCACCACGTAGAAGGCCCCGCCCGGCACCGGGCACACCACGCCCGGCATGGTACGCAGGGCATTCACAGTGAGGTCGCGCCGGGCCTGGTATTCGGCCCGGGTTTCGTCGAAATAGGTGGCGGGTAGGTTGCAGGCGGCTTCGGCGGCAATCATTTCCAGTACCGGCGGGCAGACGCGCATTTGCCCGAAGTGAAACGCAGCCTGCCAGATGTTGGGGTTGCGCGTGACGAGCGCGCCTACGCGGGCCCCGCAGGCGCTGTAGCGTTTCGAAATCGTGTCGACCATCACTACGTGCTGCTCGCTGCCGGCCAGGCTTAGAGCACTGGTAGCGTGGGCGCCGTCGTAGCAATATTCGCGGTAGGCCTCATCCGAAAGCAAGTACAAATCGTGCTGCTTGCAGAGGTCCAGCAGGGCTTCCAGCTCATCGCGGCGGTACACGTAGCCGGTGGGGTTGCTGGGGTTGCAGATGAGGATGGCCCGGGTTTTGGGGGTAATAACGGCCTCAAAATCAGCTATCGGGGGTAGCGCAAAGCCGTCCTCGATGTGCGCCGTCACGGCCACGATGCTCACGCCGGCCGCGATGGCAAAGGCCGTGTAAGCACCATAAAAGGGCTCGGCCACAATCACCTCATCGCCCGGGTTCAGGCAGCTGAGCATGGCGAAGAGAATGGCTTCGCTGCCCGCCGTGGTCACCATAATATCCTCGAAACGCGCCGGAATGCCGGCGCGCTGGTAGTAGGTTTCCAGCTTGCGGCGGTAGCTGTCGGTGCCCGCGCCGGGGGCGTAGCCCAGCACCGCGATGTCGGCATTGCGCACGGCAGCCAGCATTTCGGGCGGCGTCAGCACATCGGGCTGGCCAATGTTGAGGGGATAAACGATTTTGCCCAGTTGGCGGGCGGCGTCAGCATAAGGCAGCAGCTTGCGAAACGGCGAAACGGGCATGGCCTGCCCGCGCTTGGATATTTCTGGCATAAAATCAAATTAAATCTCCGGCCGGCGCGGCATCGGCCACCAGCTTACTTGGTTGGCTAAATATACGGCTTGCAGTCTCTCACAAGCACTTCTTATACAGATTATACAGAATCCGGTTGTCGGCATCGCTGAGCGGCATACCTACGTTTTGCTGAATAAAATGCAGTTTGAACGCCCGGATGGCCGCTGGCAAATCCCGCGTGTCGTACCCGATAATGCGCAGCGCCTCGCGGGGGCTGAATACCGTAATCGGCCCGTTCAGCCGCGCCAGTTGGGCATCCACTTTGCTGGTGTCCACGGGCAGAATGGTGGCCATCGGCACGTCGTCCGGGGCCGGCAGGGGCGGGGTAAGCAGGCGGCCGGCCAGGGCGGCGGCGCTGTCGGCCACGAAGGGGCTGGGCAGCGGTCCGGCATCGTACCACAGGCCGAAGCCGTTGGCAGACAGTCGCTTCCAGGGAAACAGGGCGCTGGGGTCATTCTTGCGGCTGGGCGCAATATCGGCATGGCCGATGAAGTTGGCCGTGGGAATACCGTAGGCTTTTTTCAGGCCGCCCAGAATGTGCATCAGGCTGGTAACCTGGGCTTCGGCAAATGGCTCAATGCCGTTGTTATCCAACTCAATTCCGATGGACGCGGAGTTGATGTCCGTAGTGTTGCCCCAGCGGGCCACGCCGCCGTGCCAGGCCCGCAGGTAGTCGTTGAGCATGTGGTACACCCGGCCGTCGCGCCCAATCACGTAGTGGGCGCTCACCTGCGTGCTGGGCATGGTAAAGGTCTTGAGCGTCTGGGCGGTGGAGTCCTGCGCCGTGTGGTGAATGACGACGTAGTTGGGCTTGCGCAGGTTGAAATTGGTGGTGCCCACCCAGTACTTGCCCAGCAGGCTGTCGCCGCCCGGCGTGGTGCCCGGCATGGCGCGCAGGGCTTCGGCATAGGCCTTCACCTGGGCTTTATACGACTTGTTGGTGGCGGCGTAAGGATTCTTCTGGACGGCGCAGGCGGCCAGGGCGGCAGCGCAGGCCAGGCCCAGGCAGTGGCGAAGGGTCATCGGGGAAAGTGAAGTTTCGAGAGGAAGCGGCGGATTAGCGGTCCAAATTTCCGCAAAAAAGCCGGTGGCTCAACGTCCGCCGTCAATTGGTTTGGGTCTTGCGAAACAGAAAATGCGGAAATACCGTGATGCCGATGGTGGCGTAGCCCCGGTTTTGCTTAAGGTCGCGCACCCCGGGGTCGTAAGTCTGGTTCGGGTCTTTTTCGTTGTAGCCAAATGTGCTCGACGTGCCCCAGCCTGCCTGCAGCTGCACGGGCCGGTTTTCGGCAGGGCCCATGCCGAGCCGCACCCGCATAAACACCATCGGCTCGCTGCGGGTCATGCTGCTTAGGTCAAGTGGGCTGCCGAGATTGGTCAGATGCGTGAAATTTACCTGCGTAACGCGGTAGGCGGCTCCAAACGATAAGGCGTCGCTGGCTTGCAAGATGCCGTAGGCTTCACCAAATACTTTGTTGTAGCGCGCATCAAATTCGTACTTAGTAGGATAGCCAAACAGAAAGCCGCCCTTGGAATACGCTGCCGTGCTTTGCGCCTGCCCGATGCCGCCCAATGCGCCCACCAGCCATTGGTCGCCCAGCCGCCAGTAGGTGCCTACGGCCAGGTCGTACTGGTGCCCGCGATAGTAGGTGCTGTCCCGCGAATTATCGCGCAGGTTGCTATAAGCCGCCCGCACCAGCAAGTGCCGCACCGGCGAGTAGCTCGCCGCCACATCGGCCCGGCCATTGAGGTAGGTGCTGATGGTGAATTCGCCTTGATTTTTATCGGTAATCTGCGGAGCCGCGCACTGCATGGGCATGTACACGACGCAACTCGTCAGGAAGAGGCTGAAGCCCGTACTCAGGAAAAGTAGTAGCCGTTGGCTCATGAGTTCGGTAGAAAATAGGTGGGGTTTCGGGTCAGAGGGAAGGTAGGAAGTTAAGCACAAAAAAGCCCCCGCAACTTTCGTTGCGAGGGCTTCCGTGGTTTCTTTTCGACGCACAAGCTAAAGCTTATGCCACGTTACTTGGCGTAGGCCACGGCGCGCATCTCCCGAATCACGGTGATTTTAATCTGGCCGGGGTACTGCATCTCCTTCTCAATTTTCTGCGAAATCTCGAAGCTCAGCTCAGCGGCGCGCTCGTCGGTCACGTTTTCGGCGTCTACCATCACGCGCAGCTCGCGGCCGGCCTGGATGGCGAAGCACTGGTTTACACCTTTGAAGCCGTTGGCCGTTTCTTCCAGCTGCTTCAGGCGCTTGATGTAGCTCTCCATCATCTCGCGGCGGGCACCGGGGCGCGAGCCCGAAATGGCATCGCAGGCCTGCACCAAAGGCGAAATCATGGCTGTCATCTCAATCTCATCGTGGTGAGCACCAATGGCATTTACCACGTCGGGGTGCTCTTTCCACTTCTTGGCCATCTCCATGCCCAGAATGGCGTGGGGCAGCTCCGGCTCCTCGGTGCTCACCTTGCCGATGTCGTGCAGCAGGCCGGCGCGCTTGGCTTTCTTCACGTCGAGGCCCATCTCGGCGGCCATGGTGGCGCAGAGGTTGGCTACTTCGCGGCTGTGTTGCAGCAGGTTCTGGCCGTACGACGAGCGGAAGCGCATGCGGCCCACCATCTTAATCAGCTCGGGGTGCAGGCCGTGAATGCCCAGGTCGATGATGGTTTTCTCGCCGATTTCGACGATTTCCTCCTCGATGTTCTTGCGGGTTTTGGCCACAATCTCCTCCACGCGGGCCGGGTGAATGCGGCCGTCCTTCACCAGCAAGTGCAGCGAGAGGCGGGCAATTTCGCGGCGCACCGGGTCGAAGCCCGAGATGATGATGGCCTCCGGCGTGTCGTCCACAATGATTTCAACGCCCGTAGCTGCTTCCAGCGCCCGAATGTTGCGGCCTTCGCGGCCAATGATTTTGCCCTTCACGTCGTCGCTTTCAATGTTGAAAATCGACACGCAGTTTTCAATGGCGTGCTCCGACGCGGTGCGCTGAATGGTTTCAAGCACAATCTTCTTCGCATCCTTGGTGGCCGTCAGTTTGGCCTGAGCCACGGTATCCTTCACAAAGGAGCTGGCCTGAATCTGGGCTTCGTTCTTGAGGCTCTCTACCAGCTGCTCGCGGGCTTCGGCGGCGGTCAGGTTGGCAATGGTTTCGAGCTGGCGCTGCACCGAGTGCAATTGCTCGTCGGCATCGCGCTGCTTTTCTTCCAGCTCGGCCATCGTTTCCTCGTGGTCGGTGCGGCGCTTTTCGGCCTGGCTTTCCAGCTTATCGCGCAGCTGCTGGGTGTCGGTCTGGTTTTTCTCGCGTTGGCGGTCGAGGTCGCTTTCCTTTTTCTGAAGCTGTTCGAGCTGGCGCTGCGTGGTTTCGGTGAGCATCTTGATGCTCTGTTCCTGCTCCACCACGCCCTGGCGGCGCTGGGTCAGCTCGCCTTCCAGCTCGGCTTTGAGGCGACGGCTTTCTTGGTCAAACTCGTTGCGCAGCGTCTTGAACTTGTTCTTCGACTGCTCCAGGCGCTCATCGGCCTGCTTTATTTTCTCGTCGCGAAGACGGTTGCCTTTCTCCTCCGCGTCGCGGAGGATTTGCTGGGCGCGGGCCTGGGCCTCGCCTTCATGGTCCAGCCGGGCTTTGCCGGCCAGCTGCCTGCCCACTACGATGCCCGCCACAAGGGCGACCACTGCGGTCAGCAAACAGTATAATATGATGGATGACATGTAATTATGGTTTTTGGGGTGGGGTAAAAACCATAACCAGGTAGAACAATTTTGCCCGGGCCGGGCGGAAGCGGCCGATTGCCGCGCCGCCCTGCCGGGCCAACGAGTTGTGTGCGTGCCGGGCGGGGGTATTACCCCGTCAGCACCACGCCGGATAGTAGCTCGTCGAAACGAGCCAGCCGTTCGGTTAGCGCCGCATCGGTGCCATCCTTTTCCTTGCTCACTTTCAATTGGTCGGCCATTGTAGCCAACGCAACCATGGCCAGCAGGTCCTGTTTGTCCTGAATGCCGTAGCCTTCCCGGAATTCGCGCAGCTTGTCGCCCAACAGGCGGCCAGCCAGGCGCAACCGTTCCTCATCCTGCACGTCAACGCGCATGGGATAGTCCCGGTCAGCAATCCGAATTTTTATGGCTAATTCGCTCATAGGGCGAAAGTTAAGGCAGTGGGGGTGAGGGTCGTTCGGTTTAGTCTCTCAAATAGGCAAGACACTTGTCCAGTTCGCGGATGTATTCGTTGAGGCGCAGTTTAAGTTCGTTGGCGTGGGTGGGTTCCCCAGCTATGGTGTGTACAAGTTTAACGATATTTTCCTGGTTTTGGCGCTCTTTTAGCAGGCGGTCTTTCTCGCGCACGTCGGCGCGGAGCTGCTGCACGGTGGTGTTGGCATCGGCCAGGTCCTCGCGCAATTGCTGATAGGCAGCCACTAAGGTGGTAATCTGCCGCTCCAGGCGGTCGAGTTGCGCAAGCTGTTGGGATGAGGCCACGGGCGAATAAATTTTGGGTGAAGATAAAGCGGCGGGCCGAAAGCTACGCTTTACCCGGCGCTTGCTCGCGGCTTGTGCCTCAGCAAGGTTTGCGTTTGAGCCGGAAAGGAACGCAAAACAGCGCGTCATGCTGCGCTTGCCGAAGCATCGCTACCGCAGTAGTAATCCATCGGTTAGGACTAGCTGCACGGTAGCGATGCTTCGGCAAGTGCAGCATGACGTTCAATCGGGCGTTACGACGACCGACCTGCTGGGTTAATTTTTACCCTTCTTGGTTTTGGTTTTGATTTTGCCGCCGTCGTCAAACTGCTTCTTCATCTTTTCATCCGTCGGCGCGGCCATCTGGGTGGGGGCGGGCATGGGCATCTTCATTATTTCGGCAGCCACGGGCTTGCCTTCCATGTCCAGCTGCACTACGGGGTAGCCCAGGGCCTGCAGGGTGGGCAGCTGCTTGTCGTCGCCCACCACCACGATATACATTTTATCGGCGGGCAGATATTGCTTGGCAATGGCCTGCACGTCTTCCTTTTTCAGGTTTTTCAGAATATCGGTCTGCTGGTTGACGTAGGTGGGCTGCAGGTCATATTCTACGAGGCGGGACAGGAAGCCGGCTTTCTGCTGGCCAGTCTCGTACTTGAGGGCATCACTCTGGCCCACTGAGGTTTGCAGGAAAGCCAGCTCCTCGTCGGAAATACCGTTCTGGTAGTTCTGAATCTCGCTCATAAACTCCTTTACCGAAGCAGCGGTGGCATCGGCGCGCACGCCGGCCTGGGCCGTGAATGGACCCGCGTAGCGCGTACCACGGAAGCCCGAGTTGGCCCCGTAGGTGTAGCCCTTGTTCTCGCGCAGGTTCAGGTTGATGCGGGAGTTGAAGGCGCCGCCGAGCAGGAAGTTGGCCAGGCCGGCTTTGTAGTAGGCGCCGGTGGCGTCATACTTCATGTCGGTGAGGTAGCCCACCCGGATTTCGGACTGCGCCGCGCCGGGCTTGTTCACGAAGTAGACGGTCGTTTTGTCGGGCTGCACGCCGGCCATGTCGGCCGGGATGGTCACGTCCTTCTTCGCCCAGTTTTTTAGGAAGCCGAGCTGTTTGTCCAGCGTGGCCTGGTCCACGTCGCCCACGGCCACGAGGTAGCTCACGTTGGGCGAGTAGTAGGTGTTGTAGAAGCTCTTCACATCGTCGAGCGTGATGCTGCCCACCGAGGTCGTAGTGCCCGCCACGGCCGTGCCGGCAATGTTATTGGAGCCGTAAACCAAGCGGTTGTAGGTGAGGTCGGCCACCACGGCGGGCTGGTTGGCGAAGTTGGCAATCAGCTCTATCTGCTGCTTTTTCACGCGGGCAAAGTCGGCCGCGTCGAAGCGCGGGTGCAGCAGGCGCTGTTCCAGCAGGGCCATGGTGGCGGGCAGGTTCTTGGTCAGGCTCTGCACGTACACGGTGGTTTCGTTGTCGCCGGCGTTAACCAGCACTCTGGAGCCCAGCTTGTCGAGTTCCGTGGTGAACTGCTCGCCGGTGTACTTCTCCGAACCTTCGTTCAGCATGCTGGCCGTGAGCTGGGCCAGGCCAGCCTTGGCGGGCATGGCCTGCTCGAGGCGGTGGCCGCCCCGAATGGTGAGGCGCATGGTGATGGCCGGAATCTCGGTGTTCTTGGTACCCACGATTTTCAGGCCATTGGGCAGGGTTTCCTGGTACAGCGCGGGCACCTTCACTACGGGATTGGCCCCGGCGGCGGGCTGCTTGCTGCGGTCGAAGGTGTCGATGGGCTTCACGTATTTCAGGCCGGCGTAGCCGTAGTCGGGAGCTTTGTAGCCCGACTTATCAACGGTGAAGTTGTCGGGCTTGGCGGCGGCCGCGCCGCCGGTTTTGGGCAGCACGCTCAGAATCACGGCGTGCTTGCCGCGTACGTACTTGTCGTACACGCGCTGCACATCGGCCTTGGTAAGGGCCTTCAACTCCTTCATCTCTACGGTGAGGTAGTTGGGGTTGCCGTAGAAGGTTTGGTTGGCGGCCAGCAGGCTCACCTTGCCCTGCACGCTGGCCAGGGCATTAATAACCTGGGCTTCGGTCTGGGCCTTAAAGCGCTGCACGTCGCCGTCGTTTACACCACGCGTTTCAAACTCTTTCAGGGTGTTGCGGATGATGTATTCGGTGCTGTCGAGGGCTTTGCCGGGCAGGGGCAGGGCGGTAATCGTCAGGGCCCCGGCCAGCTCGTAGTTCTGCTGGTAGGCCTGGGCCTGCACGGTTTTCTGGTTTTTCACCAGGTTTTTGTAGAGCAGCGAAGTTTTGCCGCCGCCCAGAATATCGGCCAGGGCATCGAGCGCCACGGCGTCGGGGTGGCCCTGGGGCACGGTCGGGAACCACATCTGCAGCATCGGGAAGCGGATGTTGTCGGAGTAGCTCACGTAGCGGTCCTGCGCCAGCACCGGGGCGGGTAGCTTCTGCACGGGTACGGCCGGCCCGCGCTTGATGGGGCCGAAATACTTCTCCACCATCTTCACTACTTCAGCGGGCTTCACGTCGCCGCCCACCGTCAGGGTGGCGTTGTTGGGGCCGTACCAGCGCAGGAAGAAGTTCTTCAGGTCGTTCACGTCGGAGCGGTCCAGGTCTTCGAGGTAGCCGATGGGCGACCAGGAGTAGGGGTGGCCGTAGGGGAACATCGTGCGAATGAGGTACTCCTGCGACTGGCCGTAAGGCGTATTGTCAACGCGCTGGCCGCGCTCATTCTTCACCGTCGAGCGCTGAATCTCGAATTTCTTCTGGCTCACGGCGTCGAGCAGGAAGCCCATGCGGTCGGCTTCGAGCCAAAGGCCGGTTTCGAGCTGGTTGCTGGGCAGCGTTTCGAAGTAGTTGGTGCGGTCGGTAGTGGTGCTGCCGTTGAGGGTGCCGCCGGCGGCCGTCACCAGCTTGAAGTGCTGCTGGTCGCCCACGTGGTCGGAGCCCTGAAACATCATGTGCTCAAAGAAGTGCGCGAAGCCCGATTTGCCAATCTGCTCCCGCGCCGAGCCCACATGGTAGGTCACATCGACGTGCACCAACGGGTCGGAGTGGTCTTCGGCCACCACCAGGGTGAGGCCGTTGGGCAGCACATACTTCTCGTAGGGAATGACGAGCTGGCCGGGCTGCTTGGTTACCTTCTCGATGAGCTTGGTGCCGCTGGGCAGGGTTGCCAGCGCCGTTTTGGCAGCCGGGGCTTTGGTGGCGGGTTTTTGCTGGGCAAAGCTGACGCTGGTCATCAGCGCCAGACCCAGGGTGGACAGGAAACGAAGGTTCATTTGTGCGGAAAAGGTGAAAGAATGAGGATTGCGGCCGCAACTTACGGCCGCGCAGGCAATGGCCGGGCGGCTTGCGCTACGGCCAGGTTTATCGGCTGCCTGCTGGAAGCATTACAGTTTCAGCCCGCAGAAGGCGCAGAAGTCGCAGAAGTCGCAGAACGTTCTGCGGCTTCTGCGCAAGCTTCTGCGACTTCTGCGGGCTAGAAGTGTCAGAACCCTACTTCCGAATCAACGCGCCGGCCTGCTTCTCGAACTGCTGAATCAGCTTCTGCATCACCTGGTCGATGGCCTGCTCGCTGAGCGTTTGGCTGAAATCCTGCAGGGTGAAGCTCACCGAGTACGACTTTTTGCCCGCGCCCAGGTTTTCGCCAGCGTATACATCGAACACGTTGATGCTTTGCAGCAGCTTCTTCTCGGTGCGCCGGGCAATCTGCTGGAGCTGGTCAAACGTCACCGTCGAATCCACCACGATGCTCAAATCGCGGCGCACTTCCGGGAATTTCGACAGCTCGCGGGCCACCAGCGTGGGCTTGTACTTCTTCGAAAGCGCATCCCAGTCCAGCTCGGCATACCACACCGGCTGCGTCACGTCCAGCCGCTTCAGCACCGAGGCCGACACCGCGCCCAGCTGCGCTACCGGCTGGTTGTGCACCAGCAGCGCGAGGCCGCCGGCCAGGTACTCATGCTGCACCGGCTGCGAAGCTGCGCCACCGAAGCCCAGTGCCGCCAGCACCTGCTGCACCGCCCCGCCCAGGTCGTGGAACGCCGCCTTTTCTGACTTCTGCTGCCAGGTTTCGCCGTCGGCGTTACCCGTCAGGTAAATCACCAGCTTGTTCTTTTCCAGGTGCTTGCCGTTCTCATTCTGCAAGTAGGTTTTGCCGAACTCGTACAGCTTCAAGTCGCGCTGGCGGCGGTTGATGTTGTGCCGGATAACCTCCAGGCCCGAGTGCAGCAGCGTGGGCCGCATCACGTTCAAATCAACGCTGTTGTAGTTCAGAATGCGCACCAGCGCGTTGTTCGGCTCGGCCTCTTTCTCGAAATACAGCGAGTTGGTGAGCGAGTTGGTGAGAATTTCCGAGAAGCCCTGGCCGCTGAGCAGCGAGGCGATTTTCACGCGCGTCACCTCGGGGTCAGGATTTGGGAATTTGGCCAGGAACGAGGCCGAGTTGTTGGGGCGTAGGGCCACGTTGTTGTAGCCGTAGATGCGCAGGATTTCCTCAATCACGTCAGCCTCGCGGGTCACGTCCACTTTGTGGGGCGGCACGGTCAGCGTCCAGGTGTCCTGGTCGCCGGCGTCGGGGTTCTCCTCGCTGATTTCGATGTCGAGGTCCGTCAAAATCTGGCGGATGCGCTCGGGGGCGATGTACTGGCCCACCAGCCGCTCCACGCGGGGCAGGCGCAGGCGCACGGTGGCCGGTAGCACGGGCGCGGGGTACTCGTCCACGATAGGGGCGGCAACGGTGGCACCCGCCACTTCCTGCAGCAGCAGCGCGGCCCTTTGCAGGGCTATTATCACCATATTCGGGTCGGTGCCGCGCTCGAAGCGGAACGAAGCATCGGTTTTCAGCTGGTGCGTCTGCGAGCTGCGGCGCACGGCGGCGGGGCCGAAGTAGGCGCTTTCCAGGAACACGTGGGTAGTGCCGTCGTTCACGCCCGAGGTCTTGCCGCCGAACACGCCGGCCAGCGCCATCGGCACGCCGTTGGCATCGGCAATCACTAAGTCCTCGGCTTTCAGGCTGCGCTCGGTGCCATCCAGCGTTACGAATTTCTCGCCGGCTTCGGCGCGCTTCACGCGAATCTGGCCGCCGGTAATCTGTTTGGCATCAAAGGCATGCAAAGGCTGGCCCAGCTCGTGCAGCACGAAGTTGGTCACGTCCACCACATTATTAATAGGCGAGAGGCCGATGCTGCGCAGGCGGCGCTGCAGCCACTCGGGCGAGGGGCCAACGTGCACGTTCTCCAGCAGCAGGCCGGCGTAGCGGGGGCAGGCTATTTCATCTTCAATGTTGACAGCAATATTATTGGCTGCCGAAACCGGCGCCGCGAAGCCGCTCACATCCGGCAAATGGCAGGGCTGGCGCAGCAGGGCGCGCAGCTCGCGGGCCACGCCGTAGTGCGAGGCGGCATCGGCGCGGTTGGGCGTGAGGCCGATTTCATACACCGTATCGGAGCCCAGGCCGAAGTAGTCGGCGGCGGGCGTGCCGTTGGGCAGCTCGGTGGTCAGCACCATAATGCCGGCGTGCGATTGGCCCAGGCCGATTTCGTCCTCGGCGCAAATCATGCCTTCGGAGGCCGCGCCGCGAATCTTGCTTTTCTTGATTTTGAACGGCTCGCCGCTGCTCGGGTACAGCATGGTGCCTTCGAGGGCCACCACTACGCGCTGGCCGGCGGCTACGTTGGGGGCACCGCACACAATCTGGCGGGGCGTGGCGTCGCCCACGTCCACGGTGGTCAGGCTCAGCTTGTCGGCATCGGGGTGGGGCTCGCGGGTGAGTACGGTGCCCAGCACTAGGCCGCGCAGGCCGCCGGGAATGCTTTCCAGCTCCTCGGCGCTCTCCACTTCCAGGCCTGAGCCGGTGAGCAAGGCACTAATCTCGGCGGCGGGTTTGTCGGTCGGAATGAGGGTTTTAAGCCAGTCGAGGGAAATGCGCATCTGTAGTTGTCCGTTGCTAGTTGTTCGTTGTCAGGGAGCAAAGGTACAAAGCGAGGCAAGGCGTCTGGGAGGATGTGCCCGGGAGATTTCCAAAACACAGAAGGCTAAGCGGAGAGTCACCGGCAGCAGATTGGGAGAGCGAGTTGCAGGACAATGCCGAACGGTTTTGTGCCTTCAGAACGGCGACCTTTTCCGCACCTGGCCATGGAGCGATTTCTCACCGGCCGCCGCTGTAGGTTTCGCGGCCGTTGGTGAGGTCAGTGAAAGGAGTGAGGCGGGGAGAGTCGCAGCTGCTGTGGCGCGTTATCGATGCTGAATTTGATTATGAGTCCACTTAAAGCCTAAGGAGCTGCTTAAAGGTCAAGCTGAGTGCAGCCGAAGCATGACCGGTTTAACGGTATCAACTCAAACTGCTGATTAGACCCTACATCAGGTAATAGGCTTCGGCGGGTATGGGAGTAGGTACATCTTCTCTCTCCAGCAGCTCCCGCAGGTTTATCTCAATGGTGCGGGCAATGGCCGTGACGGGCGTATCGGTGGGCAGGTTGCTGAAGGGGTCCTGCATGTAGCGGGCGGTACGCTCGACCAGGAAGAAGATAACGGCGAACATAACCAGAATCGGTATTTCCCAAAGGCCGTTGGTTTCAACCAGGCTGAGCGATAAGGTGCCCAGAAACAGATAGATAAGAAAGTGTACCAGCCGCCGATAGTTGGTCGGAAATACCGTGCTTTTGATGCGCTCGGCTCGCCCCATCGAGTCGCAGAGGCGTACCAGCGTATCATCGAGCTGCACTTGCTGATAGGGATTGATGGCCTCCTGCTCATACAGGATTTTGAACTGCTGGGTATGCAGCGACAACAGCGCCAGCGACTTGTTGGCCTGGCGCCCCGCGTAGGCCAGCTCCTGCGCTGGCAGGTAGCGGGCAAGCGTGGCCATGGGGTCCTGGCCCCGTAGCGTTTCGCCCAGGCCGTAGCACCACGCCATCTGCCGGCAGGCCAGGCTGTTCAACAGTCCCTCCGACAGATACTCTGCCTTTACAAAGGTGCGCGCCTGCAGTACCAGCGTGCGCGAATCGTTGACGATGGCACCCCATATTTTGCGCGCCTCCCACCACCGCTCGTACGACTGGCTGATGGTGAAGGCCAGTAGCAGCGAGATGGCGCTACCCAGAATGGAGGGCAACGACAGCGGAATGGGTGGTAAATAAGCGGAGAGGTACGTTTTGAGCAGCAGGAATACCGCCGAGATGAGCAGCACCAGTGCCATGTCGGGCCCAATACGTCGTAGAATAAAGCGAACAGGAAGTTTTTTGTCCAGTAGCATAGGCAATCTGAAGATAGTGTAGGCCTATTTCTACGGACTTGGGCAGCGTATAGCTAAAACCCGGCATTGAAGCAGTCAGCCAGTGCAAGCCTACTGTGCTGCTGTTCAACATTCGCCGTCCCGAGAATTTGCCGGCCGGGCTGGCAGCAATGGCTGCCGCCAGCCCGGCCTTCCCGCTGCTGAGCGCCAACGAAGGGCTGCCATTACTCGTGAAACGATTTTTCGCCGGCCGGAATGGCGACCTGCAGCCGGTTTTCGGCGGGCGGTACCGGGCAGCTGTACTCGTTGTTGTAGGCGCAGTAGGGATTGTAGGCGCGGTTGAAATCGAGCTCGATTTCCGGTTCGTTCAGGCTGGGAATGGGGGCGTCGAGGTAGCGGCCGCCGCCGTAGGTTTCGTGGCCGTTGGTGAGGTCGGTGAAGGGGATAAATAGCGTGGAATCGCGGCCATTGGCTTTTAAATACACCCGTAATTGTTGGGGTGAATTATTGATGTTGAATTTCACCACGCCCCAATTCAGGTATTTCTCGGCTTTGTTATCGCTCATTTGAATAAGCGTGGTATCCGGGGTTTCGGTGCGCGAAATATCGGCGTGTGGCACGAAAGCTAAATCGGCTGCATAATATTTCAGGCTGTCAAACTGTGCTTTTTGCGCGGCAGAAATTGGCGATTCTTCCGACTGCCGAAAAGTGCGGTTTTTCTCGCTGCGAAATTTATTTAATTGCGCTAAATAGACGCTGTTATTTGGTTTCGCGTCGTTTAGCGAATAGAAAATAATGCCGATAATAGCGGCAGCGAGGGCAAGTTTTTTAATCATTAATTTTTGTTTTAAAATCGGCTGTCATGCCGGGCGTAGCGAAGCATCCCGTTACCGCTGAATAATGCGTGCAGACGTGAAAAGATGCTTCGCTGCGCTCAGCGTGACAACTTACAGCATGCCTTCGTCGGCGAAGCTGTAATAGCCCTGGTCGGAATAAATGAGGTGGTCGAGAATGGGTAAATCCAGGAAATTACCGGCTTCCTTCAGCTTTTTGGTGAGCTGAATGTCGGCGGCGCTGGGGTTGCGGTTGCCGCTGGGGTGGTTGTGTACCAGAATAATGCTGCTGGCCAGCTGCTCCAGGGCTTCCTTGAAAATCATTTTGGGGTCGGCCACGGTGCCGGCCACGCCGCCCCGGCTGATGGCGGTTTTGCGCATCACCACGTTGGCACGGTTGAGGAGAATTACCCAGAATTCCTCGTGCGGCAGGTCCATCAAATTCGGTCGAATCAGATTATAAATGTCGCGCGAGCAGGTGATGGTGGTGCGCGGGGTGGCATCGGCCTCCTTGCGGCGGCGGCCCAGCTCCAGCGCGGCCACTATCGTAATGGCCTTGGCCGGGCCGATGCCGGGGTGGCGGCAAAGCTGCTTCACGCTCTCGCGGGCCAGGGCATTGAGGTCGTTGCCCACGCCTTGCAGCATGAGCATGCCCACATCCACCGCCGAGAGCCTGGTGGTGCCCGAGCCCAGCAGAATGGCAATCAGCTCGGCATCGGAGAGGGCGGCGCGGCCTTTGGCCATTAGCTTTTCGCGGGGCCGGTCATCCTCGGCCCAGCTCTTGATGCCGGATGCGGTGGGGGCGGCATAGGGCAGGGGCGTACCCGGCAGGGTAGGAGCGGCGTGGGGCTGCTTGTCAGGCGTGGGCATGGGTGGCAGAAGGTAAAAAGCGTATTAGAGCAGTTTGGGGGTAGAGACGCAATATCTGGCGTCTCATCGTTGAACGACCGGAACCACGCCGCCTACGACTCCTGCATTGCGCAGTCATAACAACATCAGCAACGACGAGACGCCAGGTATTGCGTCTCTACCTCATTCACGGACCTCGAATTTTCTTTAAATGTAAAGCAAAAGCGGGCCGGGTGCGTTTAAGCCCCGAAGCTGCCGCTGCATTGGTGCGCGGCGGCGTAATCTGAATAGAAGGTTTGTATGCGTAATCCGTTGGTTTTATGGTTAGTGCTGGCCGTGGTGGTGCTGGCTGAATGGTATGGTTATCAGGCAGTACGCACGGTAGTGCAGCACCTTTCGCCCGGTGTCCGGCGGGCGGCGGCCATCAGCTACTGGCTGCTCACGGTGGGTAGCTGGATGATTGCGGCCTGGGCCGGCTCGACCCGGCAAACGGGCAATATTCAACTCAAAAGCTACCTCATGAGCCTGCCCGTGCTGCTGCTGGGGGCCAAGCTGGTGATGTTTATCCCGCTGCTGCTGGAAGACGTGACGCGGCTGGGCCGCTGGGCCATGAGCTCGGCCAGCCGGCCGGCGGGCACGGACGTGGTGGCCATTCCGCGCAGCGAATTTCTGGCGAAGCTGGCGCTGGGCATCGGGGCTATTCCTTTTTTTTCGCTGCTGTGGGGCATGGTGAAGGGCGGCACGGACTACACCGTGCGCCGCGTGACACTGCGCTATCCCAACCTGCCGCCGGCGTTCGACGGCTTTAAAGTGCTGCAAATCTCGGACTTGCACACCGGCAGCTTCAACTCGACGGAGCCGCTGGAGCGGGCCGTGGCCATGATAAATCGCCAGGGTGCCGACTTGATTCTGATGACCGGCGACCTGGTGAACAACCGCGCCACCGAGGTGGAGCCGCATATTCCGGCCCTCGCGGGCATCAAGTCGGAACTGCCCATTTTTTCCAGCCTCGGCAACCACGACTATGGCGATTACGTGGCCTGGAAAACCCCCGCCGACAAGCGCGCCAACCTGGAGCGCCTGATGCAGAACCACGCCAAAATTGGCTGGACGCTGCTCAACGACACCAGCCACACCATCACGCGCGGCACCGATAAAATATCGGTGCTCGGCGTGCAGAACTGGAGCAGCCACGCCAACTTCCCCAAGCACGGCAACCTGGCCCAGGCCCACGCCGCCAGCGGTGACGCGCCCTTCAAAATCCTGCTCTCGCACGACCCCTCGCACTGGGAAGCGCAGGTGCTCAATTACCCCGATATCGACCTCACCCTCAGCGGCCATACTCACGGCATGCAGTTCGGTGTGAACCTGCCCTTTCTAAAATGGAGCCCCGTGAAATACGTGTATAAGCAGTGGGCCGGCCTGTATGAGCAGGGCCGTCAGAAGCTGTACGTGAACGTGGGCCTGGGCTTTTTGGGCTACCCGGGGCGGGTAGGTTTCCTGCCCGAAATCACGGTGTTTGAGTTGCGCCGGGCGTAGAATTGGTGTGGAAAAAAAGAACGTCATGCTTCGGCGGCGCTCCGCATGACGTTCTTTTAACGGTGAATTAAACCTGAAATAACATCCACTACGCCATTACCATAAAGCGCCCCCAAACCACTTTCGGTTTGCTTTTCAACTCCCCTTTTCTCAACACATGAAAAATTCCCTATTGATTCTCGCCGGCGCTGCCGCTCTCTCCCTGGCCTCCTGCTCGCAGGAAAAAACCACCGAAGTGACCACCGTACCCGCCGACGGTACTACCACCACGACGATTACCACAACCACCGGCCCGATGACGGATGCCCAGATTGAGGCCCGCGCCCAAAAAATCGCCGATAAAATGGTGGCTGATATGAAAATCATGGACGAGGCCACGAAAACCAAAATCCGCACCGTGTACGTGAACCGCTACAAGCGCATGAACGAGCTGCGCAGCAAGTACACCACCGACACCACCGGCATGGCCGCCGCCATGCGCGACGCCAACACGGCGCAGGATACCGAGTTCAAGTCGGTTTTCACCGACCCCACCCAGTACCAGGCCTACGAGTCGAGCCGCTCGACCTACGACGACAGCAACTACGCGAACGATAACTCGTCGGCCTCGTCGATGTCGGATACTACCGGCGCGGCTTCGTCGTCGATGACCACCACGGAAAGCTCCACCACCACGACCACTGATAACGGCATGACCAGCGGCATGGAGGTATCGAAACTGAAGGCCAAAGCCGAGGACGGCAGCAAAATCAAGATGAAGGAAAACGGCAAGGTGAAAATGAAAGACGCCGACGGTACCAAAGTCAAAAACTAACGGTTTGGTCGATATAATCGGCCAAATTATCGCTAAAAGGCCCGCACCTGCAACGGTGCGGGCTTTTTTTGGCTCGTTGGGTTGCTACTTTGTAGGAGCGTTGCGTTTAAGGATTAATGGTTTTAAAAGTAAAGTATTGTGTGCCGGCCCCTTGGCCAAAGCTGGGCCGGGTGCTGGGCCTGCTGGCGGCGCTGTGGCTGCTGGCTGGCCGGGCCCAGGCCCAGCTGGCCCCCACGGTGCGCCTGAGTGGCAGCGTGTCGGAAGCCCAGACGCGGCTGCCCATTCCGGGGGCTACGGTGCAGGTGCTGCGCACCAGGCGCGGTGTGGTGACCACCACCACCGGCGATTTCAGCATCGATGCCCTGCCCACGGATACCGTCCAGTTTCGGGCGCTGGGCTATAAGACGCAGCGCATGGCGCTGGGTAGTACGGGCTTGTCGCAGCTGGTGGTGCGCATTCAGCTGGCCCGCGACAGCGTGCGCCTGGGCGAAGTGCAGGTAGTGAGCGACCGGCCCGACCGCGCCATTATCAACCGGGCGCTGCGCAACATCAAGCGGCCCGCGCCGCCAGTGGTGAGCGGGGCCAGGCGCCCGCCCAAGCCCAAGCCGCTCTTTGCCGTCGATTCCACAGCTCCCAAAGCGCCCATTCCCACCATTGCCAGCCCCGTGAGCCTGCTCTACGACCAGTTTTCGCGCGAGGGCAAGCAGCGCCGCAAAATGGAGCAGATTGAAGCCGAGCAGCGCGCCGAAAAAGCCCGCAAGGCCCGCGCCGAGTACAACAAGGCCTTTCTGGACAATCGCGGCTACCAGCCTTAAGAGAAGTTAAGAGTTGGGAGTTGAGAGTGAACAGTTTTTAGTGAGCAATTGAATAACAACTGTTCACTCTCAACTCCTAACTCTTATCCCCCCCGATAACTGCCGGCTGCATTTCCGCGTAAGCCCAATGTATGAAAATTGGGTATCCTTGCGTGAACGAGGCGATGGATTGCAGCTCCGGCAATACTTTCCGGCTGGCATCGTATTCAGAAGAGCGACTGGTTGCGGCCGTAACGGCCAACCTGGCCTGCCTGCGCCGCATGCTGGAATGGAACGTGGCTCAGGGCCTGCTCTTTTTCCGCATCGGCTCCAGCATTGTGTCCTTCGGCTCGCATCCCATCAATACGTTTGACTGGCAAACGCACTTTGCGGCCGATTTCCGGGCTATTGGCGACTACATCAAGGTTCATAACCTGCGGGTGAGCTTCCACCCCGACCAGTTTGTGGTGCTGAACTCGCCCAGCCCCGATATTGTGCAGCGCAGTATTCAGGAGCTGGTGTACCAGGGTTCGATGCTGGACTTGATGGGGCTCGATGGCACGGCCAAGCTCCAGATTCATGTGGGCGGGCTGTATGGCGAGCGGGAGCTGGCCATAAGCCGTTTTGCGGCGGTGCACGCCGCCCTGCCGCCGGCCGTGAAAGCCCGCGTGGTGGTTGAAAACGACGACCGGCTGTTTTCCCTGCGCGACTGCCTGGCGCTGCACCAGCTCACGGGCGTACCCATTCTGTTCGATAATTTCCACCACGAATGCCTCAACCACGGCGAGCCCATGGCCGAGGCCCTGCGCCTGGCCGCCGCCACTTGGCACCCCACCGCCGACGGCGTGCCCCTGATGGACTATAGTTCGCAGGCCCTGGGTGAGCGCAAAGGCAAGCACACCAACGACCTGGTAGATGAGCAGTTTTGCGAATTCCTCACCCACCTGCACGGCCTCGATTTCGACCTGATGCTGGAAATAAAAAACAAGGAAGCCAGCGCCCTGCGCGCCGTGGCCATTTTGCGCGAGCTGGGCCTGAGCGCCGCCGCGCCCGATGCCAGCAGCCCGCCCCTCGCGCTGCCCCCCGACCCCAACGCGCCCGCCAAAGCCAGGCGTGCTAAAAAAGAAACTCCCAGTTAGCGCGGTTTCAACTGCGTACGGCATCAACGGGCGTTTGCGCCCTTCCTACCCTCATATCCTCACACCCTTATACCCCAAAAAACCATGCCTTCTGACCACCTTCTCGCTACCGTTAGCGCCTTGCGCAATGGCCTCACCAGCCTGCCCCTGGGCTCGGCCATGGACAATACCGAAACCTGGCAGCAGCAGTTTCTGCAGAGCGGCGAGCCCGGCCTGCAGGACATTGCCCGCGAAATCGGCAACCTCCAGTCGCTGCTCAGCAGCGGCGTACTGAGCAGCACGGCCATCGGCAACTCGCTTTCGATGCTGGGCGACCAGACCGGCGAAATCAGCGCCAGTGCTCCGGCCGACCTGAAAAAGCCGCTCACCGAGCTGGCCGACCTGCTGCGCCGCCACGGCGGCGACCTGCTGGCCCACGCCGCCAAAAAGGCGTAGCAGCCGCGCGCCCATCAACCAAAAAGCCCCGCCGGATATTAGTCCGGCGGGGCTTTTGCGTTCGGTAGCCTGGACTATTTGGGCGTGTTCGGGTTGTAGGTAGGCACGGTGTTCTGCTCGATGTTGCTGCTGCTGCTGCGGCGCGAGCGGGTGGGCACTACGTCCGTAGACTGGCGCGGCTGGTCGGCCCGCCGGATGGGCTGCTCGCGGATATCGGGCACGGCGTTGGGCGACTGTTCCGGGGTGGCGGCGGGCCAGAAGCCCCGGCCATCGAGCTGGCGGGTGGGCTGGGCATCGCGGTTGGTGGGCGTGCGCTGCATGGTGGGCGGCCCCTGAATGGTGCTTTGGTTGAGCGCCGGGTTCACGGGGGGCACGGTGGTCTGGCCCTGGCTGCCGCCGCGCACAGGGGCCGAGGGGTCGAAGGGAACGGTTTGGGCCTGGGCCGTGGTGGCAAATAGCAGGCCGGCTAGTAAGAGGGAATATTTCATAGCGGGGTGGGGGAATGGGGAATAAAAAAAGCCGGCTGCTTCGGTAAGAACCAGCCGGATGCCAACTCGTTACGGCATTGAGCCGCAAAAAGTTACTGCATTATAGACTGGCCTTTTATCTTGACTTTGCCGTTGGTTATATTGCCCTTGGTTTTGGTGCGGCGGCCCGAGGTGGTGCCCATGATGCCGCCGGTGGTTGTTTGCGCAAAGGCCGCGTTGCTAAGGCCAAAGCTCAATAATGCGGGGAAATACATTTTTATGATTATCAATGGGTTATTTGAAAGCGGGTGTGGTTGGAAGTTCTTATTTGGGAAAGTGCCCGCTTGCAGAGTAGGGCCATTGCACTAAACGAGCAGTTAGCTTATCGAAGTCGTTTCCTCTTGCGGAAGCTGGGCCAGTAACTGAAGCAGGAATTTATCATCGCGGGCGGCTTTTTTGCGTTTGCGTTTCAGGCTCATGACCAGCGGGGAGCGTCGCAGCAGCGTCAAGGCCAGCTTGTGCATGGTCGAGAGGTTGCGTGGCGCGTGGTCGCGTCGGCACTGGCAGGCATCTTCGGCAAAGGGTACGTCCAGGTGCCAATGCTGCTGATTTTCAATACTCTAGTATCCACGAATGTACCCCGCTAGCGTGGCCGCACTCGCTCCGGCCAGCGAGCAGAGAAAATAACGCGTGGCCTGTTGCGCCTGCCCTGCCACCCAGCGCGTGGTCTGCTGGCAAACCAGCGTTTGCAAGCCCGGCCAGTCGGCGCCGGCATCCACCAGCCCCCAGTGTTGGCTGACCCAGACCCGGCGCAGCTCCCCGCGCCCATGTCCCTTGTCGCGCTGCTGGTGGGCGGCGGGCCGGGCGAGCAAGGGGGCAAAGTGGGCAGCTACCTGCCGGTGTAACTCGCCCTGATTCTGCTTGAGCGGCCAGCACGTAATCTGCGCCTTTCGCCACCAGCTCCGCCGCCACCGCCCGCTGGCAGCCCATCGCATCGAGGGTGACCACGCTGCCCTTGACCTCCACCAGGTCGAGCACCTGCGGAATGGCCACCAGCTCATTGCGCTTGGTTTCCACCGCCGTCTGCGCCAGGCACAGGCGCTGCTCGGCGGCCCAGACGCTGACGAGCTGGACCGGGGCCTGCCGTTTGCCTGCGGGCGTGGTGCCGCGCAGCTGCTTCCCGTCGATAATCAGGTGCCGACCGGCCAGCAAGGTCACGATAGCCTGCCCCCACTGGCTCAGGCAACGTTCCAGCTCGGTGGGCACCAGGTGGCGAAAGACGCGGTTGAGCGTGTCGTGGGACGGGATGCCGGCCGGCAAGTCCATGAACTCACGCAACGTGGCCTCTTTGTCACAGGCGTAATCGTAAATATCTTCAAATATCTCACAGTCAGCTAGCAAACCACGGAGCACGAGCAGCAAAATGTCGCTTAATTCGTGCAAACAGCGGCCTTGCACCCGGTAATCCGTTACTTCCTCAAAAAACTCAGCATAGTCCACCCCGCAAAATTCGCTAACTACGCGTTTGGTGCAATGACCCTATTAGCGGTAGCGGCCCGCTTGTCAAACTCGAATCAGTGGGCAACGACGTTTATTTCCGCAAGCGGAAGTAACCAATCCCAACAGCGGGAGTTTCCACGCAAAATGGAGCCATAACGGCTGCCAATCGAATACTTGTTGCCTGATTAAAAATGCTTTACCGCGAAAGCTGACGGGGTGTTAACGGCCCGTCGGCTGCGCCAAAAACCTGATATAATGGAGCTGGGGCACCGCCCAGGCTGGTCTGCAAACCAGCCCGGATGGGAGCGGTATGGCCCGGCCACCTGGTGAGTGTGCGCCGGCTGCACCCCGCCCCGCTCCATTGACTCAGGGTGGCTATCAGGCTGCAAAACCCTTTCCAATAGGTCTTCGAACCACCCTCAACTGTCCTTCGCCATGTTGCACCCTTTCTTTCTGCGCGTCTGTTTTTTTGTTTTTGGAATGCTGAGCCTGGCTTTTGTGCCGGCCCTGGCCCAAACCCCGGCGGCTACTGCGGCGGCGGCGGCCGCTACGGCCGCGCCCAAGCGCCAGCTGGCGGCCTTGCGCATCGCCCAGCCCATCAAGCTCGATGGCGTGTTGGACGAGGCCGCGTGGCGCGAGGCCCTGCCGGCCACCGATTTTATCCAGAACCGCCCCAAGCCTGGCCCCCACGAAAAACACCCCACCGAAGTGCGCATGCTGTATGATGACGCCGCGATTTACGTGGGCGCGGTAATGCACGATGTGGCCGCCGACTCCATCCCCCGCGAGCTGACGGCGCGCGACAACACCGGTAATTCCGACTTCATCGGCATCTTCCTCGATACCTACCACGACCAGCTCAACGGTTACGCATTCATCGTGACCAGCAGCGGCGTGTAGCTCGATTCGCGCTACTCGCCGGCCGGCGGCGAGGACTTCAACTGGAACGCCGTGTGGGAAAGCCGCACCGCCCTGCGCGGCACCGACTGGGTGGCCGAAATGCGCATTCCGTACTCCGCCATCCGTTTCAGCACGGCTGATGTGTAGCAGTGGGGGCTGAATTTTATGCGGCAGCGCAAGCGCGACAACGCGGTGTATTTCTGGAACGAGGTGAAGCCGCAGGTCGACAGCTTCGTGAACCAGTGGGGCGAACTCACGGGCGTGCAGGGCGTGAAACCGCCGTTGCGTCTCTCGCTCACGCCCTACGTGTCGGGCTACGTGAACCACAACCCGCTGAGCGCCGACGGCACCAAGCGCCTGACCACGCGCTTCAACGGCGGGGCCGACGTGAAGTGGGGCATCAACGAAAGCTTCACCCTGGATGCCACGCTGGTGCCCGATTTCGGGCAGGTGCAGAGCGACAACCAGGTGCTCAACCTCTCGCCGTTTGAGGTGCAGTTCAACGTGGACTGGAGCCTGCGCCAGAACCAAATCGACTACGTAAACGGCGGCCTCGACAAGGCCGAACCCCTCGACCAGCCCTTCGCCGGCCAGATTCTGCTGGGCCGCCGCAACGTGGCCACGGTGGCTAACGTGGCCACAGTAGCCTACACGTTCACCAACCGCATGTCGTTCACGCTGCGCCTGCGCCACTACACCAGCAACGTGCGCTACCTCGATTTTACCACCCTCGGCAAGAACGCGGAGGAGCAATCCGCCGCCTACCAACTCAACCGCGACAACACCTACAACGCCTTCAACGTGGACGCGGTGTACTCGTGGTGGTTTGCGCCCGGCTCGCAAATCAGCGTGGTCTGGAAAAACGCCGGCTCCACCTATTTGCAGGCCAATGAGGCCACGCCGCAGTTCTTCGATAATTTCAACAACACCATCAACACGCCGCACAATAACTCGCTGTCGGTGAAGGTGCTGTATTATTTGGATTATCTGGCGTTGCGGAAGGGTCGGTAGTTCGCCAGCCGTAACCTCACTCCCTAACCCCCTCTCCAAAAAAGAGGGGGGACTAGTTTTTTATCGGAGGGCTGGTTATTAGTATTTTAGAGTTAGAAGCTAGTTCCCCCTCTTTTTTGGAGAGGGGGTTAGGGGGTGAGGTTACGCAGGCTGCGCCCGGCATGACGTTCTTTGCAGTCGCAGCAATTCCCTTTTATCGTCCCCTATGCCGGCAAACCCTGCCCTCGAAGTCCGCACCGTCGTGCTCACGCGCTACGTGACGCCCCTGCGCGAGGGCGGCTCGCTGCCGGCCCTGATGGAGGCCGACGACAACTTCCTCTACGTGGTGAAATTCCGGGGCGCGGGCCAGGGCGTAAAGGCCCTGATTGCCGAGCTCATTGTGGGCGAAATAGCCCGCGTGCTGGGTCTGCGCATGCCCGAGCTGGTGTTCTGCGAGTTGGATGAGAGCTTCGGCCGCACCGAGCCCGACGAGGAAATCCAGGACCTGCTGCAAGCCAGCACCGGCCAGAACCTGGCCCTGCACTACCTCTCCGGCGCCATCACCTACGACGCGCTGGTGACCACCGTGGAACCCGACCTGGCCTCGCTCATCGTGTGGCTCGATATGCTCACGTTGAACGTGGACCGCACCGCCCGCAACACCAACATGCTGATGTGGCACAAGGAATTGTGGCTGATTGACCACGGCGCGGCCCTGTATGTGCACCACGCCGGCCCCGAGTGGGCCGCGCCGCGCCCCCGCCCGTTTCCGCAGATAAAAACCCACGTCCTGCTGCCCCAGGCCACCGAATTGGCCGCCGCCGATGCCCTCGGTCACGCCCGCCTCACGCCCGAAGTCATTCGGGCCATTGTGGCGCTGGTGCCCGATGCGTGGCTAACCCACGCCGCCGGCACGCCCGCCGAAGAGCGGGCCGCCTACGTCGGCTTTCTCGAAAACCGTCTGGCACAGTCGGCCGCTTTCATTCAGGAAATTAACGACGCCCACGATGCACGTATTTGAGTACGCCGTGCTGCGGGTGGTGCCCCGCGTGGAGCGCGAAGAATTCCTGAACGTGGGCGTGGTGCTCTACTGCCGCGGCCTGGGCTTCTTGCAGGTACGTTGGCTGCTGCCCGAAGCCCGGCTCCACGCCTTCGCCCCGGCCCTCGACCAGGCCGAAGTAGCCGCCCGCCTGCGGGCCTTCGAGCAGATTTGCCAGGGCCGGGCCGCCGGGGGCGTTATCGGGCAGCTGCCGGTGGCCGAACGGTTCCGCTGGCTCACGGCCACGCGCAGCACGGTGGTGCAGTGCTCGCCGCTGCACCCCGGCCGCACCGCCGATGCGGCCGCCACGCTGGCGCGGCTGTTTGAGGAATTGGTGAGCTAGCTGTCCTCTCAGAAAATGTGAGGCATGGAACGCCAAGCAAATTCAAATAAGTGGCCGAGACAGCATCCCTAAACTGACAACACCGAGGTGGGTATTCCTGCTTGTTCCCGGACAACTCTGGGCATTGTGGGCGTTTACGAAACTCATCCCCTTTGTGCATTTCGTACACTTTGATTCATAGACGGGTTTCGTAAACTCGCTCGGCACTGGAGTAGCTTGCGGGCCACTCATTTTCGGGCCGCTGCTAGTAGTGTACCGAAAGGAGTGTATCATTGAACAATCGGCTTCTAGAGCGCACTCAGCCGGCGCCCGCTTTCCCCTGCTGCCATGCGTGTGCTGTGTATCTTCCTCCTCTCGCTGCTTCCCTTGTTGGCGTCTCGGCCCGCGCCACCTCCTTGCGGGCCTGGCATCTACTTGAGGAGTGGATTTGAGGGGTATTATGCGGTGTACTGGAACGGCCACCTCGTGGTCCACGGAACCTTCGAGTATAACATGTCAATCGGCATGTCCATGCGCCGGCTGAAGAACGGCGAGATAGAGGACAAAATCGGCTTCTGTGTGGGCAAGGTGGCAGACCACAATGAATTGGTCGTCAAGAACCGCGCGGGTAAAATCATCTTTCGGCGGCTCTTGCAAAAACGGGAGGTGAAGCAAAATCTTTCACTGGATAAATACGAGAGCCTGGTGTCGCTAACGCTTGACAATCGCAGAACAATGCTGGAATAAGCGGTGCTGCTTGCTCAAAAGAGTGCAAAGGAGATGTTTAAGAAAACAGTGATTTAAATAAGTTGATAAGCTATTGCCTCAACTGGTGCTGCCTGCCCGCTACCGCGCCTCCACCACGCTGATGGCGTAGCCGCCGCCCGGCGCGCAATACTGCGCCAGCTTGGTCTTGCGCGTTACGTTCATTTTGCGGATGGTGTAGGCCTGCGGGTTGGTTTCGTAGTGCGCGTCCTTGGCGTCGGCGTAGATGGTGGCCACGTACTTTTTGCCGGGGTCGAGGAAGCTCAGGCTGATGTTGGAGGTGCGGCCGTTTTCATCGCAGGTGCTGCCGATAAACCAGCTGCTTTTGCCCTTAGCCTTGCGGGCGATGGTGATGTAGTCGCCGGGCTCGGCTTCGAGCACGTGGGTGTCGTCCCAGTCCACGGCTACGTCCTTGATGAACTGGAAGGCGTCGAGGTGCTTATTGTAGTTTTCGGGCAGGTCGGCGGCCATTTGCAGGGGCGAGTACATGGTCACGTACAGGGCCATTTGCCGCACCAGCGTGCTGTGCACGAAGGACTTGTTGTTGGGATTGAGGACGCTGATTTTCGTCTGGAAAATGCCCGGTGTGTAGTCCATCGGCCCGCCGATGAGGCGGGTGAAGGGCAGGATGGTGGTGTGGTCGGCGTTGTTGCCGCCGAAGGATTCGTACTCCGTGCCCCGCGCCGCCTCGTTGCCGATGAGGTTGGGGTAGGTGCGGGCCAGGCCGGTGGGGCGCACGGCCTCGTGGCCGTTCACCATGATGTGGTGCTTGGCGGCGGTTTCCAGCACGTAGTTGTAGTGGTTAATCACCCACTGGTCGTAGTGGTGGTGGCCCAGCGGCACGATGTCGCCCACATAGCCCGTTTTCACGGCGTCGTAGCCGTACTTGTTCATGAAGGTGAAGGCCGAGTCGAGGTGCCGCTCGTAGTTGCGCACCGAGCCCGACGTTTCGTGGTGCATAATCATCTTCACGTGCTTGCTGGCGGCGTATTGCTGCAGTTCCGTCACGTTGAAATCGGGGTAGGGGGTCACGAAGTCGAACACGTAGTCCTTGTGCTTGCCAAACCAGTCTTCCCAGCCAATATTCCAGCCTTCCACCAGCACCGCGTCGAAGCCGTGCAGGGCGGCGAAGTCGATGTATTCCTTCACATGAGCCGTATTCGCGCCGTGCGTGCCGTTGGGCTTCACCTTGTTATAGTCGATGGAATCGAGCTTGATGTTATCCATGTTAGTGTACGACCACGAGCTTTTGCCCGTAATCATCTCCCACCACACGCCCACGTACTTCACTGGCTTTATCCACGAAGTATCCTTGAATTTGGTGGGCTCGTTCAGGTTCAGCACCAGCTTCGACTCCAGAATATCACCCGCCTTGTCGCTCACAATCACCGTGCGCCAGGGCGAAAGCGCTGGCGTCTGAATCCGGCCCTTGTCGCCCACCGCGTCGGGCGTGAGGTGCGATTCCAGTACGAAATTCTTGTCGTCGAGCTCCAGGCTCATGCAGGAATAATCAATCAGCGCCGCCTCGTGGATGTTGATGTACAGCCCGTCCTGGCTCTTGAGCATGAGCGGCGTCTGCACGCCGGTGGGGGAGAAGGTGGTCTGCGAGGCGTTGCCCGTTACGGCCGCTTTCATTTTGCCGCGCACTTCCGACAGCTTCGAGGTCACGGTACTGTACTCCTGCGTGTCGTAGTCGCCGGGCAGCCAGAAAGCCTTGTGGTCGCCGGCCAGCGCAAACTGCGTGCGCTCCTCCTTAATGGTGAAATAATCCAGCTTGGGCTGGCGCGGAAACTCGTAGCGGAAGCCTAGGCCATCATCAAACACCCGAAACCGCACCCGGATGCTCCGGCTGGTGGCGGCCTGCGTGAGCGTCACGGCCAGCTCGTTGTAGTGGTTGCGAATAATTTTTACCTCGCCCCACACCGGCTGCCAGCTTTCGTCAAAGGTGCGCTGCTTGGTATCGGCCACGGCAAAGCCGCTGATGAGCGCCGGGGCATCTTTCAAATCCAGCCCCAGCTTGCTGGCCTTGATAACGTCGCGGCCCCTGTAGGTGAGGTGGTACGTGGGCACGCCATCGCCTTGCAACGCGAATTGCAGCGCCAGCTGCCCGTTGGGCGATTTGATGGTTTGGGCCAGGGCCGTATTCCAAAGCAAAATCAGGCAGCAAAGCGCCAGCAGCCGGCGGGTATAATTCAGCATCACAGCAGGGGAAAAGAGGTGGAAGTAGATTGTGCAAACGGTTGATTCTGGCCCGGTCTGAAAACCGAAAAACCCCGCCTGCACTAGGCAGACGGGGTTTAAAGTGGAGATGCAGGGATTCGAACCCTGGTCCAGACAAGGAAATCAACGTGCTTTCTACGTGCGTATCCAGACTTGGATTTTCATGGTATTCCAGGCGTCAGTCAGGCCTTTGAAATCCCCCTAGCTGCAGTTGGGTTTCGCCCCCGAGTCACAGCTCCTCGAAGGCTATTTTCTACTTACGACGCGCCGAACTCCCAGGTGTAGAAACTTACCCAGGCGGCACGATGGCAATTACCTAATTCTGAACTAGGCAGCCATGGCGTACGAATAGTCGCCAGTTGATTGTTGATAGATTTTTTGACAGGAGAGCTTCCATCAACTCCTGGCACGCTTACCCGCAATTTGCGCAAGCTGTCAATTCCGGTCATCCCCAAATGGTAAAGAACGAGTCCCGTGGTCGCCTCGAAAGGCTAATCGGGTCGCGAAGGTACGTTGTAGAATGGAAACGCAGGGGAAGCAGGGAAGGTTCCCCTTCTAACAGCTGTCATCCGGAGCGCAGCGAAGGACCTTATCACCGCTAAACGATGCGCAGTAACTCCTTTGTTTAGCCAAATCAAGCCGAATGTTCCCGGCAAAATGCGCAGCCGGGATAAGGTCCTTCGCTGCGCTCCGGATGACATATTGCTTCCAAAGCCGCCCTTTTCTGGGTAACTTTGCTACACATAGCTTATGGATAATTTCGTCGTTTCGGCCCGCAAGTACCGTCCTTCCACGTTTCGCAGCGTGGTGGGGCAGCAGCACGTCACCACCACGCTGCAGAACGCCATTCAGAGCCAGCACCTGGCCCAGGCCTTCCTGTTTTGCGGCCCACGCGGGGTGGGCAAAACCACCTGCGCCCGCATCCTGGCCAAAACCATCAACTGCACCAACCTCAGCCCCGAAACCGAGGCCTGCGGGCAGTGCGCCTCTTGCGTGGCCTTCCAGGAAAACGCCTCTTTCAATGTGCACGAGCTGGATGCGGCCTCCAATAACTCCGTCGAGGATATCCGCTCGCTGGTGGAGCAGGTGCGCTATGCTCCGCAGGCCGGCAAGTACAAAATCTACATCATCGACGAGGTGCATATGCTCTCGAACGCGGCCTTCAACGCCTTCCTGAAGACGCTTGAGGAGCCGCCGAGCTACGCCATCTTCATCCTCGCTACCACCGAGCGCCACAAGATTATCCCCACCATCCTGTCGCGCTGTCAGATTTTCGATTTCAGCCGCATCAAGGTGGAGGACATGCGCCAGCACCTGCGTTACGTGGCCACCCAGGAAGGCATCACGGCCGAAGACGATGCCCTGCACCTGCTGGCCCAGAAAGCCGACGGCGGCCTGCGCGATGCCCTGTCGATGTTCGACCAGATGGTGACCTTCGGTGGCAACAACCTTACCTACAAGGAGGTGGTGCAAAATCTACACATCCTCGACTATGACTACTACTTCCGCCTCATCGATAGCCTGCTGACCGAAAACCTCTCGGCTGCCCTGCTGCTGCTCGATGAAGTGATGCAGAACGGCTTCGACCTGCACAACTTCGTGGTGGGCACCGCCGAGCACCTGCGCGGCCTACTGGTTTGCAAAGATGCCGTAACGGTGCAGCTGCTCGAAGTGTCCGATGGCATCAAGCAGCAGTACGTACAGCAGGCCCAGGCCGCGCCGCTGGCCTTCCTGCTCTCCGCGCTCAACCTCATCAGCCAGTGCGACCGCGAGTTCAAGCAGGCTAAAAACCAGCGCCTCCACGTCGAGCTGGCCCTGATGAAGCTGGCTTACCTGAACGGGGCCGTGCAGTTCGTCCGCGAGCTAAGCCCCGCCAACGGCGAGGCTAAAAAAAAAACTAGCAGCCTAAACGGTGAAGGCGAAGCCGCAGCCGTTGCCTCGGCTCCCGGCAGCAACGGCCATGCCCAAGCCGCCCCAATAGCCTCGCCAACGGCCATAACCCCAGCTACTTCCCCTACTCCGGTTTCGGTGGTTTCCTACGCTGCCCCAGCGGCTTATGCTACTGAATCGCCGGCCGCGCCTTACGTAGCTGCGCCGCGCTCGGCGGCCGCACCCGTGCCGCTGCCCATGCCAGCCGGCGCGCCCGTGGCCACCGGCCCCGCGCCCGCCGATGGCCCCGAGCCGCTGCCCGTCGAAAACGGGGTGGAGGAAATGCACGACACGCCCAGTATTGAGGCCGACCCGGACGCCGCCATCACCGAGCGCCACCAGATGCGCGACACGCTGCCGCATGTCGAAATCGGTGTGCCCAGCTTTGAGGGAATTGAGCCCGCGCCGCGCCCCTCACCGGCCGCTGCCTTCGCCAAAATCCCCAGCCTAGCCAGTAAAATCCCGAGCCTGAAAGACCTGAGCAGCCGCTCAGCTGCTGCCGCCAGTAAGTCGGCCCAGGACGCAGCAGCTTTGGTCGAGCCGCAGTCCACCGGCGGCCCGCTGGCTCCCGTCGACCCCGCGCTGCTACAGCGCGTGTGGAAGGAAATTGCCGAGGAGCGCCGCGCCCAGGACCGCATGAGCGAGTTTTGGGTGCTGAACCGCCCGGTAACGGCCAATGCCGAGCACAGCATCGAGCTGGCCGTCGACAATCCCATCCAGATTGACCAGTTCAATGACATGCGGGTGGAGTTCCTGGCTGACCTGCGCCGCCGCACCGGCCATCCGCGCCTCAACGTGCAGCCCGTGCTCACGGAGGCCGCCCCCACGGCCAAACGGCTCTACACCACCTCGGATAAGTTCGAATACCTGGCCGAGCGTTTCCCCGCCCTGCGCGAGGCCAAGCAACGCCTGGGCCTGGAAGCCGACTATTAGAACGAGTAGGGGCGGGGACAAGCCCTACCGGGTACGACCCCGCCCCTACATCGTCAAAATTCCGCAAACGATTGGGGGGAGGCTGCCACTGCTGCGCCAATCATCAGCTGACGCCGGAAAAATCTTGCAAGATAAGACGAAATTTTGTTTTTTATTCCCCTATCAGCCAGCTACCTTTGTTTTTTGAACCCCCCAGCTACCCGCTTGCGACATTCGTGAAAAACAACTTTTTGCTGCTATTTCCTGCCCTGGCGGTACTGGGCCTCACCACGCAATGCCAATCGAGCAAGCCGGCTGTTGCTGCTTCCGCCGCCGCCAGCGCTGCGCCGGCGGCCGCGCCCCTGGCCGCCAAAGAATACCGCTACGAATCGGTGCCCGGCGACCCGCTGGGCGTGCGAATTTACAAGCTGGATAATGGCCTGACGGTCTATCTATCAGACTACAAGGATGCGCCGCGTATTCAGACCTACCTGGCCGTGCGGGCGGGTTCTAAGAATGACCCCGCTACTGCCACCGGCCTCGCGCACTACCTGGAGCACATGGTGTTCAAGGGTACTTCGAAGCTGGGCACGCAGGATTGGGCCAAAGAAAAAATAGAGCTTGATAAGATTGAGGCGCTCTATGAAGTATACCGTGGGCAACGCAACGATGCCGCCGCCCGCAAGCGCACCTACCACCAGATTGACTCGATTTCGGGCGTGGCCGCTACTTATGCCGTACCGAATGAGTACGATAAAGTAATGGGTGCCATCGGTGCGAAAGGTTCCAACGCCCACACCTCGAACGAGGAAACGGTGTATCAGGAAGATATTCCCAGCAACCAGCTGGAGAAGTGGGCCGCCATCCAGGCCGAGCGGATGCGCGAGATGGTGCCGCGCCTGTTCCACACCGAGCTGGAGGCCGTGTACGAGGAGAAAAACCGGGGTTTGGATTCCGATTTCAATAAGGAGTTTGAGGCGCTGAATGCCTCGCTCTACCCCACGCACCCCTACGGCACCCAAACGACCATCGGTACGATTGAGCACCTGCAAAACCCGTCGATTACGGAAATTAAGAAGTATTTCGGTGAGTACTATGTGCCGAATAACGTGGCGCTATGCTTGAGCGGGGATTTAGATTACGACCAGACTATTCGCCTGATTGATAAGTATTTCGGCGCGATTCCGAGCAAGCCGGTGCCGGTTTTCAACGCGCCGGTAGAGCAGCCGATTACGGCCCCGATTACCAAGGAAATTCTCGGGCCGCAGTCGGAAAACGTGATGATTGGTTACCGCCTGCCGGGCAAAGCGTCGAAAGATGCAGTGCGCCTGCGCATGCTGGATAAAGTTCTGACCAACGGCCAGGCCGGCCTCATCGACCTCGACCTGAACCAGCAGCAGCAGGTACTGGAAGCGTCGTCGTTTACGGACATGAACGACGACTATTCTACGCACGTCATCTACGGCACGCCGCGCGAGGGGCAGAAGCTGGAGGACGTGAAACGTCTGCTGCTGGGCGAACTGGCCAAGGTGAAAGCTGGCAACTTCCCCGATTGGCTGATTCCGGCCATCATCAACAACGAGAAGCTGACGCGCACCAAGAGCTACGAAAGCAACGAGGCCCGCGCCAGCGCCATGTACGAGGCCTTCATTGAGCGCATCGACTGGAAAGACTACCTCAAACAGCAGGACGATTTCGGCACCATTACCAAGGCCGAAATCGTGAAATTCGCCAACGATAATTACGGCCAGAACTTCGTGACGGTGTTCAAGCGCACTGGCACCGACCCCAACAAGGTGAAGGTGGTGAAGCCCGCCATCACGCCTGTGCCGGCCAACCGCGACGTGGCCTCGGCCTACTACAAGCAGCTCACCGCGATGCCGAGCACGGACCTGCAGCCTGTGTTTGTCGATTACAAAAAGGACATTCAGGAGACGGAAATCAAGCCCGGCCTGCCGCTGTACTACACGCACAACACCGAAAACGGCCTGTTCAACCTGTACTACGTCTTCGATCTGGGCAACAACCAGGACCCGCGCTGGGGCCTGGCCGCCGACTACCTGCAATACCTCGGCGCGGGCCAGTACAGTGCCGCGCAGCTGCAGCAGGAGTTCTACAAGCTGGGCTGCTCGTTCAGCGTGAGCAGCGGGCCGGACCGCACCTTCGTCACCCTCAACGGCCTCGACGCCAATCTGGAACCCGCGCTGAAACTGTTTGAGCAGCTGCTGCACGCGCCCAAGCCCGATGCCGCCGCCCTGAAAAACATGGTGGCCGGCATCCTCAAGCAGCGCCAGGATGCCAAGCTCGAAAAGCGCGTGATTCTGAATGCGGCGATGGTGAGCTACGTGAAATACGGCCCCAAAAACCCCTTCACGAACATCCTCAGCGAGAAAGAGCTGAAGGCGCTGAAGCCGGCGCAGCTCACGGCGCTGATTCAAAAGCTGCCGACGTATCAGCATCGGGTGCTGTACTATGGGCCGCGTCCGGGCAAGGGTGATACCATGACGATTGGAGATGTGCTCAAAGCAGAGCATAAAACGCCCGCCAAGCTCACGCCCGCCCCGGCGGCTAAGGACTTCGCCGAGCAGCCCCTGAAAGACAAAAAGGTCTATTGGGTCGACTATAACATGGTGCAGGCCGAAATCCTGTTTCTGACCAAGGGCGACCTGTATAGCAAGGAGCTGGCCCCCACGCTGGCGCTCTACAACGAGTATTTCGGCGGTGGCATGGGCAGCATCGTGTTTCAGGATTTGCGCGAGAGCAAGGCGCTGGCTTACTCCGCGTATTCCGGCTACAACAGCGCCGACAAGCTGGGGCGTTCTAACTACAACCTGAGCTACATCGGCACCCAGAGCGACAAGCTGCCCGAGGCCATGGCCGGCATGGAAGCGTTGCTAACCGACATGCCCGTGGCCGAAGCCAACCTGGAAATCGCCAAAAATGCTATCCGTAACAGCATCAGCACCGAGCGCATCACCAAGGGCAACATCCTGATGAGCTACGAGCGCGCCAAGCGCCTCGGCCTCGACTACGACCTGCGCCGCGATGTGTACGCGAGCACCCAGAAAATGACGTTTGATGAATTGAAGAAGTTTCAGCTGGCCAAGATTAGCGGACAAAACCAGGTTATTCTGGTTATTGGTTCGAAAGACCGGCTCAACTTCAAGGAGCTGGCCAAGTACGGCCAGGTGCAGCAGCTCACGCTGAAAGAAATTTTCGGGTACTAGGAACGGTACCGTCCCAGGGGGCACCTCACCCCCCTAGCCCCCCTCTCCCAAAGGAGAGGGGGGGACTAGTTTCTAGCCCAGGCTGGAACAGTTCTAAGGCTAGAAATTAAAAGACTAAAAGCTAGTCCCCCTCTCCGCAAGGAGAGGGGCTAGGGGGGAGGTGACCCGCCTGAACATTAACTAAAAACATTACTTTACCCACATGGCAGAGCAAAAAATCACCATTAAAAACGGCAAGCTGACCGTTCCGGACAAACCCACTATTCCCTTCATTGAGGGCGACGGTATCGGGCCGGATATCTGGCGCGCCTCCAAACTGGTGTTCGACGCCGCAGTGGAGAAAGCCTACGGTGGCAAAAAGCAGCTGATGTGGAAGGAAGTGCTGGCCGGCGAAAAAGCCTATAAAGCCACCACCAACTGGCTGCCCACCGAAACCCTCGACGCATTCCGCGAATACCTCGTGGGCATCAAAGGCCCCCTGACTACGCCCGTGGGCGGCGGTATCCGCTCGCTGAACGTGGCCCTGCGCCAGGAGCTGGACCTGTACGCCTGCGTGCGCCCCGTGCGCTACTACGACGGCGTGCCCTCGCCGGTGAAGCACCCGGAGCTGACCGACATGGTCATCTTCCGTGAGAACACGGAGGACATCTACGCCGGCATCGAGTACATGAACGGTACGCCCCAGGCCCAGAAAATGCTCGAATTCCTACAGGACGAGATGGGTGTGAAGAAAATCCGCTTCCCCGAGTCGTCCTCGTTCGGCATTAAGCCCGTGAGCAAGGAAGGCACCGAGCGCCTCGTGCGCGCCGCCATCAAGTACGCGCTGGAGCACAAGAAACCCTCGGTGACCATCGTGCACAAGGGCAACATCATGAAGTTCACCGAAGGCGCGTTCAAAACCTGGGGCTACGAGCTGGCCGAGAAGGAGTTTGGCGCGAAGGTGTTCACCTGGGCCCAGTACGATAAAATCGTGGCCAAGCAGGGCGTGGCCGTGGCCGACGCGCTGCAAAAGCAGGCCGTGGACCAGGGCAAGCTCATCATCAAGGACAGCATCGCCGATGCTTTCCTGCAACAGATTCTGCTGCGCCCCTCGGAGTACTCGGTGGTGGCCACCCTGAACCTGAACGGCGATTACATCTCCGATGCGCTGGCGGCCATCGTGGGCGGCATCGGCATCGCGCCGGGCGCCAACATCAACTACAGCACCGGCCACGCCATCTTTGAAGCCACCCACGGCACGGCCCCCAAATACGCCAACCTCGACAAGGTGAACCCCGGCTCGGTTATCCTATCCGGCGTGATGATGTTGGAATACATGGGCTGGAAAGAGGCCGCTGCCCTCATCAACAAAGGCCTCGAAGCCGCCATCGCCAGCAAGCGCGTAACCTACGACTTCGAACGTCAGATGGAAGGTGCCACCCTCCTCAAAACGAGCGAATTCGGCCAGGAGATTATCAAGAATATGTAGTAGCTTGGCTGCTGCCTAAGCACCCACAGAAACCCCCGCGTTGGCTTTGGCTGGCGCGGGGGTTTTAGTTGTAATAGACAACTCAATATTGAATAGAATAATAAACTAAATGCTGAATTTCTCAGATTCGCGTAAGCCTAATGTAATAATTGCCTCTACTGGCTCATTTCTGCTATTTATAGGCTCTATTATAGCTGGTGCGTTTTTTATGGATAGTAAATGGAGCGCAAACGCTGCACTTTTAATTACTGCAAAATCAATATTTATTGCGGTTAATATTCTTTCCATAATTATGAGTTTGTATGCGTTATTCACGTCGTACGCAAATGGTTGGCTGTTGACAGACCGACTATCTAGGCCTGTTTTAGGCTCTGCGCCATGGGTATTATGTTTTTGGACATGGAGATTGGTTGTACTACTCCCCAAAAACTGGACAGTTTAGCGGGGTTTGTTAAGTAATATTGTTATGATTGAATGTTGTGTTGGTTTGGTAGACGTGGGCGGGCGTTTGGCCCCCGAGACTTTGATGGGGTCGGCGATGATTGTAGTAGGCAAAGTACGCGGTTAATTGCTGGTGCAGGTGCTGGCCGTCATCGGCCGGGATAAGATAGATATGTTCCCATTTGACCGTGCGCCAGAGGCGTTTGATGAAGGCATTGTCGGTGGCGCGGCCGCGGCCGTCGCGGCTGATGCGGCAGCCGGCGTCCAGCAAAGCTTGTTCGTAGGCGAGGCTGGTGAACCGGCTGCCCTGGTCGGAGTTGAAGATGTAGGGAGCCGGAGCATGGCGCAACGCATCGGCCAGGGCTTGCAGGCAAAAGCCCACGTCGAGCGAGTTGGAGAGCTGCCAGCTGAGCACGTAGCGCGAGTGCCAGTCGAGCACGGCGGCCAGATAGAGAAAGCCCTTGGCCATGGGCACGTACGTGATGTCGGTACTCCATACCTCCTTCGGGGCGGTGGCCGGGCGGTCCCGCAGTAGAGTTGTTGCGAAGCAAAAAGCCTTGATAATCAATTAATTATGTCAAAAATAAAAACCGACAAAAATTGAAAAGAGAACGTCTAAGCCACATTGCCAATAAAATTAGCGCGATTTCATGCCTGTAATAGGCTGATTTTGAGCACAAACATTACGCAACAAGTCTAGTAGGTACTGGTAGGGCGTAACACCTTGACCAGGAATGGACAAGCGCGGTTTGGGATAAATCGGCTCGTGGCCCATCAGGCGCACGAGGCGGCGCACGCGCTTGGCATTGACGGCGTGGCCGGCCAGGCGCAGGTGGTCGCGCAGGCCGAGCACTCCTTTGAAGTTGTGGTCGGTAAACTCCTCATCGAGCAGGCGCATGAGCTCCAGGTTGTAGGCACTTTCTCCGCAGGGCTGGTAGTAGAAGCTGCTGCGGGCCAGGCCTAGGGCCTGGCAGCGAGCGGCGACCGAGCTACCGGCCGGGTCCGAGGCCTGAACCAGGACCCGTTGTTGGGCCGAGCTCATCGGGGTAGCGTTTTTTTTAGCAGCGCGTTTTCCATTTGCAACCGACCGATGGCCGCGTAGAGGGGCTCGACGTCGGGTAAGGGCGTGCCGGCCGCAGGCGCTTCGGTGAAAACCTGGGTGGCCTGCTCACGCAGTTGCAGCTTCCAACGGGTGATTTGAGCGGTAGCCAATTGGGAGTGAGCGGCCAGCTCGGCCAATGGCTGGCGCTCGGTGAGGGCGGCTAGCGCCACCTCCGCTTTGAACTCGGCCGTATAGCGACGGCGGGTGCGTTTTGGGGTCATAATCGAGCTAAGCTAGCCCGCTTAACCTGTCCAGCTTTTGGGGAGTACTACAGGTTTTGCTGATAAAACAAGCGCTTTAAAGAACGCATTAATTATAAATGATGGTCATCATCAAGCTACAGCCGCTGCTGGAGTTTCTCAAAGCATACCCCCCAAACTGGCGCGAGTTTAGCGCAGCGTAACTCGTGACCAACCATGCCGGGAGGCTGAGCCTCCCCCGGCCGCGCCGATAGAAGCCGGTAGCACCGTTCTACCGGGCGAGTTGAAAACTCGCATCATAACCGGCACGATAAACTCGCGCCAGCGCCGCCAGCTACTCCCCAGTTTCAGCCGCTGAAAAGCATTATTCAGCACCTCACCCCACACGGGGTGGGCAATAATCATATTCTCTAATTCCTGGTAGCGCAGCCCGCCCGCCATGGCCAGCTGGAACATGGTCATGATTTCGCCGCCCTGTTCGCAGAACACGGCCGCACCCAGCAGCCGGTCGTCGTCGCCCACCAGCACCTCCACGAAGCCCTCGGTTTCGCCCGTCTGCACGGCCCTTCCGATAGTGCTGGCCGGTAGCCGACTCACGCGGTAGGGGATGCCTTTCTCCTTCGCTTGGTTCTTCGAGATGCCGATGCGGCCCAGCTGCGGCTCCGTAAATACCACATAGGGCATGGGCCGGTCGGCAGTGGTGCGCTGGCTGTTGTGCAGCAGGGCGTCGCGCACAATGCGGTAGTCGTCGTAGCTGATGTGGGTGAATTGCGGGCCGCCCTTCACGTCGCCCAGCGCGTACACGCCGCGCGTGCCGGTTTGCAGGTGCTCGTTCACTTCAATGTAGCCGTCTGCGTCGAGGGTGATGCCGGTGTGCTCCAGGCCGAGGTTGCGGGTGTTGGGCGTGCGGCCCACGGCCACCAACAGGTGGCTGCCGCGCAGGCGACGCTCCCCATCGGGCGTGTCCATCGTCACGGTGAGGGTGCCGTTGGCCCCGCGCGATACGCGGCGGGTGTTAGCATTCAGCACCAGTTCTACACCGGCTTCGGTCAGCAATTCCTCGAGCGGGTGGCTCACGTCGGGGTCTTCGCGCGACATCAGGCGCGGCTCCTTGTCGATGATGGTGACGCGGGTGCCCAGCCGGCAAAATATCTGGCTGAACTCGACCCCGATGTAGCTACCGCCCAGAATGATTAGGTGCTCGGGCTGCTCCGTCATGTTCAGCAAAAGGGAGTCGCTGGTGAGGTAGCCGCTGTCGGCCAGGCCCTCAATGTCGGGCACGGCAGCGCAGGTGCCAGTGTTGATGAAGATGAGCGGGGCCGTGAGGTGTTGCTCGCCGCCGCCTACCAGGGCCACTTGCAGCGAGTGCGGAGCCGTGAACTGCGCCCGCCCCCGAATGAGCGTGATACCGTCGTGAACCTCCGTAATCTTGCGGTGCAGGCTGTCGCGGGACTTTTGGCGTAGTGTGTGCATCCGCTCAATCACGGCCCCGAAGTTCACCACCGGCTCGGGGGCTTCAATGCCCAGCGCGCCCGCCGTGCGCACGAGGTGCGCCCGTTGCGCCGAGGCCAGCAGTGCCTTGGTGGGCGCGCAGCCGTAGTTGATGCAGGAGAGCCCCCCAGAAAGTCACTCTCGATGAAGGCCACGCGGCGGCCGGCGGCGGCCAGCGCGTAGGAAAGGGGCGTACCGGCTTGGCCGGCCCCAATAATGATGGCATCAAACGAATCAGCAGGCATAACGGGCGTGGCGAAGGAGATTAATTATGCCCTTACATACGGCCCGGTTTACGCGCGCGACTGAGCTCAACCCGGCAGGTTGAACGCATATAAATGGAGTCATGGGCCTCCATTGTCTCACAGGGTATTTTAGGTTTTAAAAAAGCGTCAGGTCCAAAATAAAAAAGTACCCTGGTAGACTGGATTCAGTCCTCAAAATTTATATGCGTTCAACCTGTCAACCCGGGAAATGCGGGAGAATGTCGGGCGGAAACACGAAATTGCCGTATCAGGCGTTGCCTGTCCTCATTCCTGCCTCGCCCCGCTGTATGAAGCATTTGTTGCGTCTGATTTTCTTAGCTGTTTCCTCGGGCCTCACGGGCTGCGCATCTTTGTATTTTCCACCCCCGCCCCATGCGCCCATGCTCACGCACCAGGGCGAGTTCTACGGCACTGTAAGCACCAATCAACACACCAACTATGCCCTGCAAGGAGCCTACGGCCTCACCAACCACTTGGCCGTGGCCGGCACGTTCTCGTCCCTGCACCGCAAAAAATCCGATAGAACGGAAAATATCGACTTCGCCGAAGCCAGCCTCGGCTACTTCACCCGCCTGCCCGACAAGCGCGTGCTGGAAGTGTACGTGGGCGGCGGTGGCGGGGCCACCGAGCGCATCGAACGCAACGAAGCCCAAATCGTCAACAAAACCCTTGACGGCAGCCTGTCCAAGGTCTTCGCCCAGGTGAACTACGCCAAGAAGAAGCAAAACAGCCTGCACCTATTCAACCGCGACTTCCCGCTCACCTACGGCGCGGCCCTGCGCCTGAGCTACATGCAGCTCAATAACTTCAAAATTGACGGCCTGGCCGCCCCTGGCGAAAGCAACGTGTTTTTCGAGCCCATCACCTTCACCCGCACTCAGATTGCCGGGCCCGTGCAGCTACAGCTCATCAGCGGCCAGATTTTCGGCTTCCGCAGCAATAAGTACTTGAAAGCGGCCAATTCGGTGTTTCAGGTGGGTATTGTGATTAATCTGGATAAGAACACCACGCTGAGCGAGTAGGGTGCGTGCCCGTACCCCGCTTTTGAAGGCGATGAGCAATTCGTCCTAACGGCGTAGAGGCGCATCCTTACGTCTCATCGTTGAACGATAAAGGCGGATTTCGTTTAAGTGCTGGCGCAGAAGTAACCGTATTCGAGTCGGGCCTGCTGGTCCGACCGCCCTAGGCGGTCCGACCGGTTGAAGCACCAGCGATTTCGGTTTAACGACAACCGGTCGGACCGGAGTATACGCCTACTTCTGCAATAGTACAGTACTTGCCGATAAGACACAAGGATGCGTCTCAACACCAATAGTCAGGCCATTTGACACAAAAAAGCTCCGGCCGAAGCGGGAGCTTTTTTGTGTCAAATACTTTCGGCGCTAAGACGCCAAAAAATTACTTGCCGCCCAGTACGCGCAGCATGGTATCGCCAATCTCAGCGGGCGAATCCACTACGTGGATGCCGCACTCGCGCATGATGGCCATTTTAGCAGCGGCCGTATCGTCGGCGCCGCCTACGATGGCACCGGCGTGGCCCATGCGGCGGCCGGGAGGGGCCGTTTGGCCGGCGATGAAGCCCACGACGGGCTTCTTGTTGCCGGTTGCTTTAATCCAACGAGCGGCTTCGGCTTCCATGCCGCCGCCGATTTCGCCAATCATCACGATGCCTTCGGTTTCGGGGTCGTTCATCAGCATTTCTACCGCCTGCTTGGTGGTGGTGCCGATGATGGGGTCGCCGCCGATGCCAATGGCCGTGGTCTGGCCCAGGCCGGCTTTGGTGAGCTGGTCAACAGCTTCGTAGGTCAGCGTGCCCGACTTCGAAACGATACCGATTTTGCCTTTGGTGAAGATAAAACCGGGCATGATGCCCACTTTGCACTCGCCGGCGGTCATCACACCGGGGCAGTTTGGCCCAATCATCGTCACTGTGGGGCGCTCCGAGAGGTACTGCTTCACGGCAATCATGTCCTTGGTCGGGATGCCTTCGGTGATGGTGATAATCACCTTGATGCCGGCATCGGCGGCTTCCATAATGGCGTCGGCGGCGAAAGCCGGGGGCACGAAAATGATGGTGGTGTCGGCACCGGCCTTTTCCACGGCCTCGGCTACGGTGTTGAACACGGGACGGCCCAGGTGCTCGGAGCCACCTTTGCCGGGCGTCACGCCGCCCACCACGTTGGTGCCGTAGTCCATCATCTGCTGGGCGTGGAACGAGCCCTCGGAGCCGGTGAAGCCCTGTACGATAACCTTGGAATCTTTATTGACCAGAACGCTCATTCGGAGGTGTTTTTGGGATATTGATGGAGTGGAGGAGGGAAGCCCGGACGGGCAACGGTGGTGCAAAAGTAGGGGGTTTTGGGGCTAGGGCAAGGCAGAAGTTATGCAATCGGTTGAAGGTCATGCGGAGCACTGCCGGAACGTTATGCAGAACACCCTTGGACCGTTATGTCGAGCGCAGCCAAGACATCTCGCGTGCAGCAGTAAATCAATCGTGTGAACGACCCGGGCGAAATGTTTCGGCTGCGCTCGACATGACCTTCTATTCAGCCACTACCAGCAACTGCCTCTGCCCCGCCGCCGAAATCCGTACCTTTGCCCCCTGACTCCCCCATCTCCCCACCCATCATTTTTCGATGTATTTCAACCACGTTATCGAGGCTGTTGGCAACACGCCTCTCGTTAAGCTCAATAAAGTAACCGACGGCATTAAAGGCACCGTGCTGGCCAAGGTTGAGTATTTCAACCCCGGCAACTCGGTGAAGGACCGCATGGCCATCCGCATGCTGGAAGACGCCGAGAAGGCCGGCCTTATCCAGCCCGGCGGCACCATCATTGAGGGCACTAGCGGCAATACGGGCATGGGCCTGGCCCTGGCCGCCATCGCCAAAGGCTACAACACCATCTTCGTGATGAGTGACAAGCAGAGCAAGGAAAAGCAGGACATTCTGCGCGCCGTGGGCGCCCAGGTGGTGGTGTGCCCCGTAGACGTGGCCCCCGAAGACCCGCGCAGCTACTACTCCGTAGCCAAGCGCCTGAGCGAGGAAACGCCCAATTCCTTCTACCCCAACCAGTACGACAACCTCTCGAACGCCGCTGCGCACTACGATGCCACCGGCCCCGAAATCTGGGCGCAGACGGAGGGCAAAATCACGCACTGGGCGGCCGGTGTGGGTACGGGCGGCACCATTTCCGGCGTCAGCAAGTACCTCAAGGAACAGAACCCGGCCATCGTGACCATCGGCCTCGATACCTATGGCTCGGTGTTCAAGAAATACAAGGAAACGGGCATCTTCGACGAAAACGAAATCTACCCCTATAAAACGGAGGGCATCGGCGAAGATATTCTGCCGAAGAACGTGGACTTCGATGTTATCGATTTGTTCATTAAAGTAACCGACGAGGACGCCGCCGTGATGACGCGCCGCCTGGCCAAAGAAGAAGGCTTGTTTGTGGGCTGGAGCTGCGGCTCGGCCGTTTTCGGGGCCTTGGAGTACGCCCGCGAGCACCTGAAAGAGGACGACACGATGGTGATTATCCTGCCCGACCACGGCACCCGCTACCTCGGAAAAATCTATAACGACGACTGGATGCGCGCCCAGGGATGGCTCTAAGTGAGCTAGGCCATTGCGGAAGCGCGGTCAGGATGTTATCTTCGTAAAAGCTTGTTTTTTAGCCCTACAATATGTCTGCTAATTTGAATCACATTGTACTCGTTGACGACAACGAAACCACGAGCTTTCTCAACAACCGGCTGCTGGGGCGGCTCGCGGTGGCCGACCACGTCAGCACGTTTTCGCGGGCCGATGAAGCCTTCGAGCAGCTCTGGGGTGACAACACTACCGAGTGCAGCGTGCCCGCGCCCGACCTCGTGTTTGTAGACCTGAAAATGCCCGGCGTGTCCGGCTTCGAGTTCCTGGAGCTCTACAATGCTCTGCCCCAACCCGTGCAGGACCAGACCGTAATGGCCGTGCTCACCACCTCCATGCACGGGGCCGATACCGCCCGCGTGGCCCAGTACCCCAACGTAGAGTACCTGACCAAGCCCCTCACCGAGGAAAAAATGCGCAAGCTGCTGGAAAAGCGCTTTCAATAACCCCTGCTTTCTGCCGGTCCGCCCGGTGGAAACGCGCATAAAAAACCGCTGCTGGTTCGCCGGCAGCGGTTTTTTTATGTGCGCTCAACGCTTGTCGAAAATGCGAAAAATGCCGGTTTTTTTCTGTTTGATGAAGATGTAGCGGATGGAAAACGCCGTGGGAAATCGGTTCCAGTCGGCCGAGCCGTACTCGATGGTGGGCTTGAAATCGAGGGAGATGACGAGGGGGATGAAGGCGATTTTATACTCCGCGCCAATCATGCCATCGAAGCCCCAGAAAGTGCCATCGTCCTTGTGGTTGCCCACGTGCGCCCCGGCCCCGAAATAGTAGTTCAGGCTGGGGCCGAGAATGCCGAAATGGCGCTCGGCCAGCACCGTGGCGCTACGCTCGCGCACCCCAAACATGCCCAGGCCTTCCAGCGTGGTTTTGGGCAGAATAAGCTGCTGAATGGTGAGTCCGTAGTTGTTGCCGTCGCTGCGAAGGCCGGCGGCGGTGCGGTATTTTTGTGCGGCCGTGGGCTGGGTGGCCAGCAGCAGGCATGGTACAAGAAGCAGTAGCAGTTTCATAAAGAACAATAGGGTGCGGGGTCGGACCCTACGCAGAAATCGCGCTAAATTTATTCCACCGCATCAACGAACGTGAATTGCTGGCCGTCGAACAGCCCCTTGTCGCTCAGTTTCAGGCTTGGGATAACGAGCAGCGCCATGAACGAGAGCGTCATAAATGGCGCGCCCAGCGGCGAGCCCATTTGCTTGGACAAGGCATCAACAGCGGCATAAGCCTCCGCCACGGCCGTGCCGCTTTGGTCCGACATGAGGCCGGCTACCGGCAGCGGCACCAGAATTTCCTGGCCATCGGCGCCTACGGCGGCCAGGCCGCCTTTGGCCTGAATCACCAGGTTCACGGCGCGGGCCAGGCTTTCGTCGTCGCAGCCCACGGCCGTGATGTTGTGCGAGTCGTGGCCCACGCTGCTGGCCAGCGCGCCGTGCTTCAGCCCAAAGCCCCGAATGAAGGCCACGGCCGGCGCTACGTGCGGCTGGTAGCGGTTGATGACGGCCAGCTTGAGTATGTCGGCAGCCACATCGGGCACCACGAGGCCCTTCTCGATGGTGGCCGGCAAATCGACGCGGGCCGTGATGAGCTGGCCATCGAAGCACTCGATGACGCGGAGCGTGGCCGATTCCTTGGTGGTGGGCAGCTGGAAATCGGCCGCCGTCACGGGCTGGGCGTGGAAGTTATTGACCACGGCAATGGGCGCGGCGGGTAGCAGCGACTGGCCATTTTCGGCCACCAGCTGTCCATCCAGGTAGGTTTGCAGCACTTCGAAATCGCGCAGGTCTTTCACCACGATGAAGTCGGCCGGGTCGCCTTCGCCCAGCAGGCCCACGGGCAGGTGGTAGTGCTTCACGGGGTTGATGCAGGCCACGCGTAGCACATTGAACACGTCGTTGCCGAGGGCCACGGCGCGCTGCACCAGCTGGTTGATGTGTCCCAGCACCAGCGTATCGGGGTGCTTGTCGTCGGAGCAGAACATGAGGTGGTGGTAGTGCTCAGGCATGAGCTCGATGAGGGCATCGAAGTTGCGGGCCGCTGACCCCTCGCGGATGAGGATTTTCATGCCCACGGCCAGCTTGTCGAGCGCCTCGGCGGCGGTGAAGCACTCGTGGTCGGTGCTGATGCCGGCGCTGGCGTAGTGGGCGGCATCATCGCCGCGCAGGCCGGGGGCGTGGCCGTCCACGGGGCGGCCGGCGGCGTGGGCCAGGGCAATTTTGGCCATCACGTCGGCGTCGCGGTGCAGCACGCCGGGCCAGTTCATCATCTCGGCCAGATAGCCGATTTTGGGGTTTTCGAACAGCTTTTTGATGTCGGCCACCGTGATTTCGGCCCCGGCCGTCTCAAACGGCGTGGCTGGCACGCAGCTGGGCGCACCGAAGCAGAATTTAAAGGGCGAGTGCGCCGCGTTTTCGAGCATGAACTCCACCCCAGCCACGCCCAGCACGTTGCCGATTTCGTGCGGGTCGCTCACGGTGGCTACCGTGCCGTGCGCCACGGCCAAGCGGGCAAACTCGGTAGGCACCAGCAGCGAGCTTTCGACGTGCACATGGGCATCGACAAAACCGGGCAGCACGTAGGGCAGGGTAGGGTCGGCCTCAGCCTCGGCAATGGGCGCGATGGCGGCGATGCGGCCGCCTTCAATCTGAATAATGGCGGGCTGGATGGAACGGGCGAAAATGTCGACGACGTTGGCCGTGAGCGAGAAATCTACAGTCATAAGGTGGGGCTGGAGCGAATGGCAAACCGACCTGTTGCCGGTTTTGCGTCGGCAAAGAACCTTATATTTGACAAAAAACCGCTTCCGGTGAAAAAGAATCTTGCCCTTTTGCTGCTCGTGCTGCCGCTGCTGCTGGCCCAGGGCGGCTGTGCCCGCCGCACGGCCCAACAGAAAAAAACCTCCTGGTACAAGCACCACAGCGGTGGTAAATCGGTGCCGTGCCCGTGTGGGCACTAAGAGGCTATCCGAATAGGGCGTCATGCAGAGCGGAGCGAAGCATGACGCCCTATTCGGATAGGCTTTAAGCAACCTTTTACAACTCGCTTGGCTCTACCCATTATGCGAAATACCTTCCTTTCCGGCGGGCTGCTGCTGATTCTTTTACTGTTGAGCTTCATCAGCCCTGCCCAGATACCGTTGCGCAACCCGCGCCCGGCGGCTACTATCGGGCCCACCACACCCTCGGCCACCCGCCCGGCCGACTACCCCCTCGCGTCTGCACCACGCTACGCTGCCAGTGGCTATCCCGGCACCTACCGCCTGCCCGATGGTAGTTGGCATCCGGCCGAAATATTCGGTCCTGACCTGCCCGACCGTGTGCGCCTGCGCCCCGATAACCTGACCGATTATGCCGTATTCTGGCCCGGCGAGGTGAGCGCCTATGTGGTGCGCGGCGACACGTTTGTGACCGTACCGGCCTTCGTACAGCGCAAAGGCCACCGGCTGGTGCCGGCCAGCTTTGCCCAGCGCCAGTACCGCGACGACCGGTACGAGGTGCTGAAGTATCAGGCCTTCACGCCAGAGGACCAGCGCCCGTACCGTCAGCCTGCCCCGTTGAATGGCCCGGCCGTGCCCACGCCCGGGGCCACACCGCCCATCGACTACCTAGCCAGGCAGGATGAGGCCGTTAAGAATTCTTTCTTCGGGATTATAATGGACCTGTTTGTGTATCCGCGCACCAGCCAGACCATCTTGCTGCGCCAGGCCGCCCGGACGTTTGAATTGCCCGCCAAAGCCGGTGCCTACCGCCGCCTGATGCTCGGGCTGCTGGCCGACGACCCCATCCTCTGCGCCCGCCTGCGCGCCGGCGAAATGGATTCACGCTTTGAGGCCCCGCAACTGCTGGCCACTTACGCCGCGAACCGCCGCGAGGCCCTGCTACAGGCCCGCAAATAACCCGGGCGGTGGTTTCTAGTTTACTTTGTTTTATGTCTAAGCCCACGCCAACTCCCCTCGATTCCATAACGGCCGCCGCCGAGCAGGTGCGGCAGCAATTGAAGTTAAAGGCCTTCGATGCCGAAGGCGTGGCCCACCTGGATAATTTTATCCGGGCGCAGCGGGGCATTTTGGGGCCGGCCGAGCGGCCGGGCGTGGTAATGGCGCTGGGCTGCTTCCTGGGGCAGTGCCTGGTAGAGGTCTATCGGGGCGAATGGGGCACCGGCAAGGACCGCACGACCGGCGTGGGGCTGGGCGGTCGATTTTTTTTTAATCCCTTTTATTTAGTCGATGCGCAACTGAATGAGGGAGAAAGCGCCTCCGTAGCGGCCTTTTTTGCCTCCATTCCACAGCGGTTGAAGAGCCCACCTGCTGCTCGTAAGGCTTGGATTTCGTAATCTTGCGGGGCCAATGGCCGCCCGCGTCGTTATGAAACAACTCGTTATCGCCATTGATGGTTACTCCTCCTGTGGCAAAAGTACCACAGCCAAAGCCGTAGCGTCGCTGCTACACTACGCCTACGTCGATACGGGGGCGATGTATCGCGCCGTTACGCTGCACCTGCTGGAGCAGGGCATCAGCTTCGACGACATGGCCCGCATCGAGCAGGTTTTGCGCGAAATCAGCATCACCTTCCGCCGCCACCGCCACACGGGCCGCAACGAGCTGTTCCTAAACGGCGTGAATTGCGAGGACGACATTCGCCAGATGCGGATTTCCAACTCTGTGAGCGAAGTGTCGGTCATCCCGATGGTGCGGCACGCCATGGTGGCCCAGCAGCAGCAAATGGGCCGCAAGCGCGGCGTCGTGATGGACGGCCGCGACATCGGCACTACCGTATTTCCCGATGCGGAAGTGAAAATCTTCATGACTGCCGACGTGGAGCTGCGCGCCCGCCGCCGCCAGGACGAGCTAGCCGCAACAGGCGAACAGGTGCCCCTGGAAGACATCATCGAGAACCTGCGCAAGCGCGACTACCTCGACTCGACCCGCGCCGAAAGCCCGCTGCGCCGCGCCGCCGATGCTGTGCTGCTCGATACCACGCACATCACCATTGCGGAGCAGGTTGATTTTGTGCTCGATAGGGTGTCATCGGCTCTGTTCATGGCGGGCTGGGACTAGGGGAGGCTTAGAGGGAAAGACGGAAAAGGTGGTCATGCAGAGCGCGGCATCTTGCCCGCAATAGTAAATGATATGCTTATCTGCGGGCAAGATGCTGCGCCGCGCTCTGCATGACGGGCCGACTGCTCCCAATGCCATACCCCGCCGCCTTGCCGTACCTTTGTCCCCGGTGAACTCCTCGCCGCCGCAGTGATGTTAAAGGCACAGCATGAAGGTTACGATTGATAAAAATTCCGGCTATTGCTTTGGCGTTGAATTCGCCATTCAGATGGCTGAAGATGAGCTGGCACACGAAAAAACGCTTTATTGCCTCGGCGATATCGTACACAACCGTATGGAAGTGGAGCGCCTGCACCAGCATGGCCTGCGCATCATCGACCGCGAGCAGCTGGCCCAGCTGCACGACTGCAAGGTGCTCATCCGGGCCCACGGCGAGCCGCCCGAAACCTACCAGTTGGCCCTGCAAAACAACCTGGAGCTGATTGACGCCAGCTGCCCGGTGGTGCTCAAGCTGCAAAACCGCGTGAAGCACGCCTTCGACCTGAGCCAGCGCCAGGACGGCCAGATTGTGATATATGGCCAGCCCGGCCACGCCGAAGTGGCCGGCCTCACGGGCCAGACCGGCAACCGCGCTATCATCGTGATGAACGAGGCCGACCTCGACCAGATTGACTTTGCCCGCCCCGTTACCCTCTTCAGCCAGACCACCAAAAGTACGGCCGGCTTCTATAAGATGAAGGCCCTGATGGAAGCCCGCATTCAGGCCGTCGGCGGCACGCTCGATAGCTTCGATGCCAACGACAGCATCTGCCGGCAGGTGAGCAACCGCGAGCCCGCCCTGGCCAAATTTGCGGCCGAATACGACGTGGTGCTTTTCGTGAGCGGCCGCAAAAGCTCCAATGGCAAGGCCCTGTTCTCGGTGGTGAATGTGGTGAACCCGCGCAGCTATTTCATCGAGAACGAAACCGAAATAGACGAGGAATGGCTGGCCGGCGCGCAGTCCGTGGGCATTTGCGGGGCCACCAGCACCCCGCTGTGGCTGATGAAGCAGGTGGCCGAGCGCGTGGAAGGCGTGGGCGAGCCAGCGTAGCTCCCTGAGCGCGCCCGGGCGCTTAACTTCGGTAAAAACCCTTTCCTTTTACCAATGAAAGCATCTTTATTGCGAATTACTATGCTGGGACTGGTCGCTACCGGCCGTGTCTGCTGCGCTCAGCAAGCCCCGCCTGCTATTGCCGTTTCCACTGCCTCGGCCGCGCCAATGGTGACTGCCCCGCTGGTGGCCGACGATTCGCTGGCGGCAGCTGTGGGCACCAGCTACCTCGACAAAACCATTCGGGGCTTTGGCAGGGCCGAAATTCTGGGTCCCGATGGCAAGACGCACTTCGTCTGGATTCCGGTGAACCTGATGGGTTTCAGTAAATACCTGCCCTTTCATCGGCATGAAGAGGACCTGAAACGGTTTGGCCGCGAACCGTTCAGCATTGACGTTGACAAGGTGCAGTCCATTAAAGTCAACGGGCTGTATCAGGAGCACATGGTGTTGAATGGTAAGCGCAAGCACCTCATCGCCAAGTGCTTGGTGAATGGTCCGGTTGAGCTCTTCAATTACACTGAAATGCCGCAGCCCCTCTTGGCCCCGGTGGCTGGCGTGGCTGGGGCCACGGTCATGGGCACCGCGGGCTTAAGTGCCCCAGGCTTGAGTGGCTTTCCCGACCGCCAGTGGTTTTTGCGCCGCCCCGGCGAGGAGCTGGTGAAGGTGGGCCGGGGCGATTTCGTAGCCCAGATGACGGCCTATTTTCACGATGACCCTGAGCTGCTATCGGCCCTCAATGCCGGCCAGCTGCACTACCGCGACATGGTGAAAATAGTGCAGGGCTACAACGAATATCGCACCCGACCAGCGGCTAGATAGCGCCCCCCCGCCACCGGCTGGCAGGTAATGCTGCCCTGCACGAGCTGCAGGCGGGCGGAAAGGGGAGAAGCGGGCCTAAAGGGAGTGGGGTGTAATGAAACCCGCACGGCTGCGATAGATACTTTACGCAGCAGCAGCAGCATTTGGTACTGATGCGGGCATCATGGCGCGCGGCCCAACCCTCGCTTTCGACGCTTGGGAAGCCTTTTCCGACCGTTCGGCAACTGCCGCTTGCGGGTGGGAAAGCCAACCGGCTATATTTAATCATCAATTCCAACCAACCTCATCCCCAAGCTCATGGAAACCCTGCAACGCGACCCCTACCTGTGGCAAAAGGCCAAAGTCCGCGCCAAATTCCAATCGCACCTGCTGTCGTTTTTGTTCGTGAACGCGATACTGTGGGTTATCTGGGCCAGCACGAGGCCGACTCACCCATTCCGCCTGCCCCTTTTCACCGCATGAATCGTCCCGTCAAGCGCACCCTCGGCCGCCGCGAGCTGGTTGATTTTCCGGCCTTCGCCCTCGTGGGCGTGGAGGCCAAGGTGGACACCGGCGCGTACACCAGCGCCATTCACTGTACCAATATTCACATTGAAACTCCGGCCGGGCAGCCGCCCGTGCTGGTGGTGAACCTCCTCGACCCCGGCCATGTGGGGGCCGATGGCTGCCCGCTCACCTTCACCGAGTTTGCCCTGCGCGACATTCGCTCCAGTAATGGCGAGGTGCAGGAGCGCTACGTAATTCGGGCGGTGGTGCAGCTCTACGGCAAAGCGTTTGAAGCCGATTTTTCGCTTTCCGACCGCTCCGACATGAAATACCCCGTATTGCTGGGGCGCAGCCTGTTGCGGCAGGGCCGGTTTGTGGTTGACGTAGCCCGGCGCAACCTTTCCTGCAAGTTCCTGGCCCGTGCCACTGCCCGGCGCACCCGCCCCTGACTAGTTTTGTGGCGCGGTACTCCACCCCATTCCATTGCCCCGCTTCTCCACCTCCTTTACAACTCCACGATGAAACTGGCCATTCTCTCGCGTGAGCCCAAATCCTACTCCACCCAGCGGCTGGTGGAGGCTGCCCTTGCGCAGGGCCACGAAGCCGTGGTCATCGACCACCTGCAGTGCAACATTGTGCTGGAAAAGGGGAAGCCCGGCATCCTGTACCAGGGCGTGCTGCTGGAGGGCTTCGATGCCATTATTCCGCGCATTGGGGCCTCGGTCACGTTCTACGGCACGGCCGTAGTGCGGCAGTTTGAGATGATGAAGGTGCGTACGGCCATTGACAGCCAAGCCATTGTGCGCTCGCGCGACAAGCTGCGCTCGATGCAAATCCTGAGCCGCGCCGGCGTGGGCATGCCCAAAACCGCCTTCACCAACTTCTCGGCCGACGTGCCGGCCATGATTGAGCAGGTGGGTGGCGCGCCGGTCATCATCAAGCTCCTCGAAGGCACCCAGGGCCTGGGCGTGGTGCTGGCCGAGTCGGCCAAAGCCGCGCAGTCGGTAATTGAGGCGTTTCACAACCTCAAGGCCCGCATCATCGTGCAGGAGTTTATTGCGGAAAGCAAGGGGGCCGACCTGCGCGCCTTCGTGGTGGATGGCGAAGTGGTGGGAGCCATGAAGCGCCAGGGCAAGGAGGGTGAGTTCCGCTCGAACCTGCACCGTGGTGGCTCGGGTATCCTTGTCAAGCTCACCCGCGCCGAAAAAGCCGCCGCCCTGCTGGCTACCAAAGCCCTCGGCCTGGGCATTGCCGGCGTCGATATGCTGCAAAGCAAGCGCGGCCCGCTGGTACTCGAAGTGAACTCTTCGCCGGGCCTGGAGGGCATTGAAAAAGCCACCGGGCAGGATATCGCCGGCCGCATCATCGAATACACGGCCGACCTCGCCGCCAGAAAAAGAGAGAAGCCCAAACCCAAAAAAGACTCCGTTCGGGCCGTAGATGCGCAGTCGGACGTGCCGGCGGGCAAGTAGGAGCGGGGAGGTTTTATTGCTCTCCTTACCAAGGAGGGGACAATTTCGCGTAGCGAAAATTGGGATGGTGCCACCAGAGGGTGGCCGTTGAACAACTCGCGGCTGGCGGGCGCTGCCTCGGAAATGGGGCGTTCTGGCATCGTTCTGGCTTTGCGGCCAACCCGTTCAACGCCCACCCTCCCGTGGCACCATCCCCGTTTGCGCTGAAGCGCGAACATCCCCTCCTTGGTAAGGAGGGGCGTTTATCGTTCAACCAAGCCTATGCCTGCTACCTCCGCTGCCATTCACCTCAACGGTCTCACCATTCAGCCCGGCGAGCGGGTGCTCACGCGGCTGGTTATTTCGAAGCTGCCCTCGGGCACGGTGATTGACGTGCCGGTGCATGTGCTGCGCGCCCAGGAACCCGGCCCCACGCTGCTGCTCATGGGCGGCATGCACGGCGATGAGGTGAACGGCATTGAGACCATCCGGCGGCTGGTGCGGCGCGAGCTGCTGGCGCCGCTGCGGGGTACGGTCATCGCCATTCCCATTCTCAATATTTACGGCTTTCTTAATTTCAGCCGCGACGTACCCGATGGCAAGGACGTGAACCGCTCGTTTCCCGGGTTTCCGCGGGGGTCGCTGGCCGGGCGGGTGGCCCACCGCTTCATGCGCGAAATCATGCCGCTGATTGACTACGGCATCGATTTTCACACGGGCGGGGCGGCGCGGTCCAACTTTCCGCAGGTGCGCGCCCTGCTGGGTATCGACCCCGAGGTGGATGCCATGGCGGCCGCGTTTGGCGCGCCCTTCACGCTGCATGCGGGGCTGCGGGGCGGGTCATTGCGCGAGGCGGCGCAGGAGCTGGGCAAGCGCATTATCGTGTACGAAACCGGCGAGAGCCTGCGGCTCGATGAGCCCGGCATTGAGGAGGCCGTGGCGGGCACGCTGCGGGTGCTGCACCACCTGGGTATGGGGCCAGAAGCGCCTGCGCCAGCCCGGCCGGGCATTATTTGCCGGCGGCATACGTGGCTGCGGGCCCGGTTTGCGGGCCTATTCCGGGCGCACGTCGAGAACGGGCAGTTTATTGAGAAGGGCCAGATTTATGGCTCCGTGGCCGACCCCTATGGTGCGCAGTCGGTGCGGCTGGAGTCGCCCCTGAGCGGCTACGTGATTGGCCTGAACTACATGCCCGTGGTGAACCAGGGCGATGCCCTGCTGCACCTGGCCGTACCGGCGTAGTGGGGCGGGTGCTGGCCGCAGTTTAGCGCGCAGCGCGTAACTGCAGGCCGATGGTAAGGTGAGTCTGTGACTCACAGCCGCAGAATGGCCATTGTAATTGGGCATTGATGATGGCCGTTGGATTGCCTCTTCGCGGCAGCGAGTTGCAAACTCGCATTACGAAGAGGCCAGTAGTTACGCGCTGCGCACCAAACTGCGGCCAGCATACGGGTGATGCTGCGCGGCGCGCGGCATCACGTTCTGCCTTGCTCTCCACCTTCTCGCGGTCTACCCTTACTTTTGTTCATTCCTCATCATTCGTTTTCAATGAAAAACCCTCTTCAGCTTACCATTAACATTATGCTGGCGCTGGCCGTGGCCGGTTTGTACTTCCTGCATTTCAACCACACGCCCGTTGCACCCGCTCTCGCTACCGACAGCAGCATGGCCGTGATGGCCACCCCCGAGCCCGCCGCCGATACCGCCACCGCCACTTCGCCCGCCGATGCTGCCGCGCCCGCCGTGGCCGCCGCCCCCGTGCAGGACAACACCGGCGATTTCTCGGGCAAGCTGGCCTACGTGGAGTCGGGTAAAATGCTGGACGGCTACCAGGGCATGAAGGATGCGCGCAAAGCCTTCGAGGGCAAGGCCCGTGGCTGGGAAAAGCAGAACCAGACCATGCTGGCCGGCTTCAAAGCCAACGTGGAAGCCTACCAGAAGCAGGCGGCCAGCCTCACCGCCGAGCAGCGCGCCGCTACCGAGCAGAAGCTGCAGGAGCAGCAGCAGCAGGTGGGTCAGCAGCAGCAGATGCTGCAGCAGCAGGCGCAGCAGGAAGAAGCCAAGCTCACCCAAACCGTGCTCGAAAGCGTGAATAAGAAGGTGGAAGCCTACGGCAAAGCCCACGGCTACAAGCTGATTCTCATTGCCGCGCCCAGCGGCACCATCGCCTACGGCGAGAAAAACCTCGACATCACCACGCCCGTGCTGGCTTACCTAAATGCCGGCTATCGGAAAAAGTAAGAGCGCAGTCCTTTGGAATATGAAGACCGTCATGCCGAGCGTATTCGAGGCATGACGGTCTTTTTTGCTCCTGATTTTTTGTAAATACCCGCAGTACCAAAGCAGCTCCTGGCATTGCCGGGAAGTGCACTTCCATTCACGCGCAACAAAATAATCGGTTCATCATCAGCGGTTACGTGCGCCCCGGCTACGGCCTGTTCGGTGGCGCGGTCGATGCTACCTACCGCATCCAACTGCCCTAGCCAACGCATTAAACCTTGTGGCGGCATTTGCGTCTAAAGTCCAATTGTCGTCCTTCCATCATTAATCAGCGCGCTTCGGTGCGAATTCTTATGCGGACTAAATCAGTAGTTTTTGCTTTGGGCCTGTTCCTGCTGCTGCTTGGTAGCCAGGTGGCCAGTGCCCAGGTTTCGGTGCGTATCGGGGGCGGCTATTATGGCCCGCCCCGGGCTTATTATGGTCCCCGGTACTATCCGCCCCGCCCACCCGTAGTATATGCGCCGGCTCCGGTTATCATCGCCCCCGCGCCTTATTACGCGCCGCGCCCGGTGTACTATGCTCCCCGGCCGAACTATGGCTACCGGGGTCGGGGTCGTCGCTGGTAAGCGGCATTTTGGTCATAAAATCAATTCCTGAAAAGCCCGGCTGCGGAAACGCGGCCGGGCTTTTTGTTTGTCCTTATCAAAATCTGGAGCCGTTGCCCCGTTAAACTGCGCCGAGCGCTGAAAAAGTCGGGGTTCAGCAATTATGCTTAATCTTACAGCCCGAACTGATGTCATCCCGTTACCCATGAAATCCTCGATTCTGACCCTGAGCGCGGCCCTGCTGCTGGCCGGCTGCAACCAGACGGCCCCCGTCACTTCCGCGCCCATGGTCCCGCCCCCCGAAGCCGCCGCCACGCCTGCCGCCGCCGGCAAAGCCGACTCCATCACGGCGGTTGCCGCTGCTCCCGCCGCCGATGGCACGGCCGCCGCGCCCGAAACCGTCATACCCGCCCTCAAGGAAGTTGAAACGCTGAAAGCGTCATTCCGCTTTCAGCCCGCCCCCGATGCCGACGACCCCGCCCACCCGCGCACCAGCGCCCACCTCGTGGTGCAGGGCAGCGCGCCCATGGATATCGACCTGGGCAAATTTGTGGGCAAGCCCGATGTAGTGGACGCCGCCAAGGCCAAAGCCGCCAACTTCCCGCCCGGCATGCTCATGGGTTTCCGCAGCTACTCGGCGGCCACCGGCACCAGCTCCGATTTGGCCGTGCTGCACGTTGATGGCCGCCGCCTGCGCGTGGTGCAGCGCCGCGTGGAGGAAACTGCCCCCGAAGGCGGCAAATTTGAAACTTCCCGCGAAGTACCGCTGCCGGCCAACACCAAAATAGTAGCTGCCGCCATGACGAAAAAATAACTGAAAATGCGTAGGTTAGGGTATGGAAACGTCCTCTCTCCTCGGCCCGATGAAGGGCGCTACGCACCGCGAAGTCGGCGGTGTGCACATTGATGTAGTGCCCACCGGCAATGCCCGCGTCAAGCGCATTGTGTACCCGGTGGGCTTCCGGTGGTCAAAAAACCTGAAGGGCATCGTGGGCACACCGCTGTGCATGCATGCGCACGTTGGCTTTTTGGCCAGCGGCCAGATAAATATTCAGTATGCCGACGGCGCGATGGAAGTGTTTGTGGCCCCGCAGGCGGTGGCCATTGCGCCGGGCCACGACGGCTGGGTGGTGGGCGACGAGCCGGCCATTCTGATTGAGTTCGACTTCGAAGGCGAAACCGTGGAGCGCATGGGCCTGGCCAGCCGGCACTAGCGGCCCCGCCGCAGTGGGAAGGCGCAAAGAGCAGCCGGCGTAGCTTTGACGGGCGTTTGCACCCACCCTTTATTGCCCCGCCCACATGCCCACCGGCACCATTTTGCTCATCGACGACGAAGCCATGCTGCGCCAGGCCGTGGCCCGCACCCTGGAGCTGGAAGGCTATACCGTGCGCCAGGCCCCCGATGCCATGCGCGGCCTCGAAGCCCTGCGAGAGCTGGCCAATGAGGTACTGGTAGTGCTCAGCGACGTGAAGCTGCCCGACGGCCGCGGCCTCGACCTGCTGCCCCGCTACAAGGCCCTCGCCCCGCTGGCCGAAGTGGTGCTGATGACGGCCTACGGCACCATTCCCGACGGCGTGCGGGCCATGAAGGAAGGCGCGTTCGACTACCTCACCAAGGGCGATTCCGACGACCAGCTCCTCGTGGTAGTCGACCGCGCCGCCGAAAAAGCGCGTCTCCAGCGCCGCGTGGCCGATTTGGAGAAGCAGGTCGGCACTCAGTATAGTTTCGAGTCGATGATTGGGCACTCGGCCGCGCTGGAGCAGGCCAAGCGCTTGGCCCAGCGTGCCGCGCCCACCGACAGCACCGTGCTGCTGGAAGGCCCCACCGGCGCGGGCAAGGAGCTGTTTGCCCAAGCCCTGCACCAGGCCAGCCCGCGCCGCAACAAGCCGTTTGTGGCCGTGAACTGCTCGGCCTTTCCGCGCGATTTGCTCGAATCGGAGCTTTTTGGCTACAAGAAAGGGGCCTTTACGGGGGCGCTGGCCGATAAAAAGGGTTTGCTGGAAGAAGCCAGCGGCGGCACTATTTTTCTGGATGAGATAGGGGAGCTGGAGCTGAATGTGCAGGCCAAGTTTCTGCGGGTGCTGGAAACGCGGCAGTTTACCAAGCTGGGCGACACCCGGCCCACCAGCGTGGACGTGCGCATTGTGGCCGCCACCAACCGCAACCTGCGCGCCGAAGCTGAAGCCGGCCACTTCCGCCCCGACCTCTACTACCGCCTGGCCGTGTTCACGGTGCCTGTGCCCGGCCTGAATGAGCGGCGTGACGACGTGCCCGAGCTGGCCAACTACTTCCTGCAGTTTTTCGCCGCCAAGCTGCGTCGCCGCCTGCGCGGCCTCGAGCCGGAGGTGCTGGCCCAGCTGCGTGCCCACGACTGGCGCGGCAATGTGCGCGAGCTGAAAAACGTGCTCGAACGCGCTGCCATCCTCGCCGATGGCGACACCCTGACCGTGGACGACCTGCCGCCCGAGTTTCACCACTTGCCGCCCGCCCCCGGCCTCGACGAGGCCACCGACCGCACCCTGCGCACCCAGGAAAAACGCCAGATTCGGCAGGTGCTGCTCGACACCGGTGGCAACAAGATGGAAGCCGCCCGCCAACTCGGCATCGGCACCAAAACGCTGTACCGCAAGATTCAGGAGTACGGGTTGTAGGCAAGGATATGGAGACAGTCATGCTGAGCCCTGCCCGCAGCATGACTGTTCTGGGTTTTACTGCTGTTGGCGCGCTCGGAATTTTGCGCCCTTTGCACATACTTTTTGCCGGCAGTCCAACGTTGTGAAAGGCACCGCAGGACTGGTTATATTGGGCCGGTTAAGTTCCTGTAAATCTTTCCACAACCAACTTCCCACTCGTATGCAAAAGTACCTACTCGCCTTGCTGCTGGCCCTGCCGTGCCTGGCCCAGGCCCAAACGCCGTTTGCTTATACCGTCAAAGGCAAGCTCGGCAACCTGAGTGCCCCGGCCAAGCTTTACCTGGTGCGCGGCATGAGCATTGCCGACTCGGCGACGCTGAAAAATGGCGTTTTTGAGTTGAAAGGTACCGCCGATGCACCCACCACGGCCGACCTGGTATTTCGACGCGAAGGGCGGTTGGTCAGTCTGTTTGGGCCAATGGGTGACCGCACGCGCATATTCCTGGAGCCCGGCACCGTAACCGTGACCAGCCCCGACTCGCTGGCCCACGCTACCATTACAGGTGGGCCGGCTATGGCCGATTATCTGCGCCTGGATGCTTCTATGAAACCGATTATCGCCCGTATGCAAGTTGTTGGAGCCGAGGCGCAGAAGGCAACCGAGTCTCAGCGTCAGGCTCCCGGTTTCCAGGAGCAGGTGCAGGCCCGCTTTCAGGCACTGAATAAGGAGATGGTGAAGGTCAACTACGCATTCATCAAAGCCAACCCCAGCTCCTATGCGAGCCTGGATGCATTACTTGGAATGCGTATGTGGGATACGCCCCGGTATGCCATCGTGGGCCCCCTGTATGAGCCGTTCAGCCCGGCGCTGAAAAATACGCCGCAAGGCCGCGATTACGGCGCCATGGTGCAGCGTCTGAAAGATATTGGGGTAGGCCAGCCGGCCCCGGCCATCAGCCAGCCTACGCCCGATGGCAAAACGGTGAGCCTGGCCGACTACCGGGGCAAGTACGTACTGGTCGATTTCTGGGCCAGTTGGTGCAAGCCCTGCCGGGCCGAAAACCCCGCCGTAACCAAGGTCTACAACGCCTATAAAGACCGTAATTTCGACATCCTGGGCGTGTCGCTCGATGACGAGGAAGGCAGGGCCAAATGGCTCAAGGCTATTCAGGACGACCACCTGGCCTGGACCCAAGTATCAGACCTGAAAGGCTTGCAGAATGCCGCCGCCCAGCGCTACGCCGTGCAGGCCATCCCACAAAACTTTCTGGTGGGCCCCGACGGCAAAATCGTGGCCGTAAACCTGCACGGCGATGAACTAGGCGCTACCCTGGCAAAATTGATAAAGTAGCACTACCTGCGGCAGATACTTAGGCCGCTGCTGAAATGTAGAAACCGGGTTATTCTGACCGCCGCACCGGGTCAGAATGACCCGGTTTTTGGCGTTTGAGAAAATCAATAAATTGCATTGATGGAAGTTTGTTATCTGTATTTCAGATTGTTGCATCAGAATAACCAGCTATAAGGAAATTCGGACCCGGTTTGGTAAAGACTCGGACAGCCCCATCAATCACACCCAGTATAGCTCGCCTTTTCTTCATCGCGATTCTGTACGTCGCCGGCTTCGGCGGCTGCTGGCGCTGTTGCGGCGGAAGCAGCGAGTTTATGGGCCAGGTGGGGTGATGGTACCCTGTATCGGGGGTGGTTGGTGGCACGCGCCGCAGACGCGCGCCACCAACCACCATTTAGCTCCTCAATCATGAAAACCCAGCTCAATTCCGCCTTCCGCCTTCCCATCGCTCTGCTGGTACTGTGCTGCATCCTATGCCCGGCCTTTGTAGCGGCCGTGGCGCAGGCTGCGCCCGGCGCCGGCGTCCAAATCAGCCGCAATAGCCCCGTGGCGGGCTTTGCCAACGGGGGCCAGAAGTTTGATGCGCCCGGGTATTTCAACTCGCGGCCCTCGGCAGCCGACTACCAGGTCGATGCCTCCAGCGGCTCTAATAAAGGCTCTTCGAATCCGGCATGCCTGAAAACGGTGCACAGTCGCCTCACCGCTTTCGCGCAGCAGCGCCCCACGGCGCTCACCGGCCAGGTACCTGCCGCGCTGCTCACAACCAGCGGCGCGGGGCGCGGCCCGCACCTCTTGCCAGCCGGGGCGCTGGTGCAGGTGGCGCGGGTGGCGCGGGTACGCGGGCTGCCCGAGGCCCAGGTGAGGGCGCTGGTGGCGCGCCACGTCGAAAAACCGCTGCTGGCGTTCTTCGGTCCGGCCAAAGTGAACGTATGGCAACTAAATCTGGCGCTGGACTCGCTGGCCGCCCGGTAATTTATTTCTTGTAAAATTTGTTGATGAAGCTTTCTATCTCTCTGTTGCTGGCTGCGCTACCGCTGGCTGCCACCGCCCAAACTACTCCCGAAACGACACCGCCGCCTGCTGTCGCCACTGCCACACCCTCGCCGCTCAGCTACTATGGCTTCGTGGATGGCTACTACGGCTATGATTTTGACTATGCCAATGGCAATAGCCGGCCCTCCTTTATTTTCTCGCACAACCGCCAGAACGAGTTCACGGTGAACCAGGCGTTGGTTGGGGTTCGCTACAACGATGGCACGGTGCGCGGCACGGTGGGCCTGCACACGGGTTCGTATCCGGCGGCCAACTACTCGAAGGAAGACCTGGTGTTCCAGCATATCTACGAGGCGTACGCGGGTTTCCGGCCGTTTGCCAAGGCGTGGCTGGACTTCGGAATTTTCAACTCACACCTGGGTTTCGAATCGGCCCTGTCGAAGGACAATTGGACGCTCACCCGCTCGCTGAACGCCGAAAACTCGCCTTATTTCGAAACCGGTGCCCGCTTCACCTACGAAGTCGGCCCCAAGCTCACCCTCACCGGGCTGGTGCTGAACGGCTGGCAGAACATCCGCGAAACCAACCAGGCCAAGGCCCTCGGCACCCAGCTGCAGTGGAAGCCGTCGGACAAGGTGCTCATCAACAGCAGCACGTTCTACGGCAACGAGCAGCCCACCGGCCTGGGCATCCGCCGCCGCTATTTCCACGATTTTTACATCACCTACGCCGCCACCGAGCGCGTGAACCTGGCGCTGGTGTTCGACGTGGGCAAGCAGCAGAGCGCCAGCCAGGAGAAGTACGATACCTGGCACACAGCCTCGGCTTTCGTGAAGTATAAGCTGGCCGAAAAGTTTTCCACCACGCTGCGCGGCGAGTACTACTACGCCGAGCGCGGCGTCATCATCAACAGCATTTCGCCCACCGCTTTCGATGCCGATTTCCGGGTGGTCGGCGGCTCGCTCAACCTCGACTACGCGCCCGCCAGCAACGTGCTATGCCGCGTCGAAGGCCGATATTTGAACGGGGCGAGCGGCGTATTTTCTCGCGTGGATAACCCCGATAACCGCAGCTATGGCAACGTGACGACGAGCATCGCGCTGTCGTTTTAAGCGGTGATAGGCCAACGGCCAGCCACTCGAACGTGGATGCCATGACGGGATTGGACAGGATTGCCGGTGGCGGCTTATCAGGGCTGCCTCAAACAGCTTTCTGGGGGGCTGATTGGCTATTGAAAGTGCTGCTGGAGCACGGCATCGAGTTTCTCCAGGGTGAGGGGCTTGGTGATGTGGCCGGCGGCGGGCAGAGCTTCAAGGCAGGTGAGGTCGCGCAGGTCCATGGAAGTGGTGAGGACCACCACGGTGGTGTCGCGCCGCTGGGGCAGCGGCAATTGCTGGTAGGCCTGCAAAAACTCAATGCCATTCATAACGGGCATCTGAATATCGAGCAGAATAAGGGCCGGGTAGCTAGGCTGGGACGCGGTGCTGGCCTGCTGGATTACAGCCAGGGCTTCCCGCCCGTTTTCGGCCACTAAAATGTGTTCCGTCACAGCCAGCCGCTTGAGCAGCCGTTCATTCAGAAAATTATTGGTCGGGTCGTCATCGACCAACAGCACACTGCTTAGCTTAGGCATAGCCACCCCTACGTAGCGGCCGGGGGTTAGGTTCAGGCGCGGTCGGGCAGCACTACGGTGAAGGTGGAGCCTACGCCCGGCTCGCTCTGCACCCGGATGCTGCCACCCGCGTTTTCTACCATGCGCTTGACCATGTACAGGCCCACGCCGGTGCCCTCGACGTGGGTGTGCAGGCGCCGGAACATCACAAACAGCTTGGTCTGCTCGGCTTCGGTCAGGCCCAGGCCGTTGTCGTGCACTTCCAGCTGCACCTGGCCCTGGCGGCGCGTGGCGCACAGCAGCACCTGCGGGGCCCGGCCCGGCACCTGGTACTTAATGGCGTTGCTGAGCAGGTTATACAGGATGCTGCGCAGGTTTTTGGGCGAAAAGCGCACGGTGGGGCAGTCGGCCACATCCAGGTTGAGGTGGCCGCCGGCGGCGGCCAGGGCCGGTTCCAGGTCGAGGCGCACGGTTTCGGCCAGGGCGGCCAGGTCCACGGCTTCGGCGGGCTCGGCGTGGGCCTGCTGCAGCTTGCTCACATCGGTGAGGTGGCCGAGGGTGCGCTGAAAACGGGTGACCGAGCCACTCATCATGTCCAGCAGGTGGGTCACGTCGGGGGCGTGGCGCACGGTGGCGGGCAGCTGCTCGGCCAGGGCCAGCAGCAGGCCTTCGATGTTGGCAATGGGGGCTTTGAGGTCGTGCGAGGCGGTGTAAACGAACGTGTCCAGGTCCACGTTGGTGTGGTTGAGCCGGTCGTTGGTGTCGCGCAGCTCCTCGTTGGCGGCCAGCATTTCTTCGTTGATGGCGGCCAGCTCCTCATTCAGCTCCTGCACGTGCTGGCGGGCGTCCACCTGCTCAGTAATGTCGGTGACGAGGGCATAAAAGCCACGTACTTCGCCGTGGTGCACATCGGGAATGTAGTCGGTGCGGGTGTGCCGCACAAAGCCCTCGCGGTGGGGCATGCGGGCCTCGAACTCCAGGTGCTCGCCGGCCAGCGCCCGCGCAATGTAGTCCTGCACGGGGGCGTAGGCCGCGGGGCCGATTATCTCCAGCACCGACTTGCCCATCATGGTTTCGGGGTCGCGGCCGAACCAGCGGCGATACGACTGATTCACGAACTGATAAAGCTCGTCGCGGTCAACATAGGAGATGAGCACGGGTAGGGCATCGGTGAGCAGGCGCGGGCGCTGGGTGGCGGCTTCGGTGGTCTGGCGGGCCAGCACCTGTTCGGTTACCTCGGTGGCGATGCAGGTAATGCCGGTGGGCTGGCCCTGCTCGTTGTGCAGCGGCTGGTACACAAAATTGAAGTATCCCACCTCGTCGGCTTTGTGGTGGGCCAGGCGAATGGGCTGCTCCTGCGCCACAAAGGCTACGCCCGTGCGGCGCACCTCGTCGAGTAGGACCCGCAGGCCCTGTGCCTGCATTTCCGGCACCGCCTCAAAAAATGGCAGGCCCACCAGTTGGCTCTGTGCTCGGCCCAGCATGCGGGCCATGGGTGGGTTCACGATTTCCAGCACATAGTCGGGCCCGTGAAACACGCAGATGGCAACCGGTGCCTGCTCGAACACGCGCTGGAACCGAATGCGCTGGCGCTCGGCCTCGTCCCGGCCCGTCTGGCTTTCTTGGGTGCGGGCCACCACGCGGCTTTCCAGCTCCTGGTTGAGGCTGCAAAGGGCCTGCTCCGAGTGGGCCAGGGCCGTATTGGTCGCTATAAACTCGTCGTTGCTGGCCCGCAGCTCCTCGTTGGTAGTGGCCATTTCCTCGTTGATGGCCGCCAGCTCTTCGTTCAGGTTCTGCACTTCCTGGCGGGCCAGCACCTGCGGCGTCACGTCGTAGGCAAACACAAAAATGCCGGTGATGGCCCCCCGCTGGTCGTGCCGGGCCTGGTAGATGAAGTTGTAGTAGCATTTTTCCAGCTCCCGGCGGCCTTCGTTGTCGTGGTCGAGCTGCACCAGCATCTCCGAGGCCCGGAAGGTTTCGCCGGTCTGGTACACACTATCCAGCAGGTCGAAAATGGGCTGGTCCTCCAGCTCGGGCATGGCCACGGCAACGGACAGCCCTACGAGGGGCCGGTTGCCCACCAGCGCCTGGTAGGCCTGGTTCACGAACTGAAAGGTGTGCTGCGGCCCGTCGAACACGCAAATCATGGCCGGGGCGTCGTGCAGCATCTGCTCCAGCTGCTGGCGCTGCTGCTCGGTTTCGGCGCGGGCCTCCAGCTCGCGGGCCTGGCTGATGCGTAGCTCCTCTACGATGGCCGAGCGGGTCTGGTCGTTGGTGTCGGTGAAGTTCACCACCAATACCTCGCCCTGGCGCTGGGCCACCAGCAGGTAGTAGCCATTGAGGCCGTCGTGCTGGTAGTTGTTCTGGCGGCGCGCCTCCTGGCCGCTCAAAAATGCGTCGCGGTAGAAGCCGAATACACCGGCCGCCACCGCCGTCGGAAACAGCGAGAGGAAGGACTCGGTGGGATGCTCGGGCAGGCTCAGCATTTGCCGGGCGGCGGGGTTGAGGTACGCCCAGGCCAGGTCCACAATGGTGGTGCCGGTGGCATCATATACGGGCCGCAGCAGCATAATGCCGTTTTGGGAAGTGTTGAGCACCACCTGCAACAGGTCCTGCGAAGAGAGAAGGTCGGCCGGTAGTGGAGGGTGGGGAGAATCAGGCATGAAAAACCATACGTAGCTAATGCCCGAACAAGGTACTGCGATTGGGGCCGAATGGCCCGCCCGGCTCCATTTTACCAGTGCGAGGCGGTTGCGGCCGGGGAGTGGGCGACCGTGATGCTCCGCTGGTGCGCCCGCGCCGCCGAAGCCGTTTTGCCGCTTCGTTCATTCCGGCGGTGGTCTAAAGTCGGGCGGTACGACGACTTTTTGGTCGTCGTACCACTAAACGCTTTCCGGCCGCTGCCATGTGCAATACCAATTAGTGATACGACGAAGCCCGCTGGCCAATTCATCGCACCACCCGGCTTCTGACCACTGCCCTCTATCCGGGGGCGGCTGGTAGTCAACGGTAGCTGAATAGCAATATCCCGGCCGCCAGGGCACTGCCGATGGCCAGCAAACCGGTCAACGCAAATAAGTTGGCCAGGAGCAGGAAAAGAAACAGGCCAACTACGATGCGCAGGTAAAAGGTCATGTGCTGGCCCGTCCGGTAGAGCAAGGCGCGTAGCAGCAGGGTTACGCTCAGCAGCAAAGCGGCCGCTGTTAGGCCGGCGCGGAACCCGTTTGCCGTCAGCAGCCACGCGAGCTCGGGGAGCAGCAGCACGCCGTACAACAGCACCTGTCGGCCATAGGCTCGTCCCCGGCCGTACGGCAGGTTGCGCACGAAGGGAAGGTAAAACAATTCGAATTCACCGGCTTGAAAGACCAGGATGACGTGCCCGAACGCACAGCACAGTGCTATCATACCCGCGAGCCGAACATCGGCGCGGGCGTCTGAAAAAGCTAGAAGCAGCAACGCAATACTCGCTGCTGATGCCAGCTTGGTCAGCAGATAAGTTATCCGCTTGGTGGCGATGATTTCGTACAAGAACAGGCTGAATAACGGTTTGGGCTAGTGGTGCGCCTACGTCAGGCCCGCTCGTTTGTCCGGCTTCCCCACCGTGCTGCTGAGCAGGCGCGTGTAGTAGTACGCGCCGGCCAGGGCGAGCAGCAGCAGTTACGCGGGCAGAAGCGCGGGTACCTGCCAGTGGTGAAAAAAGAACCCGATAACCATGGCGTAGAGGTACAAAACCACCACCGGCAACAGGATAACTCCTTGCACTACGGCCCACGACATGACCTGTTCTCGCCCCGGCAAGGCGTTGCTGCTGTAGGCCATAAATTGCACATCGGGGCTTTTCAAGCGGCCCGCCACGTAATGCCAGCTCTTGAGACTGTAGAGAAAGCCGCCGCCGAGCAGCGCGGCCACGCCAATGGGCTCGCTCACCGAGAGGATGACCAGCCGAAAGCCGTTCGCAAGAATCTGCGCCTCCGTGAGGTGGTTCTGGTTGGGCACCTGGGTCCAGAAAAAGTTAACGAACACCCCCAGGAACAGCACAATCAGCCAGCCCGTATGCTCCTGATAAAAGCTACGGGCCACGACGTTGAGCAAGACGCGCGTCAGGGGCCTGTTCATCTGGCGTGACGCAGGGTGGTGTGTTCGATGAGCAGCTGCTGCATGTCTGGCAGCGCCCCCGCCGCAAAGGCTTGGTGGTAGGAGAGCAGGAAGCTGGTGCCCTGCTGGGCGTGCTGGTGGGCCATCCACGCGCACAGCACCGGAATAGCCGCCGCGTCCAGGGTGGTCAGCGGCTCGTCGAGCACGATGCAGGTGGGCTGGCCAAGAAAAGCGAGTACCAGCGACAGCTTCTTGAGCATGCCACTCGAATAGGAGCCTACCGGTTCGTGCACGTAGGCCGTCATGTGCAGGCCTTCTAGGTAGAAGTCCTCCTGGTGGGGTGGGCCGTTCTTGGCCGTTCGGAACAGGTCAATCAGCTTGCGGCCGGTCAGGAATTCGGGAAATACGGGCTCGGCTTCGGCAAAATTGACGAGGCGGCGGTAGGCCACCGCTTGTTTTTTAACGCTCAATTTCCCCGCCAGCAAAATATCGCCCTCAAACGGCGTGATGCCGGCAATGGCGCTGAGCAGGGTACTCTTGCCCGAGCCATTGGCCCCCTGAACCCAGGAGGTGCCGGAGGCGAAGGCAAACGAATTGATGCGCAGTACCGCCCGCCCGCGGTAGGACTTGCTAAAATTCGTGAGTTGCAGCATGCATCAGCGGAAAAAAAAGATAACGGCCGCAAGGCCGCCAGCTACGCCCGCCGCAAACCAGCAGCCAGCCAGCCAGCCAGCCAGCAGCCAGCCAGCCAGCTGGCAAGCTCCGGGACCAGCCTTCTGCCCAACGCCAATCATCGTCGATTATTGGCGCGATAGAGGCGCTTCGGCGGCGCACACGCTGGCTAAGCCTGACGTGGTTTTGGCTTACCGCTCCGCACTACCCCACCTTGGTGCCGCAGCCGGGGCAGAATTTCTGTGCCGGTTTCAGCGCCTCGCCGCAGCTGGTGCAGTGGCGGGGCTGGGTTTGGGCGGTGGCCGGAGTGCCGCAACTGGGGCAGAACTTCTGGCCTGGGGCCAGCTTGGTCTGGTAGCTCTGGTAGCTCTGGTAGCTCTGGCAGCTCTGGCATTGCAGCAGCGGGTCGCGGTTTAGGAAATCGAGGTTTTTGGTGTAATCCTGCTCGCGCGTTTTGGTCCGAATTTGCTCGCTCGTGGCTTGGGCCTGCTGGGCGCGAAGCTCCTCCTGCTCGTCGGGGGCGCAGCTTTCGCAGAGGCCGGCGCTGTGGTTCCAGCAGGCATCGGGGCACACCCAGTGGCCGCAGCGGGTGCACTGCTTGAACTGCTGCGTGCCCTCGGCCACGGCGGTTTGCAGGGCGTCGTCGTGCGCCTTGCCGCCCACGGCCCGCTGAATGTGGTAGGCCGCGTTTTCGGCCCTGCCCAGCCCGCCAAACAGGCTGCTGGCCGCCTGCAGCAAGCTGCCCGCAATGCCAATGGCGTTGGGCTGAAACCGCTACATGTAGCCGTTGCGGCACTTATCGCAATGAAACTTGAACTGGAAGCCCTTATCGGTGGAAAGGTCGTCGTAGTTGGCAACGAATTGTATCAGGGAGCTCATGGGGCGATGGAGAGAAGTGACGGGTAAAAGTAGCGTCAAATACCAATATGATGATACTGAAGGCCCCTAGAGCGTGAGGACAATTACCTTTGCTTTGGCAATCGTTTATAACGAAGAAATTATTTATGAGAAGACATGAGATTAGCGATGCTCAATGGCTGGCGGTGAGTCCCCTTTTGTCGGGTAAAGCCACGGATTGCGGGGTAACGGGCAAAGACAACCGCTTGTTTTTCAACGCGGTCGTGTGGATAATGCGCACCGGTTGCCCGTGGGCCGACCTGCCCGAACGCTTCGGCAAATTCAACACCGTGTGCAAGCGCTTCCGGCGCATGGCGACCAAAGGGGTTTGGGAGCGGGCCTTCCAGGCCCTGCAAGCCCCCGAACTGGACTGGGTCATGCTCGATTCGACCGTCGTGCGGGCGCACCAGCATTCAGCGGGCCAAAAAAAAGTAACGCCGCCACCGAGTGCCTCGGACGCAGCCGCGGGGGCATCGGCACCAAAATTCACGCCTGCGTGGAGTCGCTGGGCAACGCCGTGCGGCTGATTGCGACCGAAGGCCAGGCGGGCGACAGCCCGCAGGCGCTGCCCTTGCTGGCGGACCTGCAGCCGGGCAAAGTGCTGGCCGACACGGCTTACGACAGCGACGCAACCCGCGCCTATTGCACCGAAAGGGGCATCGAAGCCGTCATTCCCAGCCATCCCAACCGGGTAGAACCCTTGGCAATGGACGAAGAAACCTACCGCGACCGCAACAAAGTCGAGCGCTTTTTTGGCCGCCTCAAGCAATACCGCCGCCTGGCCACCCGCTACGAAAAAACCGCCGTTTCCTTCCTCGCCTTTTGGTATATTGGTGCTACGCTAGATTGGCTTAGATAAATAAATAAATCTTTTATTGTCCTCACGCTCTAGCATGGTGCGGCGGTCCTGGCAGCCGCAGCATAGCCCCACTGCCGGCCGTTGTGCCTGTTCAGAAATGCAAAAAGCCTGTCGGCCAGAGCATCGCTCCGGCCGACAGGCTTTTTGCTTCGGAAAAAAATCGGGCTAGAACGTGAAGCGCAGGCTCACGGCCGCATCGTTGTAGAAGCCGGTGTAGCCGTGGAATACCTCGAAGAAGGGCTTGTAGTCGACGCCTACCACGAAGGGCAGGTCGGGCAGCTTGTATTCGAGGCCCAGAATCAGGTCGGCTCCGATGGCGAGGTACGTGGTTTCGTCGTAGTAATAACCGTCTTTGTTGCCTTTGAGGAAGTACCCGTCGCCGTTGCGGCCGTTGTAGTAAAACCGGTCGTCGGCAAAGTAGTAGCGGCCCTGGTAGGCCCCGGCGTGGAAGCCCGCGCCGTAGTAGAACTGCAGGCCCTTGGCGTCGGGCACACCAATGTGCTTTTCGCCCAGAATGGTGAGGCGGCCACCGCGTGCTTTGTACTCCGTCGTGAGCAGAGCCTCGATGGCCACGCCCTTGCCGCTGCCCAAAAAGTGCTTCAGCGTGAGTCCCGACGACCAGCCGCCACCGCGCAGGCCAATGCCCGTGCTATAGCCCGAACCGCTGCCACTGCCGCCGCCGCTACTTTTTTTCTTCGATTGGGCGTTAGCGGCCAGGCCGGGTAACAGGAGAAGCAGGAACCCGGTAAGACGTAAATAATTCATGAAAAAACACTGTTTGGTAATGTTAAAAGTTGGACAAAAGTAAGCGGTAAGGCGCGAAGTACGCCATAACCCGCAGGTAGCAGTCCAAAGTCGGGTGGTGCGATGAACTGCCCAGCGGGCTTGTTCGGCCTGACACGGAGCGGTGCGACGACCAACAAGTCGTTGCACCGCTCCGTGTCAGGCCTCCGCCAGGCTGCTGCCGGCACTCCGGTTGGCTTTGGGTTATTTGATGCGCTCCAGGAGCCAGGTGCCCAGCGGCGGGCCGTCGGGCGCGGGGCCGGTGGCGGGCGGCAGCCGTAGCGGGGCTACCACGCCGGCCGGCAGGGTGGCCTGGTCGGGGGCGGTAAAGCTGGGGCCGCTGTCGGTGCCGGCGTCGTAGGCACGGGCGGGCACCCGGCGCTGGGCCACCCATTGGCCGTTGGCATCGAGCAGGTTTTCGTCTTCCAGCACCGCAAACCAGTCCGGGCTCGGCGCAATCATCGTCACCAGGCTCAGGCGGGGGTGGGCGGCGTCGAGGCGAATGGTGTCGGCCACCATCCCCGGCGAGTTGATAACGCGCCCCTCCAACATTCGGAAAGCCGCGCCACTGCTTGCCAAGGTCGTTATTTCGGTCCGCAACGCGGTATTGTTGCCGCGCTCCGCCATGTCCCTGATGCCGGTACTGGCCAGCTGGCCGGGCCGAAACAGCAGCCCATCGGCCCGGTGTGAAGCCCCGATAACTGCCGAAAAATGCGCCCCGGCCGGGAAGTTGGCGTGCGTGTCGGCGCTCCAGGTGGCTTCGAACGTGACGCGGTACAGGGCCGGCCCAATAGTTGGGGCGGGGGGCTGCCCGGCCGGGCTGGTGTTGGTGCAGGCTGCCAGCCCAAGCATGGCGGGCCACAGGCCCAGGCGATGGAGTGAACAAGGCATGGCGCGAAAAAACGGGATTAGACGAGCGGGATTACAGCGCCTGGGCCACCTGCCGCACGCTGGTGCGGTGGCGGTAGTCGGTGTTGAAGTAGGCAAACTTGATTTTGCCATCCTGACCGATGACGTAGGTGGCGGGCACGGGCAGAATGTTCTGGTCGAGCCCATTGGCCTTTTTCAGGTCGACGCCGAAGCCCATGTACTTTTTCGCCGTGGCATCGTCCACCACAAAAGCCGTTTTGTAGGCCTTCATAATGGTCAGGTTCTGGTCATGTACGATGGGGAACGACGCCTTGGTTTTGGCCACCGTCTGGTCGATGTTGGCCGGCGTTTCGGGAGTTATCACCACCACTTGCGCGCCCTTGGCCGTGAGCACCTGCAGCGAATCCTGCAGCTGGCTCAGCTCCTTGTTGCAATACGGGCACCACTGTCCACGGTAGAAATACAGCACTACGGGGCCCTTTTTCAAGAGCTGGCGCAACTCTACTGGCCGGCCGGCGGCATCCTGGCCTTTAAAAGCCGGAGCCATGCTACCCACCGCCAGGGCCGAGGCCGTGAGTGATGGAGCGGGGGCTTGCTGGGCCAGCGCCGGAGCGGCCAGCAGTGCCAGTGCGCCGGTAAGATTCAAAAAGGACTTCATGAGCTTGGGGAAATAACGAACAGTTGCGGGGCCAGACGGCCACCCGCTACCACCCTTACACCCGGGTTTACTTTTTGTTCAGAGCCCTCTCCACTGTATCGGTCAGGAAAAAACCAGCGGCCACTTCGGCCAGAGCAGCCCGCGCCGAAGTGGCCGCCAATGCAGCGGATAGCAACAGCGCCCCCCGCTGGTAGCTGGCAGTGCGCGGTTGCGGCAGGTAGTAGCCTACGCCAGTTCCTTGGGGCTGTCCCAGTTGTTAGTCCCGGGCCAGTTCGTCGGAAAGATGCACGCGCACACCCCCGCCGTCATCCTCGGCGGCGTGGAGCATGGCGGCGGCTACTGTGGCCCCGGCCACGGGGCGGTACTTCAGCAGCGGGCCGCGCAGCAGCGGGCTCACCAGCCGTAGCACTATGGCCCCCAGGCGTTCGCCCAGGCGGGGCTGCGCCCGCTCGCCCAGCAGCAGCGAGGGCCGGAAAATATGAATGGCCCGGAAAGGCGTCTGGCGCACGGCGGCTTCCATTTCGCCCTTCACCCGGCTGTAGTAGATGGAGCTTTCGGCATCGGCCCCCATGCTGGATACCACCATGAACTGCGCGGCAAAGTTGCTGGCCGCCAGCGCTGCCAGCTGCACTACGTACAGGAAATCGACTTTGAAAAATGCCTCCTTCGAGCCCGCCTGCTTCATGGTGGTGCCCAGGCAGCAGTACACGTCGTCGGCGATGAGCTTTAGGCGCGCCTCATCCAGCTTGTCCAGCTCCGTGACCACCTGCACCAGCTTGGGATGGATAGTGGGCACAGCCTTGCGGCCCACCACAATCACCTTGGTGTAGCGGTCCGAAGCCAGCAGCAGCGGCAGTAGTTGTGAACCAATGAGGCCGGTAGCACCGGCGAGGAGGGCGGTTTTCATAAGTAGGGTGCGGGGCTTGCCCCCGCCCGTCGTTGAGCAGAGTCTACGCCATCCTGAAAATTCTGTTCGACGACAGGCAGGGGCAAGCCCCGTACTACCACCGATTAGGGTTGTCTATAATATAGCGTCGGTAGCTTTCCAGCTCGCTGGCGTCGCGAATAATCCGCTCGTAGTAATCACGCTGCCAGCACGAAGCCGGTGCCGGCTGATTTGCGGCTAATAATTGCTTACGCCATTGGGTAAAGCAACGTGACTTGAAACTGCCCACGACCGCATTTATGGCTACTACCTGATTGCGTGTCAGCACCAAAATGCAATGCAGATGATTTGGCATTAATATCCAGGCATCTAGTTTTACTGTGGGGAAATGTTCTGGTACTCTACCCTACTAAAAGTCAGGCAAGGCAAAAAAACGGGGCGGCCCGACCTTTGAGGCTCCTACACGCTCAACTCGTTCCGCCCCATGAAGCAACGCCTCATCGCCAAAATTACGACCGTTTTACAACACCTGCCGGTGGTGCGCAACCTGGCTCGCCAAAAGTTTGTGAGCCAGTTCATTATCGCGCTGATAAAAAGCCGCAACGTCCAATTCTGCGAGGTGGCCCAGCACTTGAACGATGCCGTCAAGTTGGCCTCGAACGAAACCCGGATTCAGGATTTTTTCCGCGAAACGGACCTGAACTATCTGGTGCTGGCGCAGTTAGTACTGGGCCTGCTGCCGGCCCAGGGCAAGCTGCGCCTGTGCCTGGACCGCACGGAGTGGGATTTCGGCCAGTGCCAGGTCAATATCCTACTCGTGACCGTGGGTCAGGGCGCGTTTCACGTGCCCCTCTACTGGGAACTGCTCGACAACCGCAGCGGCAATTCCAACGCGGCTGACCGCATCGCCCTGCTCCGGGTCTGCGTCCAGGTGCTGGGCAAAGACCGGATTGGCCTGGTGCTGGGCGACCGCGAATTCGTGGGCCATGCCTGGTTCAAATGGCTCAAGGACAACGGACTGCCTTTTGTTATGCGTCTACCCCGGCACCACCTGCTCACTCACCCGAGTGGCCGCCGGCAAGCCATTACGGACCTGGGCCTGGCCGTCGGACAGACCCGGCGCTTCGCCCAGTGCCAGGTCGACGGGGTCTGGGGACAGGTCTGGGTCAAGGCCTTGACGGACGGGGATTTCCTCTTTCTTTTTGGCAACGTGGGCCTGCCGTACATGGGGCAGCTCTACGCCAAGCGCTGGACCATCGAGCAGTGCTTTCAGAACCTCAAAGGTCGGAGCTTCAACCTGGAGGCCAGTCACTTGCGCTGCCACCTGAAGTTGCGCAAGCTCGTGGCCCTGGTCAGTCTGGCGTACGCCTTTTGCCTGGGCGTGGGCACGGTAGCCGACCGGAAAAGCCAGCCCATCGGCCGCAAAAACCACGGCTACCGAGCCATGAGCCTTAGCCGACACGGCTTAAATATCCTGCGCCAGCTCAGCCGCCCCGGTACCGGGGCGGCTGAGAAGCTCGCCCGAATGGTGGAAACAGTATTGCGCTGGTTTTGCTGGCAAATTACTCGATATCAATTCACTAGAAAAATAGTAGGGTAGAGTAATGTTCTGGTACAGCAGCTAATTCAAGTAGTGTGACTTCACCCAAGGAAGAATGTTGTAATGATTCTCCCGTTGCCAAACTGCCGAAAATATGGGCTTTGTTGTGTGCACAGATAGTCAGAGCATAATAGCCAGCCATGCTATAGTCATACCCATTGTATCGAATGCTACGGCGTTGCGGAGGTAATTCCATGAAGTGGTTTGCGGAGCTTGCTTTACTGTCGTTGAACGGTAGTAGTTGGCTCTAATTTAGAGCCGTATTTAAGGTTACCGTTCAACGACGGGCGGGGGCAAGCCCCGCACCCTACTTCAACTGGGTTGCTTCCGGCTCCAGTAGCACTAGTCCCTGCCGGAATAGTGCCCCCAGGGCCTTCTTAAATACTTTTTTGCTCATGCCCACGCGGCGGTACACGTCCTCGGCTAGGCTCTTGTCGCCCAGCGGCAGGCGGCCGCCCGGCGCGGCCTGAATGGCTTTGAGCAGCGTATCCGTCGCCGATTCCACCTCGCCGTAGCCTTCTTTTTGCAGGCGCACGTCGAGCTTGCCATCGGCTCGCACTTGGCGCAGGAAGCCGGATAGCTGCTCGCCCAGGCGCAGGGGGCGGAATACTTCGTTGTGGAACAGCAGCCCCTGGTGCGTGCCGTTCACAATGATGGGGTAGCCCAGCTCGGTTTCGTCGGCCACCATGATGCGCACCGCGTCGCCGGGCTCGCCCTGGAAAGGCTCGTTGCTGATGAACTGCTTCCACTTGGTGGAAGCCACGAGGCGGTCGCTTTCCTCGTCGAGGTACACGTACACAAACACCCGCTCGCCGGTGCGCAGGTCGCGCCGCTGGTTGCGGAAGGGCAGGAGCAGGTCTTTTTCCAGGCCCCACTCCAGGAAGGCGCCGGCCGGGCCGTGGTCCTTCACCGTGAGGCCGGCGTAGGAGTTCACCAGCGCCAGGGGCCGCAGGTTGGTGGCAATGAGGCGGTCTTCCGAGTCGCGGTACACGAACACGCGCACGATGTCGCCCACGCGGGTGCCGGCCTCCACGTACTTTTCGGGCAGCAGCAGGTCGCCGTCGTCGGAGGTGAGGTAGAGGCCGATGCTGGTTTCGCGGGCTACTTCGAGGTCGTTGTAATCGCCGAGGAGGAGGCTGGCCATAGGGGGGAGTCTTAAGAAGTGAAGGGGCAAAGGTCGGGAGGAAATGAATTTGAGGCGGCTGTAGCCATTGTTGCGCTGCTGATTACGCCCCCCGCGCCCCCAGCCGCCCGCCGCAACTTCAAAAAAACGCTGATAATACCGTTTCATTCTCAGGCGGGTGGGCCAATTTGAGCCGCTGGAGGCAATTAATTTATAGCCTTATAGAATTTGTAGGGTATAGCAGGAAGCTGCGCGTGTGGCCCGGCGTGCTGCTTTTTCGCTCTCTCGGTGCCTTTCTCTATCCTAAAACCCTCCCATATGAGAGACCTTTTAACAACTCTTCAAGCCGTTGCCATTGTGGGGCTGGTCGCTTCGCACGGCCACGCCCAAACGGCCGACCGCAAAACGGCCGTCAGCCTGTTCGGCAGCGCCTACCAGTACAAAGGCAGCCTGGGCGAAGACTTCTGGAAGTGGGACCGCAACGCCTATGGCCCCGGCATCGGCATCAACCGCTACCTCACCCCGGGCCTCGACCTGAGCCTGCAGGGCAGCTACGTGGTGCTGAAAGGTGCCCAGAGTGCCGCCACCTACTTCAGCAACAATGTGTTGAATGCCAATCTGGTCCTCAAGCTGAAGCTGAATAACGGCTGGGCCCTGAAGGAAGACGCCCGCGTGCAGCCCTACCTGCTGGCCGCCCCCGGCTACGTGTACATGAGCCGCGAAGGCAAGGTGCGCGGCCTGAACGTGAACGAAAACAAGTCGTACTTCGACCTGTTTGGTGCCGCTGGTATCAACTTCCGGCTTTCTGATGCGGTGGGTGTGTTCGTCCAGACCGGCCAGCACATTCCCCTCAATGCCAACATTGACGGCGAGCCCATCCGCGACAGCGACAAGTTCGATGACCGGTACCTGCAGTACACCGTGGGCCTCACCATCGCCTTCGGCAAAGCCAAGGATACCGACAACGACGGCGTGCCCGACCGCAAGGACAAGTGCCCCGAAACGCCCGCCGGCGTGGCCGTGGACCCCAACGGCTGCCCCCTCGACCGCGACGCCGATGGCGTGCCCGACTACCAGGACAAGTGCCCCGATGAGAAAGGCCTCGCCACCCTCGAAGGCTGCCCCGACCGCGACGGCGATGGCGTGCGCGACAGCGAAGATGCCTGCCCCGATACCCCTGGCAAGGCCGAGCTGAAAGGCTGCCCCGACGCCGACAACGACGGCGTGAGCGACCCCAACGATAAGTGCCCCGACACCCCCGCCGGCACCCGGGTAGATGCCAACGGCTGCCCGCTGGTGCTCGACCAGGACCGCGACGGTGTGCTCGACAACGTGGACAAATGCCCCGACACCCCCGCCGGTGCCCGCGTCGACTCAGTGGGCTGCCCGCTGGCCATCGACCCCAGCTTGCTGAAACTGCAGGTGCCCATCCGGTTCCGCACCAACAGCACGGTTATCGAGCGCAGCTCGTATCCCACGGCCAACCGCATTTCGCAAGCCATGAAGACCCACGCGGACTACCAGTTGCGCATCATTGGCCACGCCGACAGCCGCGGTACCGATGAGTACAACCAGGGCCTTTCCGTGCGCCGTGCCGAAGCTGTGAAACGCTACTTCACCAACAAGGGGGTCGAGTCCAGCCGCATCATCACCGAAGGCCAGGGTGAGAGCGAGCCAGCGGCACCCAACACCACACCCGCCGGCATGACGAAAAACCGCCGGGTCGAATTCCGATTTGAGTTCATTCCCGTTCCCGTTCCCGTTCCCGTTCCCACGCCCGTGCTCTAAGCATTGGCCCGGAAACGACAAAAAGAGCCCCATCGCATTGGTGGGGCTCTCTTTTGTGTTATCGGAATGGCGTTTCAGGGGCTTTTTTGCAAGTAGCCAGCACGGCGTAGCGACGCAGCTTTGCGATTTCTATTATTCAGGGCAGAGGTAAACGTATGCTCCGGTCCGACCGGTTGTCGTTAAACCGAAATCGTTGGTGCCTCAACCGGTCCGACCCGAATACGGTTACTTCTGCGCCAGTACTTACAACGGCTTCATTCTGTGGCCGTGCTGAAGGAAGTGTGTTGAATTTAAAACGTCACGCCTCGCCTTCAGCCACCGCTGCTACTGCAGAAGTGCTCAGGGCTGAAACAGCGGGGCGCAGCTGCAGCCTGGCATCTACGGCCACGGCCAGTAGTGCGCCGGCCACCGGCCCTACCACATACACCCACCAGTCCGTCCAGATACCGCTGAGCAGGGCCGGGGCCAGCGAGCGGGCCGGGTTCATGCTCGCGCCCGTGAGGGGCCCGGCCACCAGCGCCTCCAGCGCCACCGTAACGCTGATGGCCAGCCCCGCCAGCATACCCACTTCCTTGGAGCCCGAGGTAACCCGGAAAATCACCAGCATGAGCCAGAAGGTGAGGAAGGTTTCGATGCCCAGCGCCTGCAGGGTGTCGTGGGCCGGCAGCGTTGCGCCCAGGTCCGAGCCCGGGGTGGCAATCAGCTTCACCAGCCCGCTGCCAATGGCCGCGCCGGCCAGCTGCGCCAGCACGTAGGGCAGCACCCGCCGCCCCTCAAACCGGCCCATGGCCCAGAAGGCCACCGTCACGGCCGGGTTCACGTGCGCGCCGCTGGTTTCGCCCAGGCTCTGGATGATGATGAACACCACCAGCCCAAAGGCCGCCGCCACGCCGCCGTGCCCCAGCGCGTGGGTCTGGGCATCGACTACGGCCGCGCCGGTCCCAAAAATCAGTAGAATGGCCGTGCCCAGCATTTCGGCCAGCAGGCAGGTTCGTAGGGTTGGCTGCATTAGTTTTCCGTTGGGTTCGTAGTGTCCACCACGGCGCTGCGGCGCTCCAGTAGCAGGGTGTCGTGCCACATACCGCGCAACTGGCCGATGCGCTCGCGCCGCCCCACCTGCCGGAAACCCACGGCCTCGTGCAGTCGCACGCTGGCCGTGTTTTCGGGAAAAATGCCGGCCTGCAAAGTCCACAGGCCGTTTTGTTTCGATTCGGCCACCAGTGCTTTCATCAGGGCCGGCCCCATGCCACGTCCCCGGGCCGCAGCGGCCACATATACGCTCACCTCGGCCACGCCCGCATACACGCAGCGCCCCGAAACCGGCGAAAGGGCCACCCAGCCCAGCACGGTGCCCGTTTCATCGGTAGCTACGAGGCGGCAGGTGGGCAAGTGGCCGGTATCCCAGGCCTGCCAGGTGGGCAGTTCGGTGGTGAAAGTGGCCATGCCGGTGGCCATGCCGGTGGCCATGCCGGTGGCCATGCCCTCGGCGTAGATGGTGCGCACCGCCGGCCAGTGCTCAGCCATGAGGGGAAGAATGGTCATGGAGAGGAAGAGGAGAGGTGATAAGGATTGCGATGTTAAGCAAGAACGTCACCCCGAAAATTCGGCCTGCACAAAATCCCGGGCATAGGCCTTCACCTGGTCGCGCACGCTCCGGAACTGGCCCATTATTTCCGCCTCGCTGCCGGTGGCTTTGGCCGGGTCGGGGAAATTGTGGTGCAGCTTTTTGGCCGTTGAGGGAAACACCGGGCATACCCCGTTGGCATGGTCGCACACGGTGATGACGTAGTCGAAGGGCACGGCGGCGTACTCGTCCACATGGTTGCTGGTGTGGGCCGAAATGTCCACGCCGTCCTCGGCCATCACGCGCACGGCGCGGGGATTGAGGCCGTGCACTTCCACGCCCGCGCTGTACACGGCTGCCCGCTCGCCCAGCTCCTGCGCCAGGTAGCCGTGCAGCAGCTGGCTGCGGCAGGAGTTGCCGGTGCACAGCACCAGAATGTTCTTTTTGTCAGGCATAAGCTTGCTAAAAATCAATGCGAATGAAAGAGTTTAGCGGTTTCTAGCAGCACCCGCCGCCCGGCGTGCAGGCCGCCACCTGCAACTGGGGCAGGGCAAATTGCTGGTCGGCCGGAATGCCGCAGGCATCCTGCGCCAGGCAAGCCGTTTGCTTGGCCGTGAGCCGGAAATCAGTCCCATCAAACACGAGCCCGAACTTACCGATGGTGGCCTGCTGGTATTCTACTTCGATATCCAAGTCCTCGCGGCCCAGGATTTTTTCCGACAGCTTCAGGATGTTCAGGAGTTTCTGCGGGGCCAGCCGGTGGTCGTAGTCGCCGGCCTCCCAGAGCTGGAAGTTGGCCATCGTTTCGCGCCGCTCCACACCGCCGCAGTCGATAAAATGCTTGCTCACCAGCCCCACCTCCGTCACGTGGAAATGGGCGGGCAGGGAAGTGCCGTCCGGCAGCCGGAAGCTCACGGCACTCAGGCCGTTCAGGGCCTCTTTCATCTCAGATATTTTCATGATAGTATGATTGATTGGGTGAAAAACGGATATTGAAAAAAGACGCGGGGCATCCGGTTGCTCAGCAGCAGCTGGGAGTGGTAGTGGGAGCGGGGGCCACAACCGGCATCTCCGCCAGCAAATCGCCGAGCAGCTGCCGGGCCACGGCCCAGCCGGCCGCATCCAGGCAGTAGCACACGCGCGGCCCGTCTACCTCGCCCTGCACCAGCCCGGCCGCTTTCAACTCCTTCAGGTGTTGCGATACGGTGCTTTGCGACAGGGGCAGCTCCAGCACCAGCTCGCCGCACACGCAGGCTTGGCGCTGGGCCAGCAGCCGCACAATGGCCACCCGCGCCGGGTGCCCCAGGGCCTTGGCAATGGCCGCCAGCCGCTGCTCGGCCGCCGTGAACTCGGCTCGCTTATGTATGGCCATGAGGGAAGTAATTTGCTTATCGTCGATTTACGATTATAAAGGTACGAGGTTTGCTTTGTTCTGTTTTCATCGTCCCGGTATTTCTTGAAATAATTAAATTAATTAATTGCTAACAATAATCAGCTTGTTATTTTTAAAATGCAAGTGAGTGATAATTTTGTGGCGCAGTAATTGCCTCTTGGTGATTCTCAGGCGTATTTTCTGCTTGTGAGCTTTGCCGGGAATGCCTTTTTTTAAGTTTTTAATTATGCCTGCCAGTGCATTTATTTTATTTACAAAAGCCAATTCCGGTAAAACTTTCGTAGATTAGTTTGTTGCTAGCCTTTCTGGCCTGGCGTTTATCCTCTACTCTTTATTCCCTCGCAACATGCTGAATTCTTTACGCTTTCTATCGGGTGTTGGCCTGCTGGGCTTGCTGGCCACCGGCCAGAGCCTGGCGCAAACCGGCCCCAACCCGGCTGCCAATACCAGCCCCTTGGCCCCGGCGGCCATCAAGCCCGATTCGGTGTTCATCAACCCGGAGGTGCGTCCGCAGTTTGTGGGCGGTGATAAGGCCTTTGGGGCCTACCTCAGCAAAAATATTCACTACCCGCAGCAGGCGTTGCAACGGCGGGTATCGGGACGCGTAATGGTCAACTTCATCCTCAGTGCCCAGGGCCGGGTGCAGGATGCCCACGTGGTGAGTGGCCCCGGCAGCGGCCTCAACGACGAAGCTCTGCGCCTGGTGTGGCTGATGCCGGCCTGGGAGCCCGCCCGCTCCAACGGCCAGCCCGTGCGCGTGGCCTGCACCGTGCCCATCTCCTTCAACACAGAGCGATAGGTAATTGGTAAATGAGTAACTGAGTAAATTTTTAAACTTACTTGTTTATCAATTTACTGATAGGGTGCCGTGCCGGGCGGCCCGAGGCCGAAATCGTTGAACGTAACCGTTTCGCGGGTCGACTCAAACATTTTGATGCCGTTGGGCGTGGCCAGGCCGCGCGGGTAATAGCCGATGAGCAGCTGAAACGTGCGCAGGGCCGTGAACTCGTTGCGAAAGCGCAGGCCCAGGCCAAAGGCCGTGTAGGGCGAATTGTTGAAGGGCGTGCCGCCCCGGGGCTGGTCGCCCACCCAGGCCGCGTCGGCGAAGGCAATGCCGGCCAGCCGAAAGCCCAGGAGCGAAAGCGGCGTGAAAAGCGTGGTTTCGTAGTTCACCACGAAGCGGCTGGTGGCAATGATGGGCTGCCCCGGCGAAAACCCGCGCAGGCCCCGGTCGTTGGTGATGCCCTTAAGCAGGTCGCCGGGGTTGCGGTTCAGCCCGATGGTGCCCCGGCTGCTGAGGAAGTGCCGGTACTGCCAGTTGCCTATGTGGTAGAGCCTGGTGAAGGCCGTGAGTTCGGTGCCCAGCAGGCCCTGCTGCCACACGCGGGGCTGGTTCACGGTCTGAAACGACCCAAAGTCGACGGCTCCATAGAGGTAGCTGCCGCTGGCGCTGAAGCTGGCGGCCGCAATGCGCGCGTTGAAGTAGCGGCGCGGCAGCACACTGTTCACATCGTAGCCCGCCGTGAAGCTTAGCAGCGTGCCCGTGGGCACGTCCTCGGTGCGGCCAAAGCCAAACAGATACCGGGCCTTGTAATAGCGCCGCACCGAGTAGCCCACCGTGCCCAGCAGCAGCGTACCGTTGTGGTAGTCCGGCGGCGGAGCGTCGGTGGGTTGGGGGGTAACGGTGAAGTTGGTGTTGATGACGCGGGCCGCCACGATGATGCGCCCCGGGTTTTCGTAGCCCAGGTCGTAGGAGCGCAGGCGTAGGGCGCGGCCTATCCAGGCATCCTGCACATAATTACGTAGGGGGTATAGTACGTATTGCTGCCCAGCGGGCGGGGCCTGCAGGCCCACGTTCTGGTCGTAGGCATTGAAGCTGAGCGCTCCGGCGTAGCGCGTGCCGAGCGAATAAAAGTCGCGGGTGAGCGACACCCCGCCCGAGCGGTAGTTGTTTTCGTTGCGGTAGCGGGCCTGCGCGAAGAAAAAGTGCCGGAACGGGGCCGTGTAGCTGCCTTGGTAGGCCCAGGTCTGGGGGAGGTTGCGGCCGTAGCTATAGGAGTTGGCCAGCTGGTGGCCCTGGCCCAGGAAGTTGTCGTCGCCAGCCGTGATGACGCCCGACGTGGCCGTGCCCACCTCCACGCCGGCCGTGATGCTGAACACGTCCTTGGTAAATACCTCAATATCAACACTATCCTGGGTAGTGGTGCGCTCGTTTACCAGCACGCGGGCATCCAGGATTTCGGGCGTCTGGCGCAGCAGGCGCTCCGATTCGGCCAGGGCCTGGGGCTCCAGCGCCTGGCCCGACCGAAACAGCAGCACCTGCCGGATGCGCGAACGGGACGTTTTGATGTGCAGCGCATTGCCGGCCTTCTCAACCACGGTGCGCGGCACCCGGGCCGAGTCCGAAAGGTTGTAGCCAAAGGCATCGAGCGTGCGGATGTTGATGCGCCGCACGATTTTGAAGTTGTGGCGGTCGAACTGCCGGTCCAGCAGCACGGCATCGAGGCCGGCCTGCTCCTCCTGGCGCCGCGTGAAGTTGAACAGGGCCGACGCCGCCCGGCCCGCAATGGTTTTGCGGCGCGAATAGGCCTGCAAGCGGTTCAGCAGCCGCTGCTCGTCGAAGCGCTGGCGCAGGGAGTCGGGCCGTTGGGGCAGGATTTCCAGCTTCGCCTTCAATGAGTCGGGTGGCACGGCCGAGCGCGGGTCAAACGTCTGCGCGCGCGCCGGCCCGGCCAGTAGGCCCAGCAGTAAAAACACAAGCAGGACAGGACTGCGGAAATTCATGTAGGAACGCAACGCCGCAAATTACGAAAAGGAGACGGGCGCGGCCGTCTACGGGATTGGCCGGTGGTTGGGTGCTAAATCCGGCTGGCCGCAGTTTAGCGCGTAGCGCGTAACTGCTGGCCGATGGGTAATGCGAGTTTGCAACTCGCCATTAAAGCCGACGAAGGATTTGCCGCTTCGCGGCAGCGAGTTGCAAACTCGCTTCACGGTGTGGCACGCAGTTACGCGCTGCGCGCTAAACTGCGGCCAGCGCGCACGGCCAAAATGCGGCCAGCGTATGCGCCACGCCAAACGGCGGTTGAGGTTTACTAAAAATCACGACTCAGCGACCACGTATATTTTACCAGGAAAAGAAAATATTTCCAATAAAATTAGCTTAAATTGTAGTGTCTATTTGGGCGCTGATTCGTAATTTTAAGGCCGAAAGCAATATCCCGCCGCATGAACGAGCGCATTCAGGAGAAACTAAGCATATTAGCCGACGCGGCCAAGTACGATGCCTCGTGCAGCAGCAGCGGCGGCAAGCGTAAAAACGAGGGCAAAGGCCTCGGTAATGCCGAGGGCATGGGCATCTGCCACAGCTACACCGAGGACGGCCGTTGCGTGAGCCTGCTCAAGATTCTGCTCACCAATCACTGCATTTTCGATTGCGCCTACTGCGTGTCGCGCCGCTCGAACGACGTGAAGCGCGCGGCCTTCACCGTGGATGAAGTGGTGGACCTCACCATTAACTTCTACCGCCGCAACTACATCGAGGGCCTGTTCTTGAGCTCCGGCATTTTCTCCAGCCCCGACTACACCATGGAGCGCCTCGTGCGCATCGTGAAAAAGCTGCGTACTGAGCATAAGTTCAACGGCTACATTCACGTCAAAACCATTCCCGGCGCCTCGCCTGAGCTCATTGCCGAAGCCGGCCTCTACGCCGACCGCCTCAGCGTGAACATCGAGCTGCCCTCGGAGTTGGCGCTGACCACGCTGGCCCCGGAAAAGAATTATGCCGAAATCCTGACCCCGATGGGCCAGATTCGGGACGGCATCATCCAGAACAAGGAGGAAAAAGCGCTGTTCAGGAAAGTGCCCGCCTTCGCCACTGCCGGCCAAAGCACGCAGCTCATTGTGGGGGCCAGTCCCGAGACGGACTTGCAGATTATCAAGCTGACCGACAGCCTGTATAAGGGCTACGGCTTGAAGCGGGTGTACTATTCCGGCTATATCCCGGTCACGGACGATGCCCGCCTGCCGCAGGTCACGCAGCCGCCCGTTATCCGGGAGCACCGCCTGTACCAGACCGACTGGTTGATGCGCTTCTACGGCTTCCAGGCCGATGAAATTCTCGACCCCGCCCACCCGCACCTCGACCTCGAAATTGATCCCAAGCTGGCCTGGGCCCTGCGCAACCGCCACGTATTTCCCGTCGATGTGAACGTGGCCGACTATGAGATGATACTGCGCATTCCCGGCGTGGGCGCGCGCTCGGCCAAGCGCATCATCGCGGCCCGCCGCTTCGCCACGCTCGATATGGAAACCCTGCGCCAGCTGGGCGTGGTGCTGAAGCGCGCCAAGTATTTCCTCACCTGCCGGGGCGAGCACCAGCCCGTCATCGGCGAGCTGACCGAGCAGCAGGTGCGCCGCCAGATTCTGTTCGGGGCCGGCTCGGTGCGCTCGGCCCTCGTGACGCAGCAGCTCGACTTATTTGCGCAAGCCTCCTGATTCCGTCATGCAAGCTGACTTCAACGCTGAATCTTCCACCGCGCTGCTGCACCCCGGCCACCTGGGCGGCGTGCAGCACGACATTCTCTTTTCTGTCATGAAAGTCATTCATCGTCAAGCCCAGCCGCGGCCCGCCGTGCTGCCGCAATCCGACAAAGTAGACCGCCTCTCGTGCTGCTGCCGCCTCAGCGAGCTGATGCCGCTGGTGCGCCAGCTGCACGATGAGGCCCGCGCCCGCCACGAAGCCCGCCGTCAGGGCGAGCAGCGCCAGCAGGCGGCGTAAGGCCGGCGCACCCAGGGGGGGGGGGGCGCTTGCTGCGTGGCCTTGTGGTTGCGCCGGGCGTTTGGGCGCTGCTGGACTTTTGTAGTTTGGCGACGGCCCAGCGGCCGCAGCTTGTATGCAGAATTGAAGGGAGCCGGGGCGTCCGGCAGTGGTTTGCTCATCCGGTAGCAAGTCGTTGCCGGGCGGCCCGGCTTTGTGGTGATGGGGTAGCAAATCGAGCGAGTCCACCCAGGTTGCCTTGGGCAAAAGGGCGCTGGGTTCGGCAGCATAAGAGACTTTTGCCTACCTTAATACAGCAGTTGATAGGGCAAAAACGCAGTTTTCGACTGTGCCTATACGCTTATTGCACACGGGCGGCGCTTGCCATTAATGCGGTTGAGTGCGGCAGGGAGCAACTATACGCAGCCGCTAAAGGCGGCTGCTCGCAGGCAGTTGCTTACGCCGCACGCACAAGATTATCTGCAGGACTGATACCCGATGCAGGCGGCTGAAACCCCCACCTGACCTGCTCCATTGCCCTAACGCATGCCCGGGGCCGTCCTTTTTTTTGGCTTCCAACAATTATTTCTCTTACCACTTTTCCCAAAATCCCCATGAAAAAAGACAACTACTCTATCTTGGATTTGCCGATTTGCCGCCTGCTTTTGCTGCTGTGGCTGGCGCTGTTGAGCACACTGGGAGGAACGGCTTCGGCTCTGGCCCGGCCCGCAGACGTGCTGGTTGATTACTGCTTCACCACGCCCGACTACGCTGTGCTGGCCGAAACGGTGGGGCCGAATGTGAACTTTACGTTTCACCCCTTGGGAGCCACGGCGGGTGGCAATCTGGCCATTATCTACCTCCGCGAGGGCTCTGTGGGGGCTTACCCGGGCTACACGATGACGAAAAATGCGGCCGGCGACTTCACCTTCAGCAAAGCCGTTGCGGGGGGCGTGGTTACGAGCCTGTACTTCACCTACGAGGTGGGGCCCGGCGGCCCACAGCGCAATACTGCCGCCACGCCGCACAGTTACACCGTAGGCACGGTGTGCGCCGTATCGTCGAGCAACGTGCCGCCCACGGTTAGCCTCACCGCACCCGCGGCTTCGGCGGTTTTTGCCGCACCGGCCACCATCACCCTCACCGCCAATGCCACCGATTCGGATGGCACCATTGCGAAAGTAGAATTCTATCAGGGCACTACGCTGCTGGGGCAGGCCCTGACGGCTCCCTATACCTACACCTGGACGGGCGTGCCCGGCGATGCCTACTCACTTACGGCCAAAGCCACCGATAACGGCAATGCCAGCACGACTTCGGCCCCGGTAGCCATTCTGGTGCAAAGCCCGGACGGCTACTGCTCCACCCGGCCCGATTATTCCTACTCAGCCGTGACGACCGGCGGCAACGTGACTTTCACGTTCCATCCGCGCGGAGCCACGGCGGGCGGCAACCTGGCCATTGTGTTCATCCGCGAAGGCTCGATAGGGGCATACCCTGGCTATACCATGGTTAAGAACGCAGCCGGCGACTTCACCTTTAGCAAAGCCATTGCCAGCGGCACTGTTACGAGCGTGTATTTCACTTACGAAATCGGCCCGGGGGGCGCCCAGCAAACCTCCCTTGCCGACCCGCATATCTACACCGTAGGCACCAGCTGCCGTACGGCCACGGCCACCGCCACTCAGCCCGCGTCCCTCACAACGGCTCTGAGCATCTCGCCTAATCCGGCTTCGGGCCGCGCCGTGCTCACCTTTGCGCCGGGGCCGGCCTCCGCCTTCGTGGCAACGCTTTACGACCTGCGCGGGGCACGGGTGAAAACCATCGGAGTGGGTACTGCCGAGGCTGGCAAGGCGTTAGCGCTGCCGCTCAGCACCGAAGACCTGGCTGATGGCATTTACCTGGTGAAGCTGCAAACCAGCTACGGCGTTGCCACGGCGCGCCTGGTGGTGAGCCGCTAAGGTTGGTCGGGGTGCTGACCATGGCGCTAGCCGTCCCGGTCAGCACCCCGAACCAGCGGGGCTGGCGTGCGTAACCGGTACTTATTCGCCACGTTGATTTGCTTGTATGAAACCGATTCGTCGCCCGGCGTCGTTGGTGGGAGCCGCCGCCCGCCGCCGCTCGGCCCCCACGCTCACCACCCCGCCGCTGGACTACACCTACGACGGCACCTTCGAGGGCCTGCTCACGGTGCTGTTCAGCATCTACGAAAGCAAGTCGCCGCCCAACAGCATTCAGCCCGAAGCCACGGCCCAGAGTGGCCTGTTTGCGCAGCCCGCCCACCGCGAAACCGACGAAACCCGCGCCGCCCGCGTGTGGGAAGGATTGCTGAAAACGATGAGTGCCGAGGCCCGCGCCCGCCTCTACCACGTTTTTCTGAGCGAAGATGCCGACCGGGAGCTGCTGATTTTCAGGTATGTGGATTTGGCCCTGAGCTCGCCGGTTGATGTGGCCGAGAACTACGCCAACGCCGACGTGCGCCGCGTGCAGCGCCTGGCCCAGATGATGTTTCGCGAGAAGCATCGCATGGAGGCCTTCGTGCGCTTCGAGAAAACCAGCGACGAGCTGTTCCACGCCACCATTGAGCCCGATATGGACGTGCTGCCGCTCATCGCCGCGCACTTCACCAAGCGCTACGCCGACCAGCGCTGGCTGATTTATGACCGCCGCCGCCACTACGGGCTGTACTATGACCTCACGCGCACCGACATTGTGCAGTTTGAAAATCCCACGGGGCAGAAATCAACCGACATCTCCGCTACTGTGCTTGATGAGCGAGAGCCGTTATTCAAGCACCTTTGGCAGACGTATTTCGACCACGTTAATATCCCCGAACGTAAAAACCTGAAGCTGCACCGCCGCCACATGCCGCTGCGCTACTGGAAATACCTCAGCGAAAAGCAGCCCCGTGAGCAGCGCTTCGAGCCCATTAAAAACAAGCAGGTGATTGTGGGCAAGGAGGTGTCGGCGGGTCAGAAGCTACTGCCGCCAGCGGGGTAAGGTCTTGTAGCACATGCGTTAGCTTATGCATCGTGCCGAATATCGTTCAGCGCCGCATAAGCCAAAGTATGTGCTACAAGGTGGCTGGGCCTAACTTGCGGGCTAATCCGAGTATTAGCCATGAGTACGACACTGGTTTTTGGAGCCTCCGGGCAATTGGGGCAGTGCCTGGCGCACGTAGCCCGCGAGCGTGGCACAACGGGCCTGCTGTTTTTGGCCGAGGCGCAGGCCAACATCCTCAACCCCGAGGGCCTGGCCACGCTATTTGCCGAGCAACGCCCGGCCTACGTCATCAACTGCGCCGCCTACACGGCCGTGGACAAGGCCGAGGATGAGGTAGACCTGGCCCGCCGCATCAACCGCGACGGCGTGGAAAACCTGGCTCGTCTCTGCGCGGAGCACGGCACCGTGCTCATTCAGATTTCCACCGATTTCGTGTTTGCCGGCGCGGGCAACGAGCCCCTGCTCGAAACCGACGCTACCGAGCCAATTAGCGTGTACGGCCTCACCAAGCTCGAGGGCGAGCAGGTGATTCCGACCCTCACCGAGCAATACTTCACGCTGCGCACCAGCTGGCTGTACTCGGAATTTGCCGGCAATTTCGTGAAAACCATGCAGAAGCTGGGCCGCGAGCGCGACGAGCTACGCGTGATTTGGGACCAGGTGGGCACGCCCACCTACGCCATCGACCTGGCCGGTGTCATCCTCGGCCTCATCGAGAGCCGCAGCACGGCCTACGGACTCTACCACTACAGCAACGAGGGCCTGACTTCGTGGTACGATTTCGCCACGGCCATTTTTGAGCTCAGTGCAATTGAGGTGAAAACTACGCCCATCCGCACCGCCGAATACCCTACCAAGGCCACCCGTCCGCCGTTTTCGGTGATGGACAAGACTAAGATTAAGACCCAACTGGGCGTAGCCATCCCGCACTGGCGCGAGAGCCTGAAAACCTGCGTGGAGCGGCTTGCGGCAGCGGGGTTTTAAGCTATAGTTTGCTGAGCGTCAGTTACCGAAGTAGCGGCTGAGTCGCGCCCGTAGTAGCGGCTGGCCAAATAGGCTGCGCAGGTAAATGCCCCACCCAGCACACACACGCCGGCCCAGCCGCCGTGCATCCAGGCCAGCCCGCCGGCCACCGAGCCGAGCGAGCCGCCCGTGAAGTAGCCGGTCATGTACACCGTGTTGAGGCGGCTGCGTGCCTCGGGCACCAGGGAGAATACCTTGGTCTGGTTGGAGATGTGGACCGATTGCACGCCCACATCCAGCAGAATGACGCCGAGCACCAGCCCGGCCAGGTGAAAGCCGGTGAGGCCCATCAGCACGTAGGCGGCCAGTGCCAGCAGAATACCCACGCCGATGGTGAAGTCCGGCCCGCGCGTGTCGGCTACTTTGCCGGCCAGCGGCGCGGCTAAGGCCCCCATTGCCCCAATCAGCCCAAAAAAGCCGACTACATCGCTGCCGTACTGGTAGGCCGGGCCTTCCAGAAAAAACGTGAGTGTGGTCCAGAATACGCTGAAGGCCGCAAACAGCAGCCCGCCCACCAGCGCCGAGCGGCGCAGGGCCGGCAGGGTGCTCGTCAGGGTCAGCAGCGACTTCATCAGCGAGCCGTAGGAGCCCGCGAAATTTGGCTGGTCGCGGGGCAGCCGCCAGGCCAGCAGGCCCAGCAGGGCCAGCATCAGCCCGGCCGCTATCTCAAACATGGCCCGCCAGCCCAGGTGCGCGCCCACGTAGCCACTGAGCGTGCGCGAGGCCAGAATGCCAATCAGCAGCCCGCTCATGATGCGGCCCACGATGCGGCCCCGGTCGGCCTCGGGGGCCAGGTGGGCGGCCATGGGCAGCAGCAGCTGCGGCACCGCCGAGCAGATGCCCAACAGGATGCTGGCCCCCGCCAGCAGCGCAAAGCTGGGCGCAAACGCTGCCAGTCCCAGGCAGGCTGCCGCGCCCAGCAGCATAATCATTATCAGACGCTTGCGCTCCAGCATGTCGCCCAGCGGCACCACAAACAGCATGCCCAGCGTGTAGCCCACCTGCGTGGCCGTGGCCACCAGGCTGGCGCTGCTGTCGGAGAGGTGAAAGGTGCGGCCGATGGCGGCCAGTAGCGGTTGGTTGTAGTAAATATTGGCCACCACCAGCCCGCAGGTGATGGCCATGAGCCAGACGAGGGCCCCGTCGAGCCGGCGGAGGGGTAGGGGAGGCGAAACTGCCGCAGGGGCGGGTTCGATAAGCAATTCTGACATTTAAATAGCGCGAACGAATCGGGATAGGATGGCGGCGAAATAGCGTTGGGTAACTGCCAACCGGCCCCGATAGTTGCACCGCACCCGCGCAACCTGCCCGCCGCTCCTGCGTTTGCCCAGCATGAGCCGAGGATTTACCAAGGAAGACGACGCGCAGACGCCGCCCATTATTCCGCCCCGGGCGGCCCTGCCGCCGGGCACGCCCAACTACGTTACGCCCGCCGGCTTGGCGCTGCTCCGCAGTGAGCTGGCTATCCTGGAAGCCGAGCGCACCCAGGCCGAAGCCAACCACGACAACGATACCGACCGCACCCATCGCCTCTCCCTCTACAACGGCCGGCTGGCCCTGCTGCTGGAGCGCATCGGCAGCGCCCGGGTGGTGGAGCCCGCCGGCCAGCCGCCCAAAGAGGTGCGCTTCGGAGCCACGGTCACGCTGCGCACCAGCGGAACCGGAGCGGAGCGCACGCTGGCCATCGTGGGGGTGGACGAAGCCGAGATTGCCAGCGGCAAAGTGGCGTTTGTGGCTCCTATTGCCCGGGCCTTGCAGGGCGCAAGGCTGGGCCAGACTGTGTCCTTTAAGCTGGGACCCAAGGAGGAATTGGTGGAGGTGGCGGACATCCGCTATGCTGATTCGTAATTTTAACTCGTCCGGCCATGTGGCCGGTCTCTAACAGCCTTATGATTATATATAAATCGACCGACTGGTTGGATGCGCTGCGGCATCTGAGCGCTTCTGATGTAATTCGCCAACTGCTGAAACGGGTGTTCTTCGTGGGTATCTATGCCACCGTAATAACGGCTGGTGCCGCCGAATTTGAGCGCCTGAATACGGTTATCGACAAAGAGTTTTTTACTTTCCTGGGCATCATGCTCAGCTTGCTGATGGTCTTCCGGACCAACACGGCGTACGACCGATTTTATGAGGGCCGCCGCGTGTGGGGCGAGCTCGTGAATAACTGCCGCAACTTGGCCGTGCTCGTCAATGCCCGCCTGCCGGCCGATGACATGGCTACCCGTACCTACTTTGCCCGCTTGCTCTCCAATTTCCCCATTGCCCTCGATGGTCACCTGCGCAGAGGCGTGCGCTTCGAGAAGCTGGAAGATGCAACCCCGGGCCACGTCGACCAGCTGCGTGCCATCGACCATGTCCCCAGTCGCATTGCCGCCCTTATTCAGGAGTTTTTCGAGCACCTGCTGCGCCAGGGCGTCATCCTGCCCGAGCACCTTATCACCTTCCAGCGCCACCACGAAACCCTGCTCGACGTGGCCGGCGTCTGCGAGCGCATCAAGGGCACGCCCATTCCGTTCTCCTACAGCTTCTTTATCAAGGGCTTCATTACGGTATTCATCCTGATAATGCCCTTCAACCTGCTGGATACCTACCAGTGGCTCACGGTGCCTATCACCATGTTCGGAGCTTACGCGCTGCTAGGTGTAGAGATGATTGGCGACGAGATTGAAGACCCCTTCGGCAAGGACAGCAACGACTTGCCGCTCACCCAGATTTCCAACCTTATCCGGGCCAACGTGCACGAAATCATGCGGGTAGAGCTGGATAAAGAAGTGCGCGAGCTAGCCGACCTGCCATATAGCGTGGTGTTTTAACTGTACCGTGGACTCTGCGAGTCCGCGCGTGTGGGAGGCGATAGGCCGTTCAACCGCGCGGACTCGCAGAGTCCACGGTACGTTCAGCTATGCTACCAGCTGCTTCTTATACGCCCCCGGCGTCATGCCCTCGTACTTCTTAAACAGCGACTGGAAGTACGACAGGTTATTGAAACCCGCCCGCAGGCACACCTCCGCCACGCTGGCCAGTGGGTGGCGCAGCAGCCGCTTGGCTTCGCCCAGCCGCTCCCGAATAATGTACTCAACCGGCGTAATGCCGAACTCGCGCTTGAAGACCCGGAAGAAGGTGGCCTTGCTCATGCAGGCCAGTGCGCTGAGCTTATCGATGGTCAGGCTCTCCGAAAGATGGTCTTTAATATAGCCCACCACGGCGGCAAAGCGGTGCGTATTAAGGTGCCGGGCATAGTCGTGGAAAATGAGCTGGCGGGCCTGCGTCTGCATCAGGCGCACCAGCAATTCCTGGAGCGTGAAGCCGGCTAGCACGTCCTTATTTACATCAGAAGTGCGCGACACGGCTACCAGGCGGCCCAGCGTGTCGGTCAGTTCGGGGGTGTTGGTGAGGTGGGCGTACTCGGGGCCTTCGATGGCCCAGGGCTGGTGAGATTCGGCCTTGGGATATCGCTCGTTCAGCAAATCGACGGTGTGGCGGATGGTATCGGGCGCGATGGCCACGGCCAGGCATTGGGTGGGCTTGCACAGGCAGGCATCGGGGAAGTCGATTTCCATCAGCTCGTCTTTGTCCACTACCACCGACTCGCCGGGCAGGTAGTCGAAGGCAGCGCGGCCGGGCAGGTGCATTACTTTCCGGCCGCGCAGCATGGTGGTCAGGGCTAGGCCATCGAGGCGCAGGGGCACGCGGTAGGCGGCACGGTGCGTTTCGAACACATTGAGCTCGAACCCTTCCAGGCTATATACTGTCCGGTTTTCGACTAAGTAATGCAGCTGCTCCAGCGCGAGCGGGGCAACGGCGGCAGGCAAATGAACGCGGGCTGGCATAGCGGAAATGGCTGTGGTGAGGGAGTACACACTCCTAATACGGAGATGGCAGAGCAAGTTGCGACAATTTCGGCACTCTTTGCGATAATACCACAACCCGGCCGCTGGTTAAAAGCAGACCTTTACAACATCTCCCGTTCAACTCATTCCCATCCAACAACGTCATGGCTGAAACCTTAGAAGAAACCACCACCTTGGTGGAACGCCCCAAGTTCAAATCGCACTACGACAACTTCATCGGTGGCAAATGGGTGGCTCCGGTGAAAGGCCAGTACTTCGAAAATTCCTCGCCCATCGACGGCAAAGTCTTCACCAAAGTGGCCCGCAGTACCAAGGAAGACATTGACTTAGCCCTCGATGCCGCGCACGAAGCCTTCAAAACCTGGGGCAAAACCTCGGCTACTGAGCGCAGCAACATCCTCAACAAAATTGCCAACCGCATCGAGGAGAACCTGGCCATGCTCGCCGCCGTGGAATGCGTCGAGAATGGCAAGGCCATTCGCGAAACCACCTATGCCGACATGCCGCTGGTCATTGACCACTTCCGGTACTTCGCCAGTGTGATTCGGGCGGAGGAAGGTAGCGCCACCGAGCTGAACAGCACCACGCTGTCGCTCAATATTCAAGAGCCGCTGGGCGTTATTGGTCAGATTATTCCCTGGAACTTCCCGCTGCTGATGGCTACCTGGAAGCTGGCCCCCGCCATTGCCGCCGGCTGCACCGTGGTGATGAAGCCCGCCGAGCAAACCCCCGCCAGCATCATGGTGCTCATGGAACTGATTCAGGACCTGGTGCCTCCGGGCGTGATTAACGTGGTGAACGGTTTCGGCTTGGAAGCCGGCAAGCCGCTGGCCTCGTCGCCGCGCATCAACAAGGCCAGCTTCACGGGCGAGACGACCACCGGCCGCCTCATCATGCAGTATGCCGCCGAAAACCTCATTCCGGTGACGATGGAGCTGGGCGGCAAGTCGCCCAACGTATTCTTCAAGAGCGTGATGGACCACGACGACGACTTCCTCGATAAAGCCATCGAAGGGGCTGTGATGTTTGCCCTGAATCAGGGCGAAATCTGCACCTGCCCATCGCGGATACTTGTGCAGGAGGACATCTACGACGACTTTATTGCCCGCGTAATCGAGCGCGTGAAGGCCATCAAGCTGGGCAACCCGATGGACATGACCACGATGATGGGCGCGCAGGCCTCGAACGACCAGTTCGAGAAAATCCTGAGCTACCTCGAAATCGGCAAGGCCGAAGGTGCCGAAGTGCTGGTGGGCGGCGAGGCCTACTCGCAGGCCGACGGCGCGCTGGGCGAGGGCTACTACATTCAGCCCACCATGTTTCGGGGCCACAACAAGATGCGCATTTTCCAGGAGGAAATCTTCGGCCCGGTGGTGTCCGTCACCACCTTCAAAACGGTGGAAGAAGCCATCGAAATTGCCAACGATACGCTCTACGGCCTCGGGGCCGGCGTGTGGACTCGTGATGCGCATGAGCTGTACGAGGTGCCCCGCGCCATCCAGGCCGGCCGCGTGTGGGTGAACTGCTACCACGACTACCCCGCCGGTGCGCCCTTCGGCGGCTACAAAGCCTCCGGTTTCGGCCGCGAAAACCACAAGATGATGCTGGCCCACTACCGCCAGAACAAGAACATGCTCATCAGCTACAGCGAGAAGGCGCTGGGCTTTTTCTAGCGCAGTGCGGTAAGCGTTAGCTGGCACCGCAGGGCCGTAAAATGAAAAACAGAACGTCATGCTGAGCTTGCCGAAGCATCTCTACCGCGCCCCCGGGGCCGGTAAAGCTGCGGAAAGAAGCCCGGCATGACGTTCTATTTTAAGCAGCCACCCGTGTCGCTACGCATCTTTTGCCTTGGAACTGCGTCTTCACTAGCAGTACTAAGCACCACGACCATGAAAAGCCTTTTGCTAAGTTCTGTCCTGCTGTGCGGTTTCTCATCTCAGGCACAGATACTACCGGTTCCGGGAGCCAAAAATCCGGATTGGAAGCTGTAAAAAACAGAATCCCGGCCCAACGTTGAGCCATCGGATATCCAACCCGGTATTGACCGCATGCCCAATGCTGCCCAGCGCAGCATTGCCCGCGCCGACAACCGCCACCAATGGTGGGATGGTACCCGCCAGCTCGCTTACGAGTGGCTGAGCCGCCCCGGCTCCTGCACCATAGCTCCTGATAAGTCAGTCGCGGTGCGTGAGGAGCGGACCGGCAATACGTACATTTTTCGCCGTCGCTAGAGCAGTTCCGGCAATCATTTTTGGCTGGCCTGATTATACGGCAAGCTAAAGCTTACCTCACAACTATGCCCACCCCCCGCGTCCTCGTCACCGCCGCCGCCGAAGCCACCATCGACCTGCTCCGCGACGAGCACGGCCCGCTCATGTTCCACCAGAGCGGCGGGTGCTGCGACGGCTCCTCGCCCATGTGCTTTGCCAAGGGCGAGTTTCGGGTGGGCGGCAACGATACCTGGCTGGGCCGCATCTACGGCTGCGACTTTTTTATGAGCGCCAGCCAGTTCGAGTATTGGAAACACACCCAGCTCACGGTGGATGTAGTGAAGGGCCGGGGCGCCAGCTTCTCGCTGGAAATCCCGCTGGGCGTGCGGTTTCTGATTCGCTCGCGGCTATTTACCGAGGACGAGGAAAAGGATATGGCCCCGGTATTTGCCGGTGATGAATACCCGGAAATGGCGGTGTAAACGTCAGCGGCTGTCATGCTGAACGCAGTGAAGCATGACAGCCGCTACTCGTTCTACTTCACGTTCGTCTTCGTCACCAACTGCACCGTTTTGGGGTCAACCGTGATTTCCTCCAGGCGCTTGGCCACGGCGGGGCTCATACTTTCCTGGTAGCGGCCGTGCAAGTGGCCGGCCAGAAACTTCTCGGAGGCTGCAAACATGGCCATGTTGTTCACGGGGCGGGCGAAGCCGTGGCCTTCGTCGGGGGCCAGCAGGTACTGCACGGGGTAGTTGCGGTCGCGCAGGGCTACCACAATCTGGTCGGCCTCGGCCTTGTTCACGCGGGGGTCGTTGGCGCCCTGCACCACCATGAGCGGGGTTTTGATTTTATTGGCCGAGCCCAGCGGCGACATGCGGTCGAGAGCCGCCCGGCCTTCGGCAGTGCCGGGGTCGGCCATGCGGGCGTACATCTGCTTGCGGCCGGCCTCCCAGTAGGGCGGAATGGCGTTGAGCAGCGTGGTGAGGTTGGATGGGGCCACGATGGCCACGGCGGCGCTGTACAAATCGGGGGTGAAGGCCACGCCAGCCAGCGTGGCATAGCCGCCATACGAGCCGCCCATGATGCCCACGCGCTTGGGGTCGGCAATGCCCTGTGCCACCAGGTACTTCACGCCCCAGGTCAGGTCGTCCTGCATTTTGCGGCCCCACTCGCCATTGCCGGCGTTCAGAAATTGCTTGCCGTAGCCGGTGCTGGCCCGGAAGTTGGGTGAGAGCACGGCGTAGCCCCGGTTGGCCAGAAACTGGGCCATGGTGTTGAAGCCGTAGACATCGCGCCCCCAGGGCCCGCCGTGGGGCAGAATGATGACGGGCAGGTTTTGGGCCGCCACGCCCTTGGGCAGGGTCAGGTAAGCCGGAATTTCGAGGCCGTCCGACGACTTGTAGCGCACCACTTTCATGTCGGCCAGGTCGGCGGGGTGCAGCTTGGGACGGGTTTCGTACTGCTTGCTGAGCTGCTTGGTCTGGCGGTCAAATAAGTAGGACACGCTGGGCTGGGTGGCCGAGCTGGCCGCGAGCAGCCACAGCCGCTCGTCGGTGGTGTGCGATATGGGCTGCACATCCAGGCCCGGCAGCCGCCGGCTTACGGCGGCAAAATCCTGCTCAAAGCTCTTGTCCTTCCATACGCGGCGCATCCGGTCGTCCTCGAAGCTTACGTACACTGGCTCATGCGTTTTTTCCGAGATAGTGAGGCCGCCCACGTCCACGCGTTTCAGCGGGTCGGTCTGGTAGGGCTGTTCCTGGCCGGTAGCGGGGTCGAGGAGCACGATTTCGGCCAGGTTGCGCGAGCCTTTATTGGTGGCCAGGTATACGTGCTGGTTGTCTTTGGCGAAGCCTTCCACGGCGCTCTGTTCGTCAATCGTGGTCTTGTAGAAGGGCGTCATTTGCTCGTCTTCCACGCGCAGCCACTCGGTGCTGCCGTCGGGGTTCGAGCGGGCCGCCAGGCGCAGCTGGTCGTTCCAGTCGAACACCCAGTCGCCGATGCGGTCGTTGTTCTGGCGCATCAGGGTTTTCTCGCCGGTGGTCAGGTTCAGCTTGTAGAGGTCGTGCCAGGCCTTGTCGCGGTCATTCAGGCCGATATACAAGGTATTGGGGTCGGTGAGGGGTGCGTTGACAATCTGCACCCGCACGCCCTTCAGGCCGGTGAGGTCGCGGGCGGTGGGCACGGCCTGGCCAGCGGGCAGGGCCTCCGCCGGGTTCACAGCGTAGATGTTGAAATTCTCGTCGCCGGCTTTGTCCTGGCTGTAAAGCAGGTACTTGCCGTTGCGGCTCCAGAAGTAGCTGCGCACCGGGCGAGCCTGGTCGTTGGTCATGGGTCGGGCCTTGTCGAAGGGCTCGTTCAGGCCTTTCACCCAGATGTTGCGGGTGCCGTTGTAGGGCCGGATGAAGGACAGAAACTTGCCGTCGGGCGAGAGTTGCGCCCCCGAAATTTCGGGGTCACCGAACAGCAGCTCGCGGTCGATGAGCGGGGGCTGGCTGCCCGTTTTGGCGGTTTGGGCCACGCTGTCTTGCGGAGTGGCCAAAGCCAGCAGCAGGCCCAAACCCAAAAGGAGATGTTTCATAAGCATTCGCAGAAAAAGATGAATATTTCGACCAATTTAACCAAAAAAATGACCGGACAGCGTGAGCTGCCCGGTCATTCCTGCCTGTCGCCTAAATAAGCGCAGGTATTCTATATTTCTATTGCTCCTGAAAGTGGTATAGGAACGTAATTACGCCGGTATACGCCGGCTTTTTCACGCCCTCAATTTCCAGCGAAACTTCGATGCGGGTTTTGGCAATGCCGCGCAGGTTGGCCACCGACAGCAGCTTGGCGTGCAGGCGCACGGTGCTGTTCACGGTCACGGCCTGGTTGAAGCGCAGGCTTTCAATTTCGTAATTCACTTGCATTTTCAGGTTCTCGATGGTCACAATTTGCTGCCACAAGTAGGGCAGCAGCGCTACCGTGAGATAGCCGTGGGCAATGGTGGCCTTAAAGGGCGACTCTACCGCAGCGCGCTCGGCATCGGTATGAATCCACTGAAAATCGAGTGTGGCGGCGGCAAACTGGTCGATTTGGGCCTGCGTGATGGTGTGGTATTCGGACACGCCCAGCTCCTGGCTGGTATGCGCTTCGAGTTCGGCAAGACTGCCAATGGTAAGGATGGACATAAAAGAAAAGTGGCGAATGATTACGGATAAAGGGCCGTAAACATACGCCACTGGTTTGGTTCCCCGGTCTGACCGCCCTAGGCGGTCAGACCGGTTGAAGAGGGAACGAAATCGTGTTACAACAACCGGTCTGACCGCCTAGGGCGGTCAGACCGGGGCGTACCAGCCTCGCCTAGCTGCGGCCGCCAAACACGCGGCGCAGGAGCTCAGTAGTGCGGGCCACGGGATTTTCGCGGATGTTAGCTTCTTCCTGGGCGATGAGCGTGAACAGGCCATCCACGGCTTTGCCGGTGGCGTACTGGTTCAAATCGGGCTCCACTTTCTGTACCAGGGGCAGCTGGTTGTAGCTGCCGGCCAGCTGGGTGTAGTAGCGCGTGGCTCCCACCTGGTCGAGGCTTTTCTGCATGATGGGCGAGAAAGCCGAAACCAGCTGCGTCGAGGTGGTGCGCTTCAGGAACTGCGTGGCGGCGTCCTTCTGGCCGGTCAGGATATTCCAGACGTCGGAAAACGTGAGGCTTTTGATGGCCGAGATGAAAATGGGCTTGGCGCTTTTGGCCGCGTCCTCCGCGCCCCGGTTCAGGCTCAGCTCGAACTTATCGACCTGGCTGCCCAGGCCAATGCTGCGCAGCGTGGTGGCCACGCGCTGGGTATCGGGTGGGAAAGGAATACGGATGAGGCGGTTGAGGTAGAAGCCATCGGTCTGGGAGGCTTGGTCGGCCCCTTTGCTGATGCCTTGCAGCAGCGCCTCCTTGAGGCCATTGGCCTCAAGGAGGCGCTGCTGAGGCCGGCAATGCTGCTGCTGCCCGTGGAGCTGGTGGTGCCCGAGGTGCTGCCCGGCAGTTTGATGCCCCCGGGCAGCTTGATGCCGCCCAGATTGGGCAGGCGGAACTGGGCCGAAGCATTGAGAGAACTAACCGAAAGCAGCAGCAGGGCCGCGAGAGTGAAGGTTTTCATAGGAGGAGCGCCACTGCGGAACAGCCCGGCAATGGGCGCAGTACAAGGGCCGTGCCGGATGCTAAAGCCGGTTGAGCCGGCCGCCGTCTACGCGCACTTCGGCTCCCTGCACAAAGACGGCATCATCCGAAGCGAGGTAGGCGATGATGGCGGCCACGTCTTCGGGCTTGCCCACGTCGGTTTTGTCAATGATTTCGACGCCGGATTTTACGTTCGGATTCTCCCAGAGCATGGGCGTGTCGATGGCGCCGGGCAGCACGACGTTGGTGCGGATGCCCTTCGGCTTGCCTTCGAGAGCCGACGAGCGGGTGAGCGACAGCATGGCCGCCTTCGCCGCCGCATAAGGGGCCACCAGCGGACTGGTTTCGATGGCGTGAATGCTGGACACGTTCACAATGCTGCCGCCGGGCTTCATGTGCAGAAAAGCCTGCTTGGTGAAGTAGAACGCGCCCAGCAAGTCCACGTTCAGAATGCGCAGCCAATCGTCGCCGGTCAGCTCCTCCAGGGCTTTGAACTGCATGAGGCCGGCGTTGTTCACCACCGCATCGAGGCGGCCGAACCGGGCCAACGTAGCGGCCACGGTGGCTTCTACCTGGGCCTCCACGGCCACGTTGCAGAGGCTGGCCAGCACCTCGGGCGCGCCGGCGGCCTGCACCTCGGGCACGGCGGCATCGAGGTTGGCCTGGTTGTAATCGGCGAGTACCACGCGGGCCCCTTCGGAGGCGAAACGCCGGGCCGTGGCCAGGCCGATGCCGCTGGCACCGCCGGTAATGAGAACGACTTTATCCTGGAAGCGAAGAGGCATGGGGAAGGGGGGGAAGGAGGAGATTTAGGAAAGAAGAACGTCATGCAGAGCGCAGCGAAGCATCTTGCCAGAGGCAGTAATTCAATCCTCGCACTCGCATTGATTGGTGACTGCGGGCAAGATGCTTCGCTATGCTCTGCATGACAGTATTTTACGCGGAATCAGTAGTAGTGGGATTGGCCGGTTTGGTGGAGCTATCGGCGGTGTCGGCTTTCGCGTTGGCTTTTTGCTCCCGGGCCCAGGCGGCGTTGCTGGCCTGGGGCATCACGATGGGCACTTGCAGGCACACGCTTTGGGCAGGCAGCACCTGGCGCCAGTCGGCGATGAGGTGCTTGTAGGCCGTGCCCACGGGCCGGATGTTGCGGTCGAGGTCGTAGAGACCCACGGGGTTCAGGCGGCCGTTGTTTTCGCGCAGGGCGGTGTCCCAGTCCACCTGGTCGGTGAGGGAGTACCAGGTGAAGCCCACCATGGGCACGCCGTCGTTGCGCACGCGCAGCACGTTGGCCCACTCTTTCCAGAGCCAGTTCACGGCCTCGTCGCCGTTGGGACCCTGCCAGATGTTGGTTTCGGTGTGCATCACGGGCAGGCGGTAGCGGTCGTGGTACTGTGTGGTGATGACGTGGTAGCCAAAAATCTCGCCCGAGGCGCGGGTGCTGCCATCGGCCGCCACGCGGTGCTCGTTGGTGTGGTAGTAGTCGTTGCCCATTATGCAATGGTGCTTCATCTTGTTTTTCAGGAAGAAGTGATACTCTTCGCGGGTCATGCCGTTGTCCGTCAGGAATTCGTACATGCTCGAATTCACGCGGCGGCCGTAGTTCAAATCCAGCGACAGAAACCGCTCGGAGTTCATGGTTTCGGCCGGGCCGATGGCGGCCGGATTTTCGGCGTGGAAATATTCCGACGACTCGCTCTGGATGAAAATAGCATCGGGTCGCGCTTCTAATATGGCGCTCATAGCCAGTACGTTGGCCTTCACGATGTATTTAAGGGCCGTCACGAAGGACTTATCGCCGGTCAGCTGCTCGTTCCACCAGCCGTAGCGGGCCGAAAACACGGCGCAGATGTACATCTCGTTCACCGGCGTGTAGAGCTGCACCCACGGAAACCGCTGGGCAAACGCTTTGGCATACTGCGCAAACAGCACCGGAAAATCGGGGTTCTGGAAGTTGCCAATCCAGTCGGGCACGCCGAAATGGCACAGGTCCACGATGGGCGAGATGTTGCGCCGCAACAGGTCCTGAAACGTCACATCGGCAAAGCTCCAGTCGTACTTGCCCGGCCCCAGAAACGTGGTGTGAATGGGCGGCCCATAGCGCAGGAACTTGATGCCCAGCTCATCGACGAGGTCGAAATCCTTCTGCCAGAGCTTGTAGTGGTTGCATTTTTCCAGCTCATCCACGCGGTGCCGGCCGTTCTGGATGGTGGGGTTGCTGTTTTCGATGCCGGTGGCGAAAAGGAACTGAGGAACCATGAGCGAAGGAAAGGTGATGGCTGGCCGCCGAGGTGGGCAACCCGGTCTGTATCCACCGGTTTACTCCTTTCGCCGGTTCACGTTACGTTCAGGGGCACTGCGGCCGGCGCGGCTACAGTAGCCGCCGCTCCACAATCTTCAGCTGCGCATCGAACGCATACACGCAGATGCCGCCCGTCACAATTTCCAGCGATTCAACTTCCTCCGGCGTGAGGTGCTCTAGGTACATGCGCAGCCCGCGCAAGGTGTTGCCGTGCGATACCACCAGAATATCCTGGCCGGCGCGCAGCTTCGGGGCAATCTCGGCCTCAAAGTATTTCACGGCCCGGGCCTGGGTTTGCTGCAGGCTTTCGCCGCCGGGCGGGGGCACGGCGTAGCTGCGCCGCCAGCTATCAATTTGGGCCTGGCCGTATTTCAGGGCTGTTTCGGCTTTGTTGAGGCCCTGCAAATCGCCGTACATGCGTTCCCGCAGGGCCCCGGCGTGGTGCACCGGAATGGTGGCCCAGGCCGGCCGCGCCACAATGATGTCGAGCGTGCGCTCGGCCCGAATCAGGTCGGAGCTGTAGGCCGCGTCGAAGTGGTAGCCGCGCAGCTTGTCGGCCACGGTGTGGGCCTCGGCCTCGCCGGTGGGGCTGAGGGGCACGTCGAGCCAGCCGGTGAAGACATTGGCCAGGTTGGAAGTCGATTCGCCGTGCCGGACGAGCACCAGGTTGGCCATGGGGGAGGGGGAAAAGGACGAGCCGCCGGCCGCCGGGCCTAACCTGCGTTCGTGGTTCTACGTTGCCAGGAAGGCGCAATGATGCGCGCCCCGTTCTGAAGTCTGCATGAACCCACTGGCCCACATTCTCGAACACAAGGTAATCGCCATTGTGCGCGGAGCCGACCCCCGGAGCCTGCTGCGCATTGCCCGGGCCCTGCACGCCGGTGGCGTGCGCCTGATGGAAGTGACGCTGAACTCGCCCGGCGCGCTGGCTTCGATTGAGGAAGTTGCCGGGGCGATGGAAGGCAAGGTGCTGGTGGGTGCCGGTACCGTGCTCGACCCCGAAACGGCCCGCGCCGCCCTGCTGGCCGGGGCGAAATACATCATCTCGCCCACCCTCAACAAAAAAACCATTCGCCTGACCAAGCGCTACGGGGCCGTGAGCATCCCCGGGGCCTACACCGCCACCGAGATTCTGAAGGCCTACGAATACGGCGGCGACATCATCAAAGTGTTTCCAGCCTCGGCCAGCGGCGCGGGCTATTTTAAAGATATTGCCGGGCCGCTGCCCTTCATTCCGCTCATGCCCACGGGCGGCGTTTCGCTGGATAATATCAAAGGATTTAAAGAAGCCGGGGCAGTAGCCTTCGGCCTGGGCAGCGCGCTGGTTGATACCCGGCAGGCCGTGACGGAGGAGTACCTGACGCAGCTCACGGAGCGGGCGCGGCAGTTTGTGGCGGCGGTGGCGGGGTAGAGCGATGAGGACGCTCGTCATGCAGAGCGCAGCGAACCGAAGGTCGGCGTAGCCAAGCATCGGTTCGCTGCGCTCTGCATGACGACCTTTCCCCGTTCAAATATTCCTATCCGACACCCCATGAAAATCACCCGCTTCGAACTCTTTCAGGTGCCGCCGCGCTGGCTGTTCCTCAAAATTGAAACCGATACCGGCTTCGTGGGCTGGGGCGAGCCCGTGATTGAGGGCAAGGCGGCCACCGTGGCCGCTGCCGTAACCGAGCTGATGTCAACCCTAATCGGCAAAGACCCGCTTCACATCGAAGACCATTGGCAGGTGATGTACCGGGGCGGCTTCTACCGGGGCGGGCCCATTCTGATGTCGGCCATCGCGGGTATCGACCAGGCGCTGTGGGACATCAAGGGCAAGTACCACGATGCGCCGATTTACCAATTGCTGGGCGGCCCGGTGCGCGACAAAATGCGCGTTTACTCTTGGATTGGCGGCGACCGGCCCGAGCACGTAGGCGCGGCGGCCGTCGACATGGTGGCCAAGGGATTCACCGCCATTAAGATGAACGCCACCGACGAAATGGCCTACGTCGATTCCTACGTGAAGATTGACGCCGTGCTGGCCCGCGTGGCGGCCGTGCGGGCGGCGGGCGGGCCGGGGCTGGGCATCGGCATCGATTTCCACGGTCGGGTGCACAAAACCATGGCCAAGGTGCTGGCCCACGAGCTGGAAATCTATCGGCCCATGTTCATCGAGGAGCCCGTGCTGCCGCAGAACAACGAGGCTCTGCGCGAGATTGCCCGGCATACCAGCATTCCCATCGCCACCGGCGAGCGCATGTTTTCGCGCTGGGATTTCAAGCAGTTGCTCATCGATGGCTACGTCGATATCATTCAGCCCGATGTATCGCACGCCGGCGGCATCACCGAGTGCAAAAAAATCATCGGCATGGCCGAAGCCTTCGATGTGGCCGCCGCGCCGCACTGCCCGTTGGGGCCGATTGCGCTGGCCGCCTGCTTGCAAGTGGATGCCTCGTGCCACAATGCTTTCATTCAGGAGCAGAGCCTGGGCATTCACTACAACAAGGAGAATGATTTGCTTGATTACCTGGTTGATAAGTCAGTATTTGACTACGAGGCCGGGCATTGCCGCATTCCCGGTGGGCCGGGGCTCGGCATTGAAATCAACGAGGAATACGTGCGCCGCCGCGCCGCCATTGGCCACAACTGGCACAATCCCATCTGGCGAAATGAGGATGGGAGCGTGGCAGAATGGTAGCACATCACTCCCCTCCTCAGCTGAGGAGGGGACGCTGCCGCGAAGCGGCAGCTGGGGTGGTTGACCTCGTTGAACGACCCCCAAACGACCCCCGCACGATGCGGTCGCGAGCCGTTCAACGAAGCAATCACCCCCGTTTCAGCTTCGCTGAAACATCCCCTCCTCGGCTGAGGAGGGGAGTACTGTTCAATCCTCAGCTATGAACCCCATTACCACCTTCCTCAGCTGCGACTGGGGCACTACTTCCTTCCGCCTGCGGCTGGTGGAGCGCGAAACCCGGAAAATTCTGGCCGGAGCAAGCTCGAAGGAGGGCAACGCGGCCACGGCCGGGCGCTGGCAACAGGCCGGGCAGCCGCCGGAGCAGCGCGTGGCGTTTTACCTGACCATCGTGCGGCGGCACATTCAGCAGATGGCAGCGGCGGCCCAAACCACGCTGGCGGGCGTGCCCGTGGTGATTTCGGGCATGGCTTCGTCCACCATCGGCATGGCGGAGCTGCCGTACAAGCCGCTGCCCTTCGCGGTGGATGGCTCGGATTTGCTCACCCAAACCATTGCTCCGACGGTCGATTTTCCGCATCCCGTTTTGTTGATTTCGGGCGTGCGGAGCGCCGATGATGTAATGCGCGGCGAGGAGGTGCAGTTGGTGGGCTGCGGGTTTGAAAATACGCCCGAGGAGCAGCTTTTCCTGCATCCCGGCACCCACGCCAAGCACGTAACGGTGCAACACGGCCAGGCCACCGCCCTGAAAACCTACATGACCGGGGAGCTTTTCGCGCTGCTTGCTACCCAAAGCATCCTGGCGGCCTCGGTGGAAGCAGAGGGGATGCTCGCCGAAGGCCGGCATCAGCAGTGGTTTGCCCGGGGCGTGCTGGAAGGCCAGCAGGTCAACCTGCTGCACAACGCTTTTATGGTGCGTACCAACGACTTATTCAGCCAGAATAGCAAGTCTGAAAACTACTTCTACCTGAGCGGCCTGCTCATTGGCAGCGAGTGCCACGAGCTGCTGGCCCACCGCCCGGCCCGCATCGTGCTGGCCGGCGAGCCCGTGCTGGTGGACCTCTATGGCGCGGCCCTGCGCGTGCTGGGTATTGCCCACAAGTGCCCGGTAACCACCAAAACTGCCGAAGAAGTGACCCTGAACGGCCAGCTGGCCGTGTTGAAGCAGCACCTTGCCACCTTGCCTACCGCGTAAATAACCCGTTATGCAGGCCGAATCCATTCTTCATGCGCAGGCAGCTTTGGGCGAAGGAGCCATCTGGAATCCGGAAACGGCCGAGTTGTATTGGGTTGATATCGAGGGTCGGGCGCTGCACGTTTTCGACCCCGCCACGGGCCACGACCGGCCTTACCCCGTGGGCAGGCGCATTGGCACGGTGGTGCCCCGGTGCAGTGGCCGCGCCCTGGTGGCCCTGCAAACCGGCATTCACGAAATCGACCTGGCCACCGGCCTGCTCACCCGCCTCGCCCACCCCCTGACGGACGAGCATCTACGCTTCAATGATGGCAAGTGCGACCCGGCGGGCCGCCTCTGGGTGGGCACGTTCGATATGCTGCTGCGCCCGCACGCCGGCACCCTCTACCGCTTCGACCCCGATGGCAGCACGCACGTCATGCTGCCCCGCATCACCAACTCCAACGGCATCGCGTGGTCATCGGACCGCACCACAATGTACTACATCGACACGCCCACGCTCGCCGTGCAGGCGTTCGACTACGACAATGCCACCGGCAGCATTGCCAACTCGCGCGTCGTCGTCCGTTTCGCCGAGGCCGAGGGCTGGCCCGATGGCATGACCATCGACGCGGAAGGTAAGCTCTGGGTGGCGCTGTGGGGCGGCGGGCGCGTGCAGCGCTACGACCCTGGCACGGGGGCATTGCTGCAGGTAGTGGCGGTGCCCGCGCCGTTCACTTCGTCGTGCGCTTTCGGCGGGTCGGGGCTGGAAACGCTGTTCATCACCTCGGCGCGGGGCGGCCTCACACCGCAGCAAGCGGCGACGTTTCCGCTCAGTGGCGACGTTTTTGCGGTGCGGCCCGGCGTGGCGGGCGTGCCGGCCTGCTTTTTTGGAGAGTAGCGCGGACTTTTAGTCCGCGAGTGATTTGCTTGAATCCGCGGACTAAAAGTCCGCGCTACAACTCCTGCACTTCCAACTTGATGTCGACATTGCGGCCGTGGTCGTCGGCGCAGGAGATTTTGACGGTCCCGCTGGGCGGACGGAAAAAGACCCGCTCGGTGGCCGACGCGGCCCGCAGAAACTGGTCGTTCACGTACCAGAAAACCTGGCGCACCTCGCTGCCCGCTGCACAGCTGAGCAGCATTTGCTGCTGCTCGTGGCGGTCGAGCACGTACTCGGCATGGTCGAGCGGGGAGGTGATGACCAGGGCCGCGCCCGCGCCGCCGTCGGTGTTGTGCACGAGGCGGCAGGCGGGGTTGTGCGGCGGCAGGCGGCTGGCGGGCAACCCCTGCGCCTCCCGGAACGCCAATACTTCGGGCAGCGGGTTTAGGAATAACTGCCGCCGGAAACCGGCCGCCGGCACGCAGGCCCGGCAGTAGGCAATCGTGCCATCGGCCGATACCAAGGCTTTTTTCTGGTGCTCGCAGCGCCGGGCCGACGAGGTGCCGGGCAGGTAGTAGTCGATGAGCTGGTTGGGGCAATGCTCGCCCGGTACGAGGCCCGTTTCGGCGCAGACGAGGCGACAATCGAGGGTGGCGGGCGGCACGGCCCAGTTGTTGGGCGAGTTGTAGGCGAGCGTGTTGAAGAGGTCAAAGAGCAGGGGCGAGGCCACATCGGCTCCGGTGAGGGCCGGGCTGCCCTGCCCGCTGAAGTTGCCCACCCACACGCCGATGGTGTAGTCCTGATTGTAGCCAATGCTCCAGGTATCGCGGCGGCCGTAGCTGGTGCCGGTTTTCCAGGCGATTTTGGGCAGGTGGCGGCTGTTCTGGTAGCCCATCGGGAGGTCGGGTCGGGTGCGCTGGGCCAGAATGTCGGTGATGAGGAAGGCGGCGGCGGGGCTTATCAATGAAGAATTAGGAATGAAGAATGAGAAATTTCGGGCGTGAGGCCGCGTGCCTGACGTAGAGGAAAGTCGCTTCGGCGTCAATTCCTCATTCTTAATTCTTCATTAAGCACCAGCTTCAGTGGTGCATACCGCCCGCCATCGGCCAGCGCCGCGTACAGCCCGGTAAGCTCTTCCAGCGTGGCCCCGCAGCCGCCCAGAATGGTGCTCAACCCTAGTTGCGGGGCCGCTCTTGCCACACTTTTGAACCCGGCCGCCCGCAGCTTATCCATGAAAACGGGCACGCCGACTTCGAATAGCACGCGCACGGCCGGGATGTTGAGCGAGTAGGTGAGGGCCCGCTCCACAGTCACTTCGCCGGCGTAGCTCTTGTCGAAGTTCTCGGGGCGGAAGCCGCTGAAGTTGGTGGGCACGTCGGGCAGCTTCAGTTTCGGTGTCACGATGCCCCTATCCAGCGCCAGCGCATACAAAAAGGGCTTCAGCGTGCTGCCCGGCGAGCGGATGGCCCGCACGCCATCGACCTGCCCGCTGCTGGCGGCATCGGCAAAGTCGGCCGAGCCCACGTAGGCTTCCACGGCGCGGGTGCGGTTGCTCACCACCACCACGGCGGCCTGCGAAATGCCCAGCTCGCGCAGGCGGCGCACGTAGTTTTTGGTCAGGTCCTCGGCTTTGGCCTGGGGGTTGCGCCGCAGCATGGAGTGGATGATGGGCCGGCCGGGAAACTGCGTCACCAGCCGCCGCGCCAGGTGCGGGGTCAGCGTGGGCGCGGTGCGGCGCTGCGCATCCAGCGGTTCGTTGATGGCATCCTCAATATCCTGATTCGGAAACAGATGCTGCTGCCGTAACTGTCGTGGCCAGCGGTTACGGTCGGCCAGAATCCGGTCGTTGTTCTTGCCCAGCACCAGCACGCGGGGCTGATTCGGGATAATGGCCAGCGTCACGGTTTGGGCCAGGGAGAGGTAATCGGGTGGCTGTTGGAAGTAGAGCAGCGCGGCCGATTTCACGTCTTCAATATTGCCACCGTAGGGCACCAGGTTGAGGTAGAGCTGTAGGATTTCAGCCTTGCTGTAATGGGCTTCCAACTGCGTGGCGCGTAGCATTTTTAGTAGCTTATTGCCGAAGGTGCGCTCCTTGGGTTCCAGCAGTCGGGCCACCTGCGTGGTGATGGTGCTGGCTCCGGTGGTGCGGCCGGATTTGAAAATATTGCGCCCGGCCGCCTGCAGTATCGCCACGGGATTCACGCCGAAATGGTAGCGGAAATATCAGTCTTCCTTGTTGATAATGTCCTGCTGCAATGTCGGCGTTATCTCCGCTAATTCGGTTTTTATCCGCCACTTCTGGGTGGGGTTCAGGTAGGCGTGGAGGACGCTGCCATCGGCCGCCAGCACAATCGGAGAGTAGCGCGGCGCGGGCGGCGCGGGGAAAAGGCGGTCAATGGCGAAGAGCAGGAGCAACGCCCCCGCAAGCCCCCAAAGTAGTCGTATGCTCTGCCGCCGAATCATGACGAAAGATAGCGGAAACCCTAAGCAAACCCAGGATACTACTCCGGTTGCCATAAGCGGGATGCCCTGCCCGGGCCGTTTCGCCAAACGCCGTACTTAGGTTGCTCGCAATCGTAATGGCGAAAATGTAATTTTCAATTAAAATGGTGTTATTATACGGTACTGGCAACTATTTATTGATTACTAAAAAGTATTTTCAATAAAATGAATAAAAGTTAAAAAAATAATCATTCAGGGTAAATCCGCCGGAAATAGTGTCTCGTAAGTATTGTCGTAGCAGTCAGGAATACTAGCAACGCCCTTGCGCTGGGCCCGGCGCAACAATTGGGTTGCTGCATATCCTTGCCCGACTGCCGCAATACTTCACCAACCTACTCGCTATTTCCACACGTTTACATGAAAAACAAAATTCTCCTTACCCTGCTCGTGGCAGGGATTAATGGCGCAGCGTTTGGCCAGGCCATCGTCGACCCGGAGCTGCGGACGGCCTTTGCTACCAGCCCGATTGCCCAGGTAGTCGTGACCTTCAATGGAAGCGGGGCACCCCAGGCTTCGCAGCTGCTGGCCCTGCAGCAGTTGGGCATCACGCGCGGCATTACCATGCAGGCGCTGCCTATTGCCGGGATTGTGGCTACGGCCGCGCAGGTCGATGCCCTGGCCGCCAACCCGGCCGTGCGCTCGCTGTTCATCAATAAGCAGCTTGACTACGAAAACTACGACGATACCAACCTGACCGGCGTGAAGCGCCTGCGCCTCGACCAGCAAATCACGGCCCGCAACAACGGGACGCCGGTTTCGGGTCGCGGCATTGGGGTGCTCATCAACGACAGCGGCGTAGATGGCACGCACGATGACATCAAGCTCGGCACTCACTTGGTGCAGAATACGCTGGGCTCTACCAACCTCAACTCGGTGAATGCCATGCTACCCGTGACTTACGTGGAAGGCGTGCCGAACACTGACAACAACTCAGGCCACGGCACGCACTGTGCGGGCACGGTAGGCGGCAACGGCTCGCGGTCGGGTGGCAAATACGAGGGCGTGGCCCCCGGGGCTTCGCTGCTTGGCTACGGCTCGGGCGGTGCGCTGCTCGTGCTCGATGCCATTGGCGGCTTCGACTATGCCCTGACGCACCAGTTTCAGTACAATATCCGGGTTATCAGCAACTCCTTTGGCTCGTCGGGCACCTTTAACCCCAGCGACCCACTGAACGTGGCCACCAAGCGCTGCTACGACCGCAACATGGTGGTGGTGTTTGCCGCCGGCAACTCCGGTCCCGGTGCCGATACGCACAACCCCTACGCCATTGCGCCCTGGACCATTTCGGTGGCCGCCGGCGACAAGAATGGCTTGCTCGCCAGCTTTTCCTCGCGTGGGGTGAAGGGCCAGAGCGGCACGTTTCAGGTAGATGGCCAGACCTGGACCTATAAGAACGAGCCCGTGATTACGGCCCCCGGCGTTGATGTGGTGTCGACCCGCACGCAGGGCCCGATACCACTGCTGGGTGCCCAGACGGATGCCGCCGTGCTCACGCCGGCCGAGCTGCCTTTCTACACGGTGCTGAGCGGCACTTCGATGGCCACGCCCCACACGGCTGGTGTCATTGCCCTTATTCTGGAAGCTAAGCCGTCAATGTCCCCCGCCCAGGTGAAGGAGCTGCTGCAGAAAACCGCCACCAATATGCCCGGCCGCGAGTCGTGGGAAGTAGGCGCGGGCTATGTGAATGCCTATGCTGCGGTGGACCGCGCTTTCCGGGGTACCAACTTCGGCGCTACCGTCAACAGCACCCGCACTTTCAGCAGCAGCGTGAACTCGCTGGCCGCAGTGAGCAACTTCACCGTAAAGTATAACCCCGCTACCACGGCCTCGAACCAGTTCACCTTCAGCGTGCCCAGCGGTGTAAACAGCCTGGAGGCCAGCATCAATACCTACGGAGTAATGGGCCAGACTGGCAATACGGTCAACCTGATTGTGCTCGACCCCACCGGCAAGCAGTACCGCTCGGGCATTCCCGTAGAGTTTACCCTCACGCCTGGCCGGAGCGTAGCCGTGGCCTCGCCCATGGCCGGCACCTGGACACTGAAAGTAGATGGCTTGGACGGCGTGGCGGCTCCCGAGGACATCGATGGGAAGATTACCATGCAAACCCCCGCTGGCACCACCAACCTGAGCGACATCGCCGGTAACCCCGCCGAAGCTTCCATCATCATGGCCGTGACCAACCGCCTCGTTGATGGCCTCTCGAACGGCTTCAAGCCCAGCCAGCCCCTCACCCGTCTGCAGCTGGCCGACTATCTGCTGATGGGCCAGGGCGTGCGCCAGTACCAGCCCACCGATGGCTCGCGCACGTTCAGCGATGTATCGTCGGACACTGACATTCTCCTGACTGAGTCGGTAGCCGCCCGTGGCGCTGCCATCCGCGACCGGTACCAGCAGTTCAACGGCGTGATGGTGCCCACCGCCAACGGTTCGTTTGCTCCCAATGGCCAGGTGAGCCGCGCTTCGCTGGCCTACTCGCTGGTGCAGGCCCTGGGCTTCCAGACGCAGGCCCTGGCCCGCAATGGCAAGGCTGTAACGGTGAACTACAACGGTGCTAAGGTGGCCGTTGATGATGCCGCCAACATTCCCGCCGGCCTGGAAGGCTACGTGAGCATTGCCTTGGAGCTCAACCTCATCAATGCCTACTTCTCGGTAACGCAGGGCCCTTACGACCTGCAGCCGGTGGTGCACGCTACCTTCAATCCCACGCAGTCGGTAACGCGGGGTGAGTTTGCGGTTATCGTCACCCGCACGTTCCCGCAGTACAATGCTGTTACCCAGCCTGCTGCTGCCGCTCGCGGTACTTCGGGCACCAGCACCAGCATGGCCGTTCTGACCCCCGAAACTGCTGCTTACCCCAATCCCTTCACTGGAACTACCACCATCAGCTACTACTTGGCCCAGCAAGGCCCGGTGAGCGTGGATGTGTATAACACGTTGGGTGCCAAAGTGAAAATGCTGGTAGTTGATACCCAGGATGTCGGCTACCACGAAGTGAAATTTGATGGCCGCGACATGGCCCGCGGTACCTACCTGTTCAAGGTAAAAACCAGCGAGTCGGTTTCGATCAAGCGCTTGGTGCTGCAATAAGCAGCAACATGGCTAACCGCTAAAAAAGGCGGCCTGCTCTCCGGAGCAGGCCGCCTTTTTTTGTGTTCTGGCGGGCACAACTGGCTAGCACTGGCGCGAGTTTAGCGCAGCGTAACTCGTGCCGGCCATGCGGGCGAGGCTGCGCCTCGCATCAGAACAAGTTGCCTAAACGGTACCGTTGGCGCAGTGCCGCATTGCCGCTGGCGCGGCACGGGAGGCACAGCCTCCCGGCCATGACTGGCGCGAGTTACGCTGCGCTAAACTCGCGCCAGTGCTAGCGCAAAACCTCCGACCCGGGCGCGCACCTGCGTAATTTTCCTGGCCAGCACCTTGTTTGACAGAGCGATACCTATGCAGAAGGCCAAGTGACAGCTTTAACGTTCGTTTTCGCTACTCCCGCTCGATAGCCTTGAGAAGCGAGAAAGACTATTCTTTTTCGGGGCTCTTACGGCCCATTAGCACCTTATGGGGTAGCATAAGAGTTGGAACAGAAAGTATCGGTACGGGAAACCTGAACGGGTGGGCGTCGCAAAAAACGGACGTCTTAAGGGGCTCCAAGCGATTTTGTGCCATGACTAGCCTTTGACTTTCCGACTCGTTTCTTTTGCTCATCTCGTGCCTCAATGCCTCTTTTTGCACTCCTATACCGGCTTCAATAAGACCAGAAGGCCCCTTTTCAGAAGTTCAAGGGGCCTACCGATACTTTCTGTTCCAACTCTTGTTACCCCTACAGTAGAAGCACTGGCCCGCCGAGCTGGCGCGGGCGCTCACTAATCTCTCAACTATGTTCGCGCATTTATCCCTGCCCTTGTTGCTGCTGGCTTTCGTAGCGGCGGGCGTGGCCGTCTGGATAGCGGGTATTTACCTTTCCAATACGACCGACGTGCTTTCGTCACGCTTTGGTCTGGGGCAGGCGCTGGGCGGCTTGCTGCTGCTGGCTATCGTCACCAATTTGCCCGAGCTGGCCATTACTGTGAGCGCCGCGCTGGGCGGCCATTTGGACATCGCCACCGGCAATATTCTCGGCGGCATTGCCATCCAGACGGTGGTGCTGGTGTTGCTCGACGTATTTGGGCTGGGCCGGCAGGACGCGCTCACGTACCGGGCCGCCTCGCTGGTGCTTGTGCTCGAAGGCCTGCTCGTGCTAGCAGTGCTGGCCGTGGCCGTGCTCGGCAGCCAGCTGCCCGATACGGCTATCGTGGCACGGGTGCCACCCGCGGCCCTGCTCATTTTCGGGCTGTGGGTAGCGGGCTTGTGGCTGGTTGGCAAAGCGCGGAAAGACTTGCCCTGGCAAGCCCTGGGCACTGCCCCGCCCGGCGGCCGGCCGGAACCGAAAGGGACTGCGAAGCCTAAAAAAGATGAAAAGGCCCAGCAGAAACCGGGGAGTACCACCCAGACCATCCTGGTTTTTGTGGCGGCCGCCGGGGTGACGCTGGTTGCGGGGGTCGTGTTGGAGAGCAGCGGCGACGCCATCGCCGGGCACCTGGGCATGAGCGGCGTGCTGTTTGGCTCGACCGTGCTGGCCGCGGCCACTTCGCTGCCGGAGGTGTCTACCGGGCTGGCCTCCATCAGGCTCGGCGACTACCAGCTAGCCGTCAGCGACATCTTTGGCGGCAATGCCTTTCTGCCGGTGCTGTTTCTGCTGGCCAGCGTGATTTCGGGCCAGGCAGTGTTGCCCCACGCCGGCAAAACAGACCTCTATCTGACCGGTTTAGGCATGCTGCTCACTTGCGTGTACCTCTTTGGCTTACTCTTCCGCCCGCGCCGGCAGGTGGCAGGCATGGGCCTCGATTCGCTGCTGGTACTCGTGTTCTACGCGCTCGGCGTAGTGGGGCTGATTGTTATCAGTGGCCACCACTAAGCAGCGGCAGTACGTTTACCAAGACTGGCCTTGGTTAAAAGTTTGGTCCAAAAGTTATACTCGTCACGAATTACTTTGCGAATCCAGGACGTGAAATTTGAGCCGCATACAGGACGCGAGTTCGGGGCCAAACTCGTCGAGTCGGTCAAAGAAATCGAGGACGGCGGTTTTAAACTGGCCCTTGGTGCGGTAAAAGGCGGTGTTGATGATTTTCTGGCGCAGAAACTTCCAGAGGCGTTCAATCAGGTTCAGGTTGGGCGAATACGGCGGCAAGAAGACCTGCACGAGGCGCTTATCGGTCAGCCAGGCGTTGAGGGCCTTATTTTGGTAGTAGCGGGCGTTGGCGCAGATAACGTGTACCGGGCCTTGCGGGTGGGCGGCGAGCCGTTTCTCGTAGAGCCGCTGGGTGCTTTGGGCATTGACGCAGTCGGTTTCGTCGAGGTGGACCTGGGTGGGGCAGTGGGCGTTGCGGGCGGCGTTGCGGTTGACCCGCTCGCGGCCGCTGACGGTGAGCAAGGGGCGCTCCTTGCCGGTTTCGGTCCAGACGTGGGTGGCGCGCGTGTTGTGGGTGGGGTGGGCCGCGTCAGCGAAATAGACCACCGCGTCCCCGGCGGCGGCCGCTTCCAGCAGCGGGGCCAGCGTGTCGGTGAGGAAGGCCGTTTGGGCCGCCGCGTCGGCTTGGCAGGGCACGGCCGTGGTCAATTTATAGGAAAATGCGACAAAGCATTTGGGCCCAGCCGGTGCAGCACGTCCGTCAGGCCCGAAACCGAGTAACGGACCCCGTAAGTAGCGGCCAACCAGTCGGCAATGGCCCGGCAGTCGGTGTACAACTGCTGGCCCAGTTCCCGGCACAAGCCCGCCAGTTGGGCGCTGGTGAGCAAGCCCCAATAGCCCGGCTGCTCGGCCCGCAGGTAGCCCGCCAGGCCGTGCAACTGGTAGGTCTGAGCGTAGCGGTACACGCTGCTCACGTCCACCCCTAGCGCCTGGGCCACCCTCGCCGCGGCGTGCCCTTGGTCGAGCATGAGCAGCACCGTAACCGGGACGTACCCCGCCTGGCCCCGGCAGGCACGCTGCGCCTGCTGTAATAAGACGCGCTCCGAATCAGGTAAGGTCAATCCCACGAGGTAATGCGAACCCTTTTTTCTCTCTTTTAACTTCGCGACGAGTATAGCTGTGGTGAACAGGTTAATCCGGTCGTCGCGCACGTCCAGATAATCGGGCGTGGCAGCATCCTTCGCCCAGCTTAGCTCGCGCAGGGGGCCGATGCGCGGGTTCTCGATTTCTAGGCCGGCCGGGAGCAAGTCGTTGATGGCGAAGTTCTTGACCTGGCCGGCTGATTCGGCGGCTTCGAGGGTGATTTTTACGACCACCAAATCGTTCTGGCGGAAGACGGGGGCGCCCAGCGGCACGCCGTCGCGGTTCAGGAACTGGCGGCGGACTTTGAGGTAGCTGTCTTCCTCGTGTACCTGGCCGCTGGCGGAGATGCCTTCAGTTTCCCAGTAGTAGTAGAGGCTGCCGCGGCCGGCGGTGCGGATGCTGACGTTGCGGTTGGCCACGTTGCGCAGGGTGAGGTCTTTGCCATCGAAATTCCCTGCCGGTTTACCGTCAATAAACAGGCTGGCGGTGGTGGTGCTGCGGGCGTTTTGGCGGGCTATTTTGCCGAGGGCCAGCAGGGCAAAGGCGCGCTCCTGGGTGCTGAGCCAGCCGGCCGCTTTCATCTGGCGGCTGAGCTGGCGGGCGATGCCGGGGATTTGCGGGTTGTTGGGGTCGGTGCTGACGAGGGCGCGGTGGGTGGGGCGCTGCGGGCCGAACTGCTGGGGCAGCAGCTCGCGGAAGGCGCGCTGGTTGCCGAGGATGCTTTGGGTGCAGGTGAGGAGGAACTTGGAGTCTTCGGCCAGCAGGGGGGCGGTTGGTGCGGTAGTAGCTCAGGGCCACGGGGTCTTGGCGGCCGGCCAGGGCGAGGACGTAGAGCGAGTAGGCGATTTCCTTGCTGGCGATGGTGCGCTCGCGGGCAATGTTGTTGGCGTCGAAGTACTGGTAGGGCTCAGTTTCGCGCTTTTGAGGCGGAACTGCAGGTATTTCAGGGTTTTGTCGAGCACCGATTTATTCACCGCGAAGCCGGCCTGCTGGGCTTCCTGCAGGAAATGGGCGGCGTAGGCGGTGGCCCACCAGTTGTCGTAGTCGCCGCCCGGCCAGTAGCTCAGGCTGCCGTTGTAGAGCTGCATGCTCTCGATTTTGCGGATGGCTTCCTGGACGTGGTAGTTCGGGTTGTAGCGCTGGGCCTTGGCCGCCGCGCCGGTTTTCTGCTGCAAGGTGGCCGCCAAATCGGCGTAGTAGAGCTGCGGGAAGGCGGCCGACACGGTTTGCTCCAGGCAGCCGTAGGGGTATTGCAGCAGGTAGCGCAAATCCTTGCTGAACTCATTCTGGTCGGGCACTTCGGCCTGGGCCGTGAGGGTGGTGGTGGCCACGGTGCCGGTGGCGGGCCGCAAGCCGGGCGCAATGTCAATGCGCAGCGGCGTGCCCACCTTCACGTCCTGCTTGAAGCTGATGCCGAGCGTGGCATCCGGCTCGGCCGTGCTGATTTCGACGGCCACGGGCTTGCCGTCCTGGCTCACGCGCAGGCGGGAGCGCAGGTCGGCGGGCCGCACGGGGTAGTTGAACACGAGGTTGGCGGCCAGCTCGGCCGTGCCCGCCGCTCGCTTCGAGCTGCCATAAAACACCTGCGGCGCCGCCATTTTCAGGTATGGCGTGTGAAATTTCGGCCGGTTCAGGGCCAGCTCCTGCTTCCCGCTGGGCAAGGTCGAAGGCCGCAATCGGCCTTGAACACCGTGCTGGGCTGAAACGGCGTCATCGGCGAAAACGTGAGCTCGCGGGCGCTGGTCCACTTAAACTTGCCCGGCACGGCCGGCGAGAACTTCACGAACTGGGTGGTGTCCCAGCGGTTTATCTGGCCGGCATCCACCACCGCGTCATCGAAGGTGAAGACGAGGTTGGCGTAGGGGTCGATTTCGTCGCCGTCGGCGGTGGTTTGGACTACCTGTTCCTTGGCCGATTTTTTGGAGCACGAGGAAGCCGCCAGCAGCACAAGTAGCAGGGGCAAAAAGCGGTAACGAGCCAGCATGGGGGGGTGGGGGAAAGGAATTGTGGCCGGAAGGTAATAATAATTGTCGCCTATATGGCGGCGCTTATTTTTTTCGCCGACCCCTGCCGGAAGTGCCCCGGCCGGGCGAAGTCGGAACCGGGCCGGGCCGGGGCGCATGCGCGGCCCGGCAGCGTAATCGACCTCGGTGGGTGCCCATAATTATGGCGCACTCGTATGAAGCAATCCAGCGGAACTAATGCTTGCACTGCTTTGATAATCAATAATTTTCACATGTCTGACTTCGCCAGCTTCTTTCTTGACCAGGCGGAAGCCAGTCCCCACGTGCAGTTTGTGTACGACCTCGCGGCCCGCCGCATCGTGTTCGTCAACGCCGCCTACCAAACTGTATTGCACGGCAGCCTGAAAGGGGTAAATGCCGAGCTGCCGGCCCTGCTCCAGCGCCTGCACCCCGACGACTTGGCCTATGTTGCCCATTACTGGGCCCGATGGGTGCAAAATGAGGTGACCGACGAAGTAGAAGTACGCCTCCAGACGCCCGGCAAGCCCAACCAGTGGTTCTGCCTTACGCCCTCGTATCAGGAAGTCGATGGCCGCGTGCTGCTGGGCGGCACCCTGCGCGACGTGAGCGTGATGAAGCACTACCAGGGAAACGCCGACCTGTTCAACAGCCGCAAAAACGCCACGCTGGAGATTCTCTCGCACGATTTGAGCGGCGCTTTCATCATGGTGCAGCAAGTTGCGGGGTTCCTGCACGAGGAAGTGGTGGCGCCGGAAAACAGCCGCATTCCCGAAATGCTACAAGTGCTCGAAGCCACCAGCCGCGACAGCGTGAAGATGATTCGCGAGCTCATCAACATCGAATTTCTGACCTCGACCAACTCTGACCTCAAGGTAAACCGGGTCGATATCGGGGCCATTCTGCGCGTGCCGCTCGACCAGCTCCAGCTTGGGCAGCGGCTGCTGGGCCATCACTTCGCCTACACCCTGCCCGACGAGCCGATATATGTGAACCTGGACGTCAACAAGTTTACGCAGGTGCTTATCAACCTGGTGGGCAACGCCTTCAAGTTCACGCCCGATGCCGGCCACGTTGCGGTGCACATTGCGCCCGGTCCCGGCAGTGTGCTCATTCACGTGGTCGATGACGGGGTTGGGATTCCGCTGGCCATGCAGCCCTACCTGTTCGAGCGGTTCACCAAAGCCCGGCGGCCGGGCCTGCGCGGCGAATCCACCACCGGCCTGGGCCTGGCGCTGTGCAAAACCATTGTGGAGTGGCACCACGGTACCATTTCCGTCGATAGCACCGAAGGCATCGGCAGCACCTTCACCGTAGAAGTTCCGCGCTCGGAAGCCGTCGGCAGCCTCGTCCCGGCCGAGCTGGTCGAGCTCGATGCGTAAGGGGTTTGTGGGAATGGGTCGGTTTTAAGTAGTGGTGCAAAAGTAGAACGCCATGCAGAGCGCAGCATCTTGCCCGCCACCACTAATTCATCCGATTGGATTACTAATGCGGGCAAGATGCTTCGCTGCGCTCTGCATGACGTTCTTCTGCCCGCTTACTTATGCTTTGACAAGCTCAGCATGACGTGCCAGCGAATTGCTGAGAAGCTTCTCACGCCGCTACCCCACCAGCCCCAGTACCTCCCGCAGCCGCCCCACCGCCCGAAACTCCACTTCCGCCAGCCGCTCGGCGGGCACGTGCTCGTGAATCCAGTTGGCGTGGTAGGGCACGTGGATGGCCGAAAATCCCAGCTGCACCACCGGCAGAATGTCGGATTTCAGCGAGTTACCAATCATCACGAAGTTGTCGGGCGTGATGTTGAGGCGGGCGAAGAGGCGGCTGTAGGTAGGCTCGTCCTTCTCGCTCACGATTTCGACGTGGTCGAAGAAGTCGCCCAGGCCGGAGCGGGCTATTTTGCTTTCCTGGTCGAACAGGTCGCCTTTGGTGAGCAGCAGCAGCCGGTGGCCGCGCTCTTTCAGCTCCGTGAGCACCGCCACCACATCGGGCAGCGGCTCGATGGGGAAGCGCAGCAGGTCCTTGCCCAAATCCAAAATTCGCTGGATTTCGTGGCCGTGTACCGCCCCGCCGGAGAGTTGAATCGAGGTTTCAATCATCGAGAGCATGAACGACTTGGCCCCGTAGCCGAATAGCTGCATGTTAGCCCGCTGCACGTCGTAGAGCCGCGCGTTGATGGTGGCATGGTCAGCATACGGGGCCAGAATCTGGAGCAACTGGGCTTCGACGTGGTCGAAATGCGGCTGGTTGGGCCAGAGTGTATCGTCGGCGTCGAAGGCGATAAAGGTTTGAGTGGGCATGGGAAGCAGGTTGATTTAAAACGTCATGCAGAGCGTAGCGAAGCATCTCGCATGCCGCCACTAATCCTTTTCTGGCGATGGAGTTACCGCCACAAGCGAGATGCTTCGCTACGCTCTGCATGACAAAACCGGCAAACTAGCCCGCAAAGCTACCGACCTTTGCCCCCCATGAAGCACCTGATTGACCTCGAAACCTGGCCCCGCCGCGAGCACTTTGCCTTTTTTTCGGCCTTCGAAGAGCCCTTCTTCGGCCTCACGGCCAACGTGGACTGCACAGCCGCCCAGGCCGCCGCCAAGCGGCTGGGCGTGTCGTTTTTCCTGTACTACCTCTACCACGCCCTCGAAGCGGCCAACGAAGTCGAAGCCTTCCGCTACCGCATCGAAAACGGCCAGGTATACTGCTACGACCGCATTCACGCCTCGGCTACCCTCGGCCGGCCCGACCACACGTTTGCCTTTTCCTTCATCGAGCAGCACGACACGCTGGCCGGCTTCATCGTCGCCGCCGAAGCTGAAATTGCCGCCGTGCAGGCCAGCATTGGCCTGCGCCTCAACGACACCACCGGCCGCCCCGATACCGTGCATTGCTCGGCCCTGCCGTGGGTGCGCTTCACCGGGCTTTCGCACGCCCGTAGCTTCTCGCACCCCGACAGCTGCCCCAAAATTTCCTTCGGCCAGGTTTTTCAGGAACGCGATACGCTGCAAATGCCCGTGTCAGTCAATTTACACCATGGGCTGGGCGATGGCTACCACGCTGGGCTGTTTCTGGCGGCGTTTCAGCGGCGGCTGAGCTTGTAGCACATGTTTTAGCTTGTGCCGGCCCTGCTCACTATTCCCCGTTCTCTGCACAAGCTGAAGCATGTGCTACATTCACATCATGCTCTCCCATTCCCATGAAGTCTTCTTCGAAGTAGCCCAGCGGTTGAGCTTCACCAAAGCCAGCCAAGCGTTGTTCACTAGCCAGTCGGCCGTGAGCAAGCAGGTAAAAGCGTTGGAAGAACGCTACAAAACCGGGCTGTTCGAGCGCCTGGGCAGCAGCATTCAGCTCACCCCGGCCGGCCGCAAGCTCTACGAAAAACTGCTGCAAGCTAAGCAGCTGCAACAGGAGCTGCACCAGGAAATGAGCGCGCTCAGCCCGGATTTCGCGCCTACGCAGCACCTCGTCATCGGGGCCAGTACCACTATTTCGCTCTATGTGCTGCCGCCGGTAGTATCGGCCTACCTGCGCCTGCATCCCAACCGCCAACTCAGCCTCAAAAACCGCAATTCCGATAATATTCTGCGCGCTTTGCTCGACCACGAAATCGAGCTGGGCATCATCGAGGGCATCCACAAAGTGAGCAACGTGACCTATACCCCGCTGCTCACCGACGACGTGGTGGCCGTGTGCGCCGCCAATAACCCACTCGAGCAGCGCTCCCTCGAAGTGCACGACCTGCTCACCACGCCCCTGGCGCTGCGCGAGGATGGCTCCGGCACCCTGGCCGTGCTGGAGGAAGCCTTGGCCCGGCACCGCATCAAGCTGGCCGCCCTGCCGGTGCGCGTGCGTATGGGCGGCACCGAGGCCCTCAAAAATTTCGTGCGCGTCGATACCTGTCTGGCCTTTCTGCCCCGGCAGGCGGTGATAAAAGAGCTGGCTTCCGGCGAGTTAGTGGAAGTAAAAATTAATAATTTCCTGTTGAAGCGGGAGTTCAACTTCATTCAGCGCAAGGGCACCGAGAACAACGCACCCTATAAGGATTTTCTCCAGTTCACGCGGCGCTACTATTCTGGTAAGGCATAGGCTATTCCAAAAGTCCATCCCAATTGGGCATACCTAGGGCAAGGCAGTTCCGTACTTTGCCCCATGAAACTGGTCGCCTCCGAATCCCTGTCCCGCCTCGCCGCACTGCATTGCTCCGCCTGCGGCACCGAATACTCTGCCTTCGATTTGCAGCGCGTGTCAGCCTGCTGCAATGTGCCGCTGGTGGCCGATTACGACCTACACCAGCCCCTCAGCCGCGCCGTCATCGACCAGGCCGATACCTCGATGTGGCGCTACGGCGCGCTGCTGCCGCTATTGCACGAAGAAAATAAGGTGACCCTCGGCGAAGGCCTCACGCCGCTGCTGCGCCTGCCGCGCCTGGCCGCCCGCCACGAGCTGGCCCACCTCCTGCTGAAAGACGAAGGCCAGAACCCCACCGGCTCCTTTAAGGCGCGCGGCTTGAGCATGGCCGTGTCCAAAGCCAAGGAGATGGGCGTGGAAGGCTGCATTATTCCCACGGCCGGCAACGCGGGCGTGGCCCTGGCCGCCTATTGCGCCCGCGCCGGCCTGCGCGCCGTGGTGGTGATGCCGCGCCACACCCCGGAGGCGTTCAAGGAGGAATGCTACTGGTACGGGGCCGAAGTGGAGCTCGTCGATGGCCTCATCAGCGACTGCGGGGCCCGCGTGCGCCAGCGCAACGCCGACGGCGCACTCCTCGACATCTCGACCTTGAAAGAGCCTTACCGCCTCGAAGGCAAGAAAACCATGGGCTACGAAATCGCCGAGCAGCTTGGCTGGACGCTGCCCGACGTGCTGCTCTACCCCGCCGGCGGCGGCACCGGTCTCATCGGCATCTGGAAAGCGTTTCAGGAAATGAAGCAGCTTGGCTGGCTCGCCCCCCATGTGAAATTACCGCGCATGGTGGCCGTGCAAGCCGAAAACTGCTGCCCGCTCCTCGAAACTTACGAGGGCCGCCAGCCCAACTGCCACAACTACCACGGCCACGCCACGCTGGCCAACGGCTTGGCCGTGCCCCACCCGCTGGGCGAAAACATGATGCTCCGCGTGCTCCGCGAGTCGCATGGCACGGTGGTGAGCGTGAGCGAAGAAGGCATGCTGGACGGCATGCGCGACCTCGGCCACCAGGAAGGCCTGTTCGTAGCCCCCGAAGGCGGCGCGGTGTGGACGGCCGCCCGCCAGCTGCTGGCCACCGGCGCCATTCATTCCGACGAGAAAATCCTGCTCCTGAACACTGGCAACGGCCAGAAATACATGGACAACGTGGCCGGCCGGGCCTGGGGGTAGCCGTCTGCGAGTAGCTAGAACGTCATGCTGAGCGCAGCCGAAGCATCGCTGCCTCATTACTAACGCAATCGAAAGAATTAGTTGCGTAGTAGAGATGCTTCGGCTGCGCTCAGCATGACGTTCTCTTTTCGTTATGCAGCCCCCCGCTTCCGGCAATACCTTTGCCCCATGCGCATTCTCCACGTTCTTTCGGCTGAGTTTTTTGCGGGCTCCGTGGCCTATGCCGTGCAACTGGCCGAAGCCCACCGCGCCCAGGGCCACCAGGTATGGGTAGTGGCCGATGCCGATAAGCTGCCCACCGGGGCCACCCTGGTGTGGGCCGGCATCAGCAACCGCAGCTACCGGCAGCGGCTGCGCAACGCCCGCATCATCCGCCAGCTTGTCAAAAAAGAACGGATAGATGTAGTGCACTGCCACTCGCGGGCAGCCAGCTGGGTGAGCTATTTCGCCCTGCGCGGCCTGGCGGTGCCGCTGGTGAGCACCGTGCACGGCCGCCAGCACCTGCACACTTCCACGTCGCTGCTCGATGTGTACGGCGACAAAGTCATTGCCATTTGTGCCAATCTGCGCGAGCACCTCATCACGGAAGTGAAGATGGACGCCGCCAAAATCGAGGCCATTCCCAACGGGGTTTCCTTCGCTCTGCTCAGTGCAGCGTCAAGCGCAAAGAATGAAGAATTGGGGAGTGGTGAGGGTAATTCCTCATTCCCCATTCCTCCTGCTTCATTGAGGGTATCATTCATCGGGCGCTTCAATGGGGGCAAGGGCGAGCGGGCGGCGGCCCTGCTGGTGCAGGTGTTCCCGACCTTGCTGCGCGAGTTTCCGGCGTTGCGGGTGGCCCTCATCGGCGGCGAGCTGCAACACTTGCCGGCAGCGGGTAAAACGGCCCTGGCGCAGCTACAGGCCGATTTTGGTGAGCGCATTGAGGTGGTGGGCTTTAGTGATGACGTGCCCGGCTGGCTGGCCCGCACCACGCTGGTCGTTGGGGCGGGGCGGGTGGCAATTGAGGCGTTGGGCGCAGGCCGGCCCGTGCTGGCGCTGGGCGAAGCCAGCTACGAGGGCCTCGTTACGGAAGCGACTTTTGCCCCGGCGGCAGCGTCCAACTTCGGCGATATTGCGGCCCGGCTAAGCGCCTCAGAAGTCGATTTTGCCGCTCTGCTGGCCGATGCGCAAGGGTTTTTGCGGCAGCCGCAGGCGGTGCCGGCCGCGCTCCGGCAGCAGGTACAAGCACACTATAGCCTGGCCACCATCGCGGCGCGGGTACTGGAGGTGTACCAGGCCGCCCGAATGCAGAAAGCCGTTCCTGGCTTCATTCCGGTGCTGATGTACCACAAAATCCCCGATGCGCCGCTGGCCACCAAGCACCAGATTTACGTCACAAAGGATAATTTTGAAAAGCACCTGGCTTATTTCAAAAAGCAAAATCTAACGCCCATAACGTTTGCCGATTATCTGAAATATGCGAACGGTGAACGGTCGTTGGCTGATTTTCCGGCGCGCCCCATCATCCTCACGTTCGACGACGGCTACACCGATAACTACACCAACCTGCTGCCCCTGATGCAGCACTACGGCTACCGGGGCGTGCTGTATTTGTTGGGCGATGCCGACGTGCGCCACAATCAATGGGACCTGGCCGCTGACCCCACCGAGCCCCGCTCCGACATCATGGACCTGACCCAAAAACGGGCTTTCGTGGCTGCCGGCTGGGAAATCGGCGCGCACACCATGTCGCACCCGCGCCTCACCACGTTGCCGCTGCACGAAGCCGCCGCCGAAATCCAGCGCAGCAAAGCCGCGCTGGAAGCCGCCTTGCAAACCGAAATAGTGACCTTCGCCTACCCCTACGGCGACCTGAGCGAAGCCGTGAAAGCCACCGTGCGCGAAGCCGGTTTCGCCTTCGGCATAGCCACCGACACCGGCGGCCTCACTATTGAGGCCGACCGCATGCACGTGTTCCGGGTGAACATGTTTCCGAACGAATCCACCAGCAGCCTGTTCAAAAAAACCTCACCCTGGTACCGCAAATACTACCGCTGGAAGCGCGGAAAGTAAGTCCTCCGCCGGTGAAACAGCCGATTTTACGAAATCAATTCGGCCAGCACCCGCTGCCCTTCTTCTTCGCTCACGCCCTCAATCTCCATCTTTTTGAATGGGGCGGTGTGCCCGCTCAGCAGCAGCACGCGGCTTTTGGGTACGGCAAAAACGGTGGCCAGAAAAGCCAGCAGCACGGCATTGGCCTGGCCTTCTTGGGGCGGCGCTTTCAGGCGCACGGTCAGGGTGCCGTCGGCGGCGCGCAGCAGCTGGTTTTGGCGGGCATTGGGCTTGGCCCGCAGGTGCAGAATCATGCTTTTATTTAGTGTTGGTGGCAATAAGCAGGTAGTCAGTAATAAGTAGTCAGATTTCATCTGTCTAAAAATTAGTCTATTAATTTCTATCTGACTACCGATTACTGATGACTGACTACTTAAAGAACATCATGCTGAGCGAAGTCGAAGCATGATGTTCTTTAAGTATCCGGCAGCCTTGCCGCCAAGCCGCGCCTGCCCAAACGGGCACTGGTCGAGCACCACGCAGCGCCCGCAGGCCGGCAATGAGAAGTAGCAGTACTTCTGGCCGTGGAACATGAGCGCCTCGTCGTGGTCGCACACCTACTGGGCATCCCAGGCGGGCGGGAGCAGGGCCTCGAGCAGCTTGTGGGCCGGCCCTTCGCCCACCTTCGGTCCGATGAGGCCCAGGCGCTGGGCCACGCGGTGGTGGTGGCTATCCACGGGCATAGCCGGAATGCGCAGCGTGCTGAACAGGAGCGTAGCGGCGCTGATTTTTGGCCCCACGCCGCTGATGCTTTCCAGCTAGGCGCGGGCTTCGGGAATGGGCATTTTGGCCAGGAAATCCACGGCGCACGGCACATCGGTGCCGCAGCGCTCGCTGATTTCTCGCAGCACGGTCTGAATGCGCGGGGCCTTTTGCTCGGGCCAGGTGCAGGCCCGAATGGCGTGCTGCACGGCCTCGGTGGGCGCGTCGCGCACGGCCTCCCAGGTGGGAAACGTGGCCCGCAATTCCTGGTAGGCCCGGTGCGAATCGGCGTTTTTGGTGCGGTGCGAGAGCAGGGCACTCACCAGCTCGCTCAACGGGTCTTTGGTGCTGAAAAATGGAAAAGGAGCCCCGTACTCGGCGCACAGCCGCGCGTGTACCGATTACTTATGACTGACTACTTAAACGCAGAATGCTCCGAATGACAATCTCACCGCGTCGAGTTATAAAGCGCAATGGCTTGGCGCTGGTTATTAGACTGCTTGCTTTGCAGCACGATGGGCACGATGAGCACCGGAATAGCCGCGTAAACCAGCGGCGAAATGCCGGCTTGGCCATCGCCGGGGCGGAGCGACTGAAACAGCCCGGCCACCAGCAGCCCGCCGCCCACCACGTAGCTGCCCAGCGTGAGGCGCTGGTAGCGGCGCGAATCCAGCAGCAGCTCCTGCGACCCGGCATTGTCGCGGGTGGCCAGCATCAGGTTGTTGTTGGTTAGGTTTTGAATAGGGCCATTGTCTTTGGAAAAGTATTCGGTTTTCACGGTGCGGTAGCCGCCGTAGGGGTATCCGCCAAACCCGCCGTAGCCCATGCCATAGCCACCGTAGCCATAGCCCGGGTAGCCCCCAAACCCGCCCGGCCCCGAGCTGTACTGCGAAGAGGTGATGGAGTACAGGCTGATGCGCCCGGTTTTCTCGCGGCGCAGCGTGGTTTCCCGCGAGGAGTTGGGCAGCGTGGTGCGCACGTAATGGCCGGTTTCATCCTCGTAAAACCCGATTTCCGCCAGCTCAAACTTCTGCCGCCCATCCAGCAGCAGATAGGAGCGGCCGAAAAGCGGATTCTTCGTTTCCACGTCATTGGCTGAGTATATCATCCCGTTTTTCAGGCCCACCTGGAAGCGGGGCGCGCGGGTATTATTGCCCGGCAGCTGGCCGGCCGCCGTGGGGGCGTACACGGGAGCCGGCGCGGCCATGGGGCCGGGCAGCGGCGCCGTTACCGCAGTGCGGCGCGAAGAGTCGGGCGGGGCCATGGGTACGGCTTCCAGCTGGCGCGGGGACGGGGCCGGACGGGGCCGCACGGGCGTGGGCATGGCCGGCGGCGCACCCAGCTGGCGGGGGCCATCGTCCTGGGCCTGCGCCGCGCGCCCACCCAGCAAAACCAGCAGCAGGGCCGGATATAAAACGGGAATTTTCATACGGAAGGACAGCAATTAGGACCAACAGGCCGAACAAGGTACCCATGTCCCGCCAATAATACCGAACCACGCGCCGCCGCGCCGCAATCGGGCCAGCTAACCGCGAAAATCCAACGTTGGGAAACGCCTGTAAATTCCGCACTTTTATCGTGAAGCGCAGGTGAACCCGCAAGCGTGCCGGCCCCGTCCGGCGCTACTTTAGCAGCTTCTCCAGCAGGCTCAGACTGTCCGACAGGTCGTTGCCGGTTTCAAAATCCAGCGGCTTCAGAATATAGCCGCTCACGCCCAGGGTAGTGGCGTCGGCGCGGTCCTCCTCCATGCTGGAAGTGGTGGTGATGAACACCGGAATATGGTGGAATTCGGGGTTGCCGCGCAGCTCGGTCAGAAATTCGATGCCGTTCATGCGGGGCATGTTCAGGTCGAGCAGAATGACTTCGGGCAGGGGGCGCAGCGCCTCCGCGCCGTTGCGGCCTAGGAGCAGGTCCAGAGCCTCCTCGCCGTTGAAGGCGGTGTGCAGCTGGTGCGGCACGTTGAATCTGGCGAAGGATTTTTCCGCCGTCATCGTATCAAAAATATCGTCCTCAACTAGTAAAACAGAGCGCATGTATAGGGTAATGAGTAGTGGGTAGCTATAAGCTCGCCCGTCATTTTTATCCGTCATCCTGAGCTTGCGAAGGATGACGGATAAAAATGACGGTTCTGCTCGCCGTTATTCAAATTGCCTTATTTCGGCCACGTAAAGATAAAACCAGCCCCCTGCCCCACAGCCGATTCGACGCGAATAGTGCCCTGCTGCTCGTTAATAATTTTTTGCACGATGCTCAGCCCGATGCCCGTGCTTTCGGCCGTGTGGCGGTCGCGCAGGGTTTGAAAGAGCAGGAAAATCTTCTGGTGGTATTCCGGGGCGATGCCCGGGCCGTCGTCCTGCACCCGGAACTCATAGCACCGGCCAATGTCCTGGCATGTCACTTCCAGCTGGCCGGCCCCGCGCTGGTGGTATTTCACAGCGTTCGAGAGCAGGTTGGTGAAGACTTGTTGCAGGCTCAGCCGGTCGGTTTCGAAGGTAGGCATATCTGGACCGATGCGCAGCGTGAAATCGGGCGGCACCACCAAGTCGGCCACGGCGGTCAGAAGCTGCTGCACGTTCACGGCCTCGCGCGACTGCGCGGTGCGGCCCACGCGGGCGTAGGCCAGCAGCCCGTTTATCAGGTCTTCGAGGCGCGCCAGGCGGCCCTTCATCTGGTCGAGGTAGGTGCGGAGCTGGGGCGAGAGCTCGGCGGCCAGCTCGTCCTCAATCCACTTCACGATGGTGGTCACGCCGCGCAACGGCGCTTTCAGGTCGTGCGAAGCCACGTAGGCAAACTGGTCGAGCTCGCGGTTGCGCTTTTCCAGGGCGCTGAAGCTGCCTTCCAGCGTCTGGGTCATGTGGTTGAGCGACGCGGCCAGGCCACCGAGGTTGTCCTCGGCATCATCCGTGATTTTAACCGTGTAGTCGCCTTGTACCACCTGCTCGGCCAGCTTCCGAATCTGGGCAATGCGGCGGCTCACCTGCGCGTTCACTTCGGCCAGCTCGCTTTGCAGGCGGCGGTTGTCTTCCAGCTCCTTCACCACCTTTATCACCAGCCACACCACAATCAGCACGGCCAGCACCGCCGAAACCAGCACCACGATGGGCGTGGCTTTTTCAAAAACATCCTGCAACGCACTGCGCTGGGCCAGCAGGGCCAGCTCGCTGGTTTTGATGCGGGCGTACAGCAGCCGCACCTGCCGCAGGGTCTGGCGGTCGGTGTCGAGCAGCGTTTGCATGGCCGACTGGCTCATGGCTTTTTTTATCTCCGTGAGGGGCCGCAGAATGCGGAATTCCTGCTCCACCAGGCCGCGTAGCGAATCGAGGCGGGCGCGCTGGTCGGGGTTGTCCACCGTCAGGGCCTGCACGCGTTCCAGGGCGGCGGGCAGCTGGCCGGTGGCCATGCTGTAGGGCCGCAGGTACACCGTGTCGCCGGTGAGCAGGTAGCCGCGCGTGCCTGCCTGGGCATCTTTGAGCACCGCCGTAATGGTTTCGGCCTCCTGCAGCACCTGGTAGGTGTGCTCCACGTTTCGGGTTTGCACGCTCAGGCCCCGGATGCTCCAGAACGAAGCCGCTGCCGTGAGCAGCAGCACGCCCACGGCCAGGGCAAAGCCCACAATAATTTTGGTGTTCGATTTGGTGTTCGATTTGATGTTCATCGGCAGCGAAGGTAGTGGCCGGCCCTACGCGACTCACCGCCGCCGGGTTGGCTCCGGCCGCTGGCCCGGTATCTTTGCCCCATGTCTTTTGCTCCCCTCGACCGCCTCAGCAGCCCCCAGAACCCCCGCATTAAGCAGCTCCTGAAGCTCCAGCAGAAATCGGCCGAGCGCCGTGCCCTTGGCCTCACCCTGGTCGAGGGCCTGCGCGAGCTCACCATTGCCGTGGAGGCCGGCGTGCCGGTAGCCACCATTTATTCCTGTCCCGAGCTGGCCGGCGAAAACGGTATGGCTGAGTTACAAAGTCTGTTTTCCGGCAAAAAAGACGCGCCCGAGTGGTTTGAAGTCACGCGCCCCGTCTTCGAGAAAGTGGCCTACCGTGAAGGCTCCGATGGCCTGCTGGCCGTGCTCCGCACCCCCGCCCGCACCTTGGCCGACCTCCGCCTGCCCGCCAACCCGCTGCTCCTCGTGCTCGAAGCCGTGGAAAAGCCCGGCAACCTCGGCGCTATCCTCCGCACCGCCGACGCCGCCCCCGTCGATGCCGTGCTCATCGGCGATGCGCGCACCGACCTCTACAATCCCAATACCATCCGGTCCAGCATCGGCTGTGTGTTCTCGGTGCCCGTCATTGCCGCGCCGATGGCTGAAATCACGGCCTTCCTGCGTGAAAAGCACATTCGTAGCTACGCTGCCGCCCTCACGCCCACGGCCCATTCCTATCTCGACTGCGACTTCCGTCAGCCCACGGCCCTCGTGCTCGGCACCGAAGCCGACGGCCTCACGCCGGCCGCCCTCGCCGCCTGCGACGAAACCATCATCATCCCCATGATGGGCCGCATCGACTCGCTCAACGTGAGTGTGGCCGGGGCCGTGCTGGCGTTTGAGGCCGTGCGCCAACGCACGGCTAGTTAGGCGGCGTCGGGATTCTCCAGCTTGGTCACGCGGGTATCCAGTTGCTTAATTTGCTGGTCGGAACTGTTGTAACGGTCATTGCCCCGGTTCATCGCATCCAAAATGGCGTTGGTCATGCTATTAAATGTTTGCGCAAGGTTATCCAAACCGGTTTGGAGGTCCTGGAGCAAGCCGACAACGTCCCCGCGCAAGCCGCCAACTTCTTCGCGCAAGCCGCCAATCTGTTCTCCCATTTCCCGGCGTAGGGCTGCAATGTCCTCACGCATGGCGTGTTGCTCAATCAGAATCTCGGCTACTACTTCTGGTAAATCGCGCTCATCTCGGGGTTCCATAAAATCGGGTTGGGAAACGGTAAGACTTGGAATAAGATAAGGCGAAACCGAACTTCGCCCACTTGCAAATAGCTGCCGTAACTACTGCGTCCGTTGGGTCGAAAGTTCCAATGAGCCGCTTTGCAATCCCTGGCTCGTGGCCTTCACCTGCACCGTGCCGGCTTTTTGGCCAGCCTGCACAATGGCCACCAGCTGTCCCTGAAACACCCGCATTTGCGGCTGCTGAAACGGCTCCAGGCAAGTCGCGTCGCCGTTGCCGATGGCCCGGAAGCTGCCCGCGCCGCTCACCGTGAAGCTGAGCGACTGTGCCGCGTCGGGGCAGCGGTTGCCTTGGGCATCCTCTACGCGGGCCGTGATGAAGGCCAGGTCTTTGCCATCGGCGGCCAGGGCGGTGCGGTCGGCTACCAGTCGGATGTGGTGCGGCGCGCCCGCCGTGCGTACTTCTTCGGTGGCCGCGGCTTTGCCCTGGGCATCGTAGGCCACTATTTTGAGGGTGCCGGGCGTATATTTTACATCGTTCCACATCAGGCGGTAGCGGGTCTGGGGCTGGTCCGATGAGGCTTTGGTCTGGCGGCCCTGGCTCTGGCCGTTCACAAACAGCTCGGCCGAGGGGTAGCTCGTGTAGGCAAAAACCGGCGTGGTTTGGCCTTCGCGGCCGGGCCAGGTCCAGTGCGGCAGCAGGTGCAGCGTTGGGCTGGCCGTGTTCCAACGGGCGCGGTAGAGGTAGTACCGGTCCTTGGGCATGCCCGCCAAATCCAGAATACCGAAGTAGGAGCTGTGCGAGGGCCATTTTTCGTCATAAGGCGTGGGCTCGCCGAGGTAGTCGAAGCCCGTCCACACAAACTCGCCCATCACGTTCGGCAGGTCGTCCTGCGCGGCAAATTCCTCGTCCGGCGTCTGCGACCACACGCAGGCCTCCAGGTCGTACGACGACGACTGATTATCTGGGTACTGCTTCTGCTTGGCCTTCTCGACTGGAAATTTATACACCCCGCGCGAGCTTACCGTCGAAGCCGTTTCCGCGCCCAGCAGGAAGCCCTGCGGCAGCTTGGCCAGGGCTTCGGCGTAGCGGTGGGGCTTGTAGTTGAAGCCGGGAATGTCGAGCACGGCCGCGATGCCGTACTTGAAATCGTCGTCGAAGCGGTCCAGGCCCATGGTCACGGGGCGGGTGGGGTCCTCACGGTGCACGATGTCCTGCAAGCGCCGGGCAATAATGGGACCGTTGGCATTGCTTTGGTCGGGCACCTCGTTGCCGATGCTCCACATGATTACCGACGGATTATTACGGTAGTGGTGCACCATGCTCACCAGGTCCTTCTCCGCCCACGCATCGAAATACTGGCTGTAGCCATTTTTTACCTTGGGCGATTTCCACTCGTCGAACGACTCCACCATCAGCATCAGGCCCATCTCGTCGCACAGCGCTACCAGCTCCGGTGCGGGCATGTTGTGCGAAGTCCGAATGGCATCGCAGCCCAAATCTTTCAGCAGCGTCAGTTGCCGGCGCAATGCCGCCGTGTTCACCGCCGCGCCCAGCGGCCCCAAATCATGGTGGTTGCACACGCCCTTGAACTTGCGCGGCTGCCCGTTCAGCGAAAAGCCCACACCCTTCTCGAACTTGAAGGAGCGAATGCCAAACGTAGTTTTATAAGCGTCTTTCAGCGCCTTGCCCGCATACAGCTTCGACGAAGCCGTGTAGAGCACCGGCGTTTCCGGCGACCACAGCCGGGGCTGCGGCACCGTCAGGCGCTGTTCAAACGTGAGCCCGTTGGTTAGCGCCGTGCTGGTCGTGGCCACCAACATGCCCGCCGCGTCGCGAATTTCGGTATCGAGCCGCAACGGCTGGAGCTTGCCGCCCGGCGTTTCCACCGTGGTTTTCAGCACTACCTGGGCCTGCGCGGCCGTGATTTCAGGCGTGGTCAGGTAAGTGCCCCACACCGGAATGTGCACGGCATCCGTCACCACCAGGTGCACGTTGCGGTAGAGGCCCGCGCCGGGGTACCAGCGCGAAGCCTCGGGCTGATTTTCCAGGCGCACGGCCAGCACGTTGCCGTCGCCCGGCTTTAAAAAGGAAGTAATGTCCAGCGAAAACGAGTTGTAGCCATACGGCCAGAATCCGGCTTCCTTACCATTCACAAAAACATGCGCGTTGCTCATCGCTCCATCAAAGAGCAGCACCGCCCGCTGCCCCGGCCCAAAGCCCGGCACTGCCAGCCGCCGCCGGTACCAGCCCGTGCCGATAAACGGCAACCCGCCCGTGCGCCCCGATTTCTGCGTGGCCTTCTGCTCTTGGTTCTGCTCGATTTTAACGACCTGTAAGTCATTGTTCCCACTAAACGGCCCCACAATGGCCCAGTCGTGCGGGACACTCACCGTCTGCCATTTGGCATCGGCAAAGTCGGTTCTGGCTGCATTCGGCACATCGCCCTTCGAGAATTTCCAGTTCGAATCGAGTAAATACTCGTGACGGTTCTGAGCGTCGGCAGCGGTATTGGCCAGCAGCAGGGCAGCGGCCAACAGGTTTTTTAGCAGCATAAGCGAGTAGGATAGGAGTGTAGTCGGAGCCGCAAGGTACGTGCCCCCAATTTTACACAATCGATTATCCTGCTCCGTTGGCGTTAGTACACCGTCAATCCAAAGCCCAGTTCCAGTGCCAGCTGCCGGGCTTCCTCGGCCTGTGCATCGACCACCACGCTCAAGGCATACGAGTCGCTGTCCAAGGTAAACAGCACCACTGCCAGGCCCATCGGCTCCGCCAGGTCCTGCACAATGTCAAGCGCTTCGGGGCCGGCCACTGTGGCGCGCCCACTGGCGGGCGCATGCAGCCGTATTGATTTCTTCTGCTGCGTCAGCGTTTCGTTAATGCCGTAAACCAGGTCGGCCGCCGGGTCCTTCCAGTCGCTTTCCCACAGCAGCTCTTCAGCCAGCAGCGCATCAATCAGGGCCAAATCGCGCAGCTCCTGCGCCGGCAGAACAGCCACGACGCTGCGCTCTTCCAACTCCTCGGCAAACTGCTCCTGATAGGCAGCCGGGTCGTGCAGCACCAGCGCCAGCCGCTCGGTTACGCGCTGGGTAGCTTCGGTATTATTCAGCGTAAAAAGCTGCACGAAGCGGCTCAGATTTTCGAGGGATTTCAAATTCGTCATAAATTAAAATTTAGCGGGGCTGGACGCCCTCCTGCTGCACTTCCAGCAGATAAGGAACCAGTGCGGCCGGGCGTATCGACAGCGGCAGCCGCCGCGTGGCATGGTACTGCCGGATGGTCTGATACAGTTGGTCGCGGCCGTTGTTAATGGCCCGCACCATTCCAAACACCGATACGCCCAACAAGCTAAAAGCCATGGGTGCAACCCACGAATCGTAGTAATAAGCGTTGTAGTTGGGCGTGACACCATACGTAGCCGGATTCGGCTCGTAGTGTCGCCCAACAACGGTTACCAACGGCACCGGAATCGCGGCAAAGCGCATAATGTTGCGGCCGGTATTCCACTTGGCGTAGTACATGCGGATGATGGCGCGCGCTGTGTCATTAAATGCATAAGCGTCCTCAAAACCCGCGCGGGAGAGCTTGTATTCAGATTTGTCCGGGTGTTCGGTCATCGTTGCAGCTGGCGACTGGGCTCGTCCCGGCCGGGCCATGATGAGCAGGGCCAGCAACGGTAGCAGGGTAGATTTTTTAAGCATACGGGGAAGCGTGGCAGGAAAGAAAACCAATTGTTCAGCGAACAATCAGTAAAAATAACGCACCGTTCGCATTCGCAGCTACTCATAAGCAAAACGCCCAGCCTCGGAATTCGAAGCTGGGCGTTTTGCTTATAAAATCAGGCGGCAATTAGTCAGCCTGCTTGGCGTAGCGCAGACGCTCATTCTCGTCGAGCAGAATCTTGCGCATCCGAATCGACTTCGGCGTCACCTCCAGGTACTCATCCTTCTGGATGTATTCCATGGCTTCTTCCAGCGAAAACTGGCGCTTGGGGGTGATTTTGGCGTTGTCGTCGGTGCCCGAAGCACGCATGTTGGTCAGCTTCTTGCCTTTCTGGATGTTCACCGTCAGGTCATTGGGGCGGGTGTGCTCGCCGATAACCTGGCCGCCGTACACTTCCTCGCCCGGGTCCACGAAGAACGAACCACGGTCCTGCAGCTTGTCAATCGTGTAAGCCGTGCCGGCGCCGGTTTCCAGCGAAATCAGCGAACCAGCAATACGGCCGGGAATCGGACCCTTATGCTCCTCATAATCCACGAAGCGGTGGTTCATGATTGCCTCGCCGCCGGTGGCAGTCAGCACGTTGTTACGCAAGCCAATCAGACCGCGCGACGGGATGGTGAACTCCAGGTGCTGCAAGTCGCCCTTGGGCTCCATGATGGTCATTTCGCCTTTGCGCATGCTCACCAGCTCGATTACCTTGCCGGCCGATTCCTCGGGCACGTCCACTACCAGCAATTCGATTGGCTCGGTGCGCTTGCCGTTATCATCTTCCTTGAACAACACTTGGGGCTGGCCCACCTGCAGCTCGTAGCCTTCGCGACGCATGGTCTCGATGAGTACGGACAAGTGAAGAATGCCGCGGCCGAACACGAGGAACGTATCCTCTTTATCGGTGGCCTCCACGCGCAGGGCGAGGTTTTTCTCGGTTTCTTTGAACAAACGGTCACGCAGGTGACGCGAGGTCACGAACTTGCCTTCCTTGCCGAAGAACGGCGAGTTGTTGATGGTGAACAGCATGTTCATCGTCGGTTCGTCGATGCTGATGCGCTCCAATTGCTCGGGGTTATCAGCGTCGGCCAGCGTGTCACCAATGTCGAAGCCTTCGATGCCCGACACAGCGCAGATTTCACCGCTGCTCACGGAGTCCACCTTCACACGGCCAAGGCCTTCAAATATGTGCAGCTCGCGGATTTTTACTTTTTTGATGCTGCCGTCAGCCTTCATCAGGCTCATGTTTGAGCCTTCTTTCAGCGTGCCGCGGTGCACGCGGCCGATGGCGATACGACCCACGAACGACGAGTAGTCGAGCGAGGTAATCTGCATCTGGGGCGTGCCTTCCAAGGTCGGCGCGGGCGGAATCGACGAGATAACCGCGTCGAGCAACGGAATCAGGTTGTCGGTCTTCACTTTCCAGTCGGTGCTCATCCAGCCCTGCTTCGAGGAACCGTACAAAGTCACGAAATCGAGCTGGTCTTCCGAAGCGCCAAGGTTGAACATGAGGTCAAAAACCTGCTCGTGCACCTCGTCGGGACGGCAGTTTTCCTTGTCTACTTTGTTCACCACCACAATGGGCTTCAGGCCCAGGGCAATGGCTTTGCTGAGCACGAAGCGGGTCTGCGGCATGGCGCCTTCGAAGGCATCCACGAGCAGCAGCACGCCGTCGGCCAGCTTCAACACGCGCTCTACCTCACCGCCGAAGTCGGCGTGACCAGGGGTGTCGATGATGTTGATTTTGGTGCCGTTGTAGCGTACCGATACGTTTTTGGAAACGATGGTAATACCACGCTCGCGCTCCAGGGGGTTGTCGTCGAGAATCAGGTCGTCGAAGTGCTGGTGCGCATCGAAAATCTTGGATGCGTGGATAATCTTATCCACCAGAGTAGTCTTGCCGTGGTCAACGTGAGCGATGATGGCAATGTTACGAATATTGTTGGCCATATGGGTTGGTTTTGCGGGTGCAAAGGTACAGATAAAAACGCGCAAAGCCTTGTGATACTCAACTCTTAACTCAAGCCCCGCTGCCGCACCCTGCCGCACAGCCAAGCCTGTCGCCCTAAATCGATTAGCTGGGGCGTAAGGTTCCCGGCGTTATTTCGTCTGACCTCACGACCAAACCGGACGCTGCCGCCGTATGTTGGTCAGTTGTCATTAAAACCCCATCCCAACCATGCGCTTTTCCCTGCTGATATTATTTGTTTCGGTGCTCTCGCTCAACTCGGCCTGCTCGCAAAAGCGCGACGTAGTCGCCAATACGGCCTCCCCAGCCCGCACCGTGGGCGGCAAAACTTACTTCCAGGCGCAGCCCCTCACCGGCAAGCCCGACGAATTTGCGGTGCGTCACACCGATGCCGAGTGGAAAAAACTCCTCACGCCCGACCAGTACTACATTCTGCGTGAGCAAGGCACCGAGCGTCCCTTCACCGGCAAATACCACGATAATCACGCCGTCGGCACCTATTATTGCGCCGCCGACCACAACCTGCTCTTCACTTCCGATACCAAGTTTGAGTCGGGCACCGGCTGGCCCAGTTTCTTTGCCCCGGCCGCTGCAACCAGTGTCAAGGTGGCTGCAGACAACAGCTTTGGCATGAGCCGCGACGAGATTGTGTGCGCCAAATGCGGCGGCCACCTCGGCCACGTCTTCAACGACGGCCCCAAGCCCACCGGCCAACGCTACTGCATGGACGGCAATGCGCTGGTTTTTGAGAAGAAATAAAAGAAAGCCTAGTGCTTTCCTGGGAAAATTAACAAACGAAAAACCCTTTGGCAATCCAAGCCAAGGGGTTTTTCGTTTGTATAAACCATTTTGAGGGCTTATTGTTATACGTAGTAGCGAATTAGTCGTGTTCAAATAGTTATAAAAAGATGTCATATGGAAGATGTTCTGGACCCCATCGAATATTTGCAGCAGGAGGTGGCCAATACCCGCCAGCTATTGCTGAATAACGGGCTGTATTACCGCCTCCAGACCATGGCCGACCTGCGTCAGTTCATGGAGCACCACGTTTTTGCCGTGTGGGATTTTATGTCGCTGCTCAAAGCCCTGCAACGCGATTTGACCTGCGTCGATGTGCCGTGGGTGCCCACAGCCAACCCGGCCACGCGCCGCCTCATCAACGAGATTGTGCTGGAAGAGGAAACCGACCTCGACCCGCAGGGCCAACCCACCAGCCATTTCGAGCTTTACATGCGGGCCATGGAAGAATGTGGGGCCAACACCCAGCCCATTCGCCGGCTGGTAGCGGCAGTAGGGGCCGGCCGCCCGGTTTCCCAGGCCCTCACCGATGCGCAAGCTCCCGAGTCGGTGCGCCAGTTCGTCGAAACCACGTTTCGAATTATTGAATCCGGCAAGGCGCACGCGGTGGCGTCCGCCTTCACTTTTGGGCGTGAAGATTTGATTCCGGCCATGTTCCGCCAGTTGGTAGGCGAGCTGCGCGACCGATTCCCCGGCCAGCTCGACACGTTCACGTACTACCTCGACCGCCACATTCAGCTCGACGAGGAAGTGCACGCCCCGCTGGCCCAGCAAATGGTGCGCGAGCTGTGCGCCGACGACCCCCAGCGCTGGCAGGATGCCCAGCAAGTCACTATCGAGTGCCTGGAAGCCCGTATGGCCCTCTGGGACGGCATCAGGCCCACCCAGCCCAGCCCCATGCTGGCGTAGTCCGCCAACCACCAGGTCTTACCCGCCGTTTGAAGGAGGCAGCCGCCTGGCTGCCTCCTTTTTACTTATCCGGCCATGCTGACTTTTCAATTATTCACTGCCCGCCCCTGGCTGATGCTCGGGGCCGCTGCCTTGCTCTCGGCCTGTTCGGTATCGGAGAAAAACTCGGAAACCGCCGCGCCCACCAGCACGCCCACCGAGGTTCGCACCGATGCCGACCGCCGCGCCATCTATAACAGCAACGGCGCGGGCACCAGCAATGGCTACGCCGTGCCCGATGCCACGCCCAACCGCGTGCGCCTCGGCGAGCAGGCGGCCAGCATCAACAGCCAGAAGCGCATCGAAAGCGTGAATACCAACGACCCCAACAACACCACGCCCGAAACCCGTCTGAAACGCCTCAATACCGATATTCCCGTGCCATTGAATACCACCCCCCGGCCCTGATGTGCCGCCCGCAGCATCAAAGCTGCGTGGCAGGCCCGCCAGAATATCGGGCTGCATAATTCTCAGCACTTCCTGAACGGGTGCAACAAAAAAGCCCGCCCCGATTATTCGGAGCGGGCTTTCTGCCACTAGCAGCACTGTGGCTGAAGCAGGCTATTCGCTTGCCTCGCCCGTACCAGGGCTATCGGCCGAACTCATAACGCCGGTTGCTGCGGGCTCGGGGGCGGGTGCCGCCTGAGCGCGGGGCTTGGGGCCCCGCTTGGCACCCGTGCCGGCCGAGGCGGCAGCAGCGGCTGGCTTGGGACCACGCTTAGCGCCGGTGGCTTTGCTTTTGGTAGCCGTGGTGCTGGGCTTGCGTCCCCGGCCGCTGGCAGCCGTTGCGGTCGTTTCCTCATCGGCATCGCGGAGGGCGCGGGCCTTGCGGGGCGTGCCATCTTTGTTCAGCGTGGGGCTTTTTTTGCCGCCTGCCGTGGGCTTGCCGGTAGCTGCGGCCGGAGCAGGGGCTTCGCTCGGGCTATTGTCGGTAGCGGCCGCGCCGGATACCGAGTCATAATGCCGCACAATCGTGTGCAGGGCCTGCTCAAACATGCGCTCCGTGTCGCCATCGAGGCGGCGCGTAGCTTCTTTCACCACTTCCTTCAGCTTGGCCTTCGTTTCTTTGCGGATGCGTGCCACTACTTCATTCATGCGGCCGTTCAGCTCCTTTTGCAATTGCTTGGCGGCCGACTTGAGGGATTTCTTCTGGCTGGCTTTTTTGCTGGCGCGTTCGTCGTTCAAGTCAGCGGAGGCGCGGCCTGCACTTTTGGCCGATTTACGGGCTGCTTTATCTTCCGGTGTGCGTTTCGCACGTTTTTCCGTTTTAAGCGGAGAAGCAGGTTTTTTCATCTGAAAAAAATTGATTAGTGAAGGGTGAAATAGGCGAAAGGAAGTCGATTGAGTGGCGCTACATTTTAATTAAGCACGCTCAAATATAAAATCATTTAAGCGTCAAACGGTTTGCTCGGTTTTTTTGTTGATTTAATACTGTACTTTTTTTAATCGTTTCTTTGCAACGGGGAATAATTGCCCTGATTTTCTGCGAAAATTAATCCTCGCATCCCCGCCTTTTTATTTTTGATTTTTATGGCACTTCTTCCTAAGCGATACACCGTTACCGCTGCTTTGCCTTATGCCAACGGGCCGGTGCACATCGGGCATTTGGCCGGGGTTTATTTGCCCGCCGACATTTATGTGCGCTACCTGCGCTCGGCCGGCCGTGATGTAAAATTTATTTGCGGTTCCGATGAGCACGGCGTTCCCATTACCATTCGGGCCCAGAAAGAAGGTGTTACGCCCCAGCAGGTGGTCGATAAATACCACGCCCTGATTCGGGATTCGTTCAAAGATTTCAACGTTTCGTTCGATGTGTATTCGCGCACGTCGTCGGCTACGCACGCCGAGGTTTCCAGTAGTTTTTTTACCAAGCTGAATAACGAAGGCAAGTTCATCGAGCAAACTACCCAGCAGTATTTCGACGAAAAAGCGCAGCAATTTCTGGCCGACCGCTACATTGTGGGCACCTGCCCCAATTGTGGCAACGAAAATGCCTACGGCGACCAATGCGAGCGTTGCGGTACTTCGCTCAGCCCGACCGAATTAATTAATCCGCGCTCCATGCTCAGCGGCGCGCAGCCCATTTTGCGCGATACCAAGCACTGGTTTCTGCCCCTCGACCAATACGAGCCCTGGCTGCGCGAATGGATAATTGAGGGCCACAAAAACGACTGGAAAACCAACGTGTATGGCCAGTGCAAATCCTGGATTGACCAGGGCCTGCACCCCCGCGCCGTCACGCGCGACCTCGACTGGGGTGTGCCCGTGCCAGTGCCCGGCGCCGAAGGCAAAGTGCTCTACGTGTGGTTTGACGCGCCAATCGGCTACATATCAGCCACCAAAGAAGCCTTCCCCGACGAGTGGGAATTATACTGGAAAGATGCCGGCTCGAAGCTGGTGCATTTTATCGGCAAGGATAACATCGTTTTCCACTGCATTATTTTCCCAGTGATGCTGAAGGCGCACGGCGAATTTATTCTGCCGGATAATGTGCCTGCTAATGAATTTTTGAACCTTGAAGGCGATAAAATCAGCACTTCGCGCAACTGGGCGGTGTGGCTGCACGAATATTTGCAGGATTTCCCTGGTCAGGCCGATGTGTTGCGCTACGTGCTGTGCGCCAATGCCCCCGAAACCAAGGATAACGATTTCACCTGGAAAGATTTTCAGGCGCGCAACAACAACGAATTGGTGGCCACACTCGGCAATTTCGTGAACCGTGCCACCGTACTCACGCACAAATTCTTCGAAGGCAAAGTACCGGCAGTAAGTGAATTGCAGGATATTGACCGGCTTACGTTGGCCCAGGCTTCCGAATTTCCGGCGAAAATTGGCGAGCTGATTGAAAATTACCGCTTCCGCGATGCTCTAGCTGAGGTAATGAATCTGGCGCGCCTTGGCAATAAATACCTGGCCGAAACCCAGCCTTGGCACCTCATCAAAACCGATGCCGTCCGCACCGGCACCGTGCTGAATGTGTCGCTGCAGATTGCCGCTGGTCTGGCCCCGCTGCTGGAGCCTTTCCTGCCCGAATCGGCCCAGAAACTGGCCACCATGCTCAATCTGGAGCTGGGAAACTGGTCCAGTGCCGGCCGCCCCGACGCCCTTCCGGCTGGCCACCAGCTGCGCGAAGCCGCGCTGCTCTTCGGTAAAATTGAAGATGCCGTGGTGGAAACCCAGGTGCAGAAATTGCTCGACACCAAAAAGGAAAATCAGTTGGCCAACACCCCCGTCACGCCGGCCAAAGACGATATCTCGTTCGATGATTTTGGCCAGATGGATTTGCGCATCGGCACCATTACGGCCGCCGAGAAAGTAGCCAAAACCAAAAAGCTCCTCAAGCTCACCGTCGACCTGGGCCTGGAAGAGCGCACCATCGTGAGCGGCATCGCCGAGCATTTCATCCCCGAGGCCCTGATTGGCCAACAGGTGCAGGTGTTGCTAAACCTCGCGCCCCGCGAAATCAAAGGCATCAAAAGCCAGGGCATGCTGCTCATGGCCGAGAATGCCGATGGTAGCCTCGCGCTCATGCAGCCCGGTAAGCCCGTGCGCAACGGCAGCAGCGTGGCGTAAGTCAGAAAGAACGTCATGCCTCGGCTGCGCTCGGCATGACGTTCTTTTTATGTCGTCCAGCCGCTTACTTCACGTTCACCACATTCATCGCCCGTTCCAGCCCCATCGCGCCGAATGCCAAAACCGCCTCGCCGGCTTTTTCAATGCGCGTGGGCAATTCAATTAATTCATCTTTCGAAAACGGGTCCAGTACATAATCCACCTGCCGGCCTTTGGGGAAATTGGCATCTACTCCGAAGCGCAGGCGGGCATACACATCGTTGCCCAGCGTGGCCTGAATATCCTTCAGGCCATTGTGCCCGCCGGCCGAGCCCTGGCCTTTCAACCGCAACTTACCGAAGGGCAGGGCCAGGTCATCGGTCACGACGACCATGTTTTCGGCCGTGATTTTGAGCGTGGCCAGCCAGTGGGCGGCGGCTTTGCCGCTGAGGTTCATGTAGGTAGTAGGTTTCACCAGCACGTAGGTGTGGCCTTTGTGTTTGAACTCGGTGGTGAAGGCGTGGCGGCCAATTTCGAAGCGCGGCGCGTCGAATTTGGCGGCCAGATAATCGGCTACCATGAAGCCGATGTTGTGGCGGGTATCGGCGTATTCGGGGCCAATATTGCCCAGGCAGAGAACCAAAAATTTCATCTGAACCGCAGATTTAACGGATTTAACGGATTGCACAGATTCTGGCGTCAATTCTCAGAAGCTGCTGCCACTCGATAATGGCAAAGCGCGACCTTTTCGCAGCGCAAATAAAAAGCCGCCCCAAAGTTGGAGCGGCTTTTCGGTTGAAGCGTAGTTTAATGGATGAAAGAATCGGGAGAGTCTGTCTATTCCGTTAAAGCTGCGGTTCAGGATTACTTGCCAGCGGCCAGCTCGCCTTTCAGGGCACGCGGGATGGTGATGGTGGCAATAGGCGCCTCGGCGCTGGTGAGGATGGTGTAGCCCTTCGGCTCCACGGCACCCACTTTGATGGATTTGCCCAACTCCATGGTGCCGATGTTCACTTCCACGTAGTCGGGGAGGTTGTCCATCGTAGCACGCACGCGCACTTTGCGCAGCTTGCTCACCAGTTTGCCACCGGCCAGTACGCCCGGCGAAACGCCGATGTACTTCACGGGGATGTCCATTTTTACCTCTTTGCCTTCTTCCAGCTCCAGGAAGTCAACGTGGAGGAGCATTTCGTTTACGGGGTGGAACTGGGCGTCCTGCACAATTGCCTTGTACAGCGTGCCTTCCACGTTCAGGTCCACAATGTGCGCCTCCGGCGTGTACAACAGTTCGCGGAACAGGATAGCGGGCACGGAGAAGTGCACGGTATCGGTGCCGCCATACAATACGCACGGTACTTGAGCGTCGAGGCGCAATGCCTTGGCGTCCGTTTTACCGAGATTCGCTCTTTTAAACCCTACAATCTCGAGGCTTTTCATAAAAGTGGTTTTTGGGGGATGATAAATGGCCCGTTCGCCTCCAATGTTGGAGGCAAACGGGCCGCAAAGGTACGGGTTAGTGCTATAAAAACCTACGGCTTAATGGGATTGAACTCGATGGTGGTGAAGAAATGGCGGGTATCTTCGGCCGCCCCCGGTTCCTGCGGCACCGAATACGAACACCGGAATACATAAAGCGCCCGGCCCACCACGTTCAGGCACTCGTCGGCCCCGGCGCGGTCCACGCCAATGCCTTCGCCGGTGAAAGCGCCTTCCAGCGCATCGAAGAATTTATCGCGCCGCGACTTCGGAATAATGCGGTTGGCCGTGGCCACACTTTGCAGGTTGGCTGGCATAGGCATCGCCGCCGGGGCCAGCGCCCGAATGTGAACCGAGGACGCGCAGGCACTCAGCAGCAGCGCGACTTAAAGGGTGAAGGTGGAAGTGTAAAGCTTGTTCATCACGTTTGCAGAAAAAAGTTCCAGTCGGGAAGTCTTTCTACAAAATTGTGCCAATCTTATCAGATACGGTAGGGCATCGGGGATAAAAAGAGCACGTCGTGCTAAACGCGGCCGAAGCAGCGCTCAGCACGACGTGCCGGGGTAAAGTCAATCAGGCCAGTGTCTACACGAATAGCGAGCTGATGCTCTCGTGCGTCACCACGTTGCGGATGGCGGCAGCGAACAGCGGAGCCAGCGAAATCACCCGGATTTTATCGTTCACCTCGCGCTGCGGAATGGTATCGGTGGTAATCAGCTCGGTGAGGGCCGAGGCGCGGATACGGGCGTGGGCCGGGCCGCTCAGCAGGGGGTGCGTGATGACGGCGCGCACCGAGTTGGCCCCGCGCTCCATCACCAGGTCGGCGGCTTTGCAAATGGTGCCAGCGGTGTCCACCATGTCGTCCACAAACACCACATCCATGCCCTTCACGTCGCCGATAATCTGCATGGAGGCAATCTCATTGGCCCGCACACGCATTTTATCGCAGACCACGATTTCGGCTCCAAATTTCTTGGCGAAGGCGCGGGTCCGCACCACGCCGCCCACGTCGGGCGAGGCGAAAATCAGGTTTTTCAGGTTCAGTGACTGGATGTAGGGAGCCGTGACAGTGGCCCCGTCGAGGTGGTCGACCGGAATGTCGAAGAAGCCCTGAATCTGGCCGGCGTGCAGGTCGCAGGTCATCAGGCGGTCGGTGCCCACGCTCTGGATGATGTTGGCCACGACCTTTGCCCCGATGCTCACGCGGGGCTTGTCTTTGCGGTCCTGCCGGGCGTAGCCCATGTAGGGCATCACGATGGTCACCTTGTGGGCCGAGGCGCGCTTGCAGGCATCCACCATCAGCATGAGCTCCATGAGGTGCTCGGAGGGCGGAAAAGTGCTTTGGATAAGAAACACCTCGCAGCCGCGCACGCTTTCGTCGAAGCTGGGGCTGAGCTCGTCGTCGGCGAAGCGCTGAAGGGTGAGGTCGCCCAGGGGCTGGCCAAAAGCGGCGGCAATTTTGTGGCCCAGCTCCTGTGAGGCGCTGCCGGCGAATAGTTTAGCGTGCGGGTCCATAAAGGGAAGGATAAAGCAAAACCGCCTGTTAATCCGGGTTTAAGCAGAGCAACAGGCGGCAGCGTGATGAGGAATAAATAGCGAAAGGCACTAACTTACTCCCGGGGAGGGAGAAGCCAGCGCCTTTGCTAAAGTTGTCGAGCGGTGTCGAAGTTGTCCGACCAGGGCTCGAACCTGGACTTTCTTGAATCAAAATCAAGCGTGTTGCCAGTTACACCATCGGACAATTTTCCAGTTGGCTACATGCCGTTTGGGAGTGCAAATGTACTACCGGAAAAATTCGGTGCAAGGATTTTTTGAAAAAAAATTGAAGAAAAAATCGTCGGTATCACCCCCGAAAGCGGCTTTCATCTCATTGATGCCTGATTTTCACGGGGTAGGGGCTGGGTAGAATATTTATAGTTGGGCCGGGTGCCGCAAACGTTATGGTTGGAAAAGCCACGCTTCTACCGTAATTTTGCGGCCTGAAAAGAGCATCAACTTCATCATAAATACAACCAAATGGCCAATACCGGCAAAATCACCCAGGTCATCGGACCCGTCGTGGACGTGAGCTTCGCGGGTGAAAACACGAAGCTGCCCAACATTCTCGACGCCCTCCAAGTAACCAAAGAGAACGGCCAAGTGGTAGTGCTGGAATGCCAGCAGCACCTGGGCGAGGACCGGGTTCGGACCATTGCCATGGACTCGACCGAGGGCCTGGCCCGTGGCGCGGAAGTACGCGACCTGGGTGCTCCCATCTCGATGCCCACCGGCGACGGCGTGAAAGGCCGCCTGTTCAACGTGATTGGCGAAGCCATTGACGGCATCCCGCAGCCCAAGAGCGGGCCGCGCTTGTCCATTCACCGCAACGCCCCGGCGTTTGAGGAGCTGGCTACTTCTTCGGAAGTATTCTTCACCGGTATCAAGGTTATCGACTTGCTCGCGCCTTATGTGAAGGGTGGCAAGATTGGTTTGTTCGGGGGTGCCGGCGTAGGCAAAACCGTACTGATTCAGGAGCTTATCAACAACGTGGCCAAGGCCTACGAAGGTCTGTCGGTTTTTGCCGGCGTGGGTGAGCGTACCCGTGAGGGCAACGACCTGCTGCGTGAATTCATTGAGTCCAACATCATTCTGTACGGCGATGCCTTCAAGCATTCGATGGAAGAAGGTGGCTGGGACCTGAGCAAGGTGGACATGGCGGCGATGGAAAAATCGCAGGCTACCCTCGTGTTCGGCCAGATGAACGAGCCCCCCGGAGCCCGTGCCCGCGTGGCCCTGTCGGGGCTGACCATTGCCGAGAGCTTCCGCGATGGCGACGGCACCGGTGCCGGCCGCGACATCCTGTTCTTTATCGACAACATTTTCCGCTTCACGCAGGCAGGTTCGGAAGTATCGGCTCTCTTGGGTCGTATGCCTTCGGCCGTGGGTTACCAGCCTACGCTGGCCACCGAAATGGGTGCCATGCAGGAGCGTATCACCTCCACCAAGCGCGGTTCTATCACGTCGGTACAGGCCGTTTACGTGCCGGCTGATGACTTGACTGACCCGGCCCCGGCCAACACCTTTGCCCACTTGGACGCCACGACGGTACTGAGCCGCAAAATCGCTGAGCTGGGCATCTACCCGGCCGTTGACCCGCTGGACTCGACCTCGCGCATCCTGTCGGCCGACATCCTCGGCGACGAGCACTACAACACCGCCCAGCGCGTGAAAGAGCTGCTCCAGCGCTACAAGGAATTGCAGGACATCATCGCCATTCTGGGTATGGACGAGCTGAGCGAAGAGGATAAGCAGGTTGTGAACCGCGCCCGTCGCGTGCAGCGTTTCCTGTCGCAGCCCTTCTTCGTGGCTGAGCAGTTCACCGGCCTCAAAGGCGTACTGGTTGATATCAAAGACACCATCAAAGGCTTCAACGAAATCATCGACGGCAAGTACGACCACCTCCCCGAGGCGGCGTTCAACCTCGTTGGTAACATCGAGGATGCCGTGGCCAAAGGCGAGCGCCTGATTGCAGAAGCCAAGTAATTTTTTAAATGTGGAGAATGTGGGAATGTGGGTGATGTGAAAATTGATTGTCAACAAATCAATACACTAGCCACATTTCCACATTTTCACATCATCACATTCCCCACATTTAAAGAAATGCATTTAGAAATCATCACCCCCGACCGCAAGGTATTCGAAGGCGAAGTGACGGCGGCCCAGTTTCCGGGGGCCAATGGCGCGTTTGAAGTGCTGAATAATCACGCTCCGCTCATTGCCGCGCTGAAAGCCGGCGACGTGACGCTGACCGGCGGTGCCGGTGGCCGCGAGGTTATCCGCATCGAAGGCGGCGTGGTGGAAGTGCTGCGTAACAACGTGATAGTGCTGGCCGAAGGCGCAGTGGCGTAACGCCGCAGCAACCGTTAGCATCTGGCCGAAAGTCGCTCCTGCCTGGCAGGAGCGGCTTTTTTGTGGTATGAGCCGGCCAAGTGAAGAGAATACCGTATAGCATACTGCGCGCAAAACCATTTGCCTTTGCTGTTTATGAGATCTTCGGACCCATTTGTTGCCGTTGAAAATATTTATACTCCCCGGCAGCGCTATGTGCTGCTGGTAGCCTCGTTGATTGGACTGGGGGCCCTGATGGTGTTTGGGCTGGCGCAGTACCTCACGGCGTTTCTGGCGGCGGGCATCCTGTTCGTGGTGTTTCGGCCGTGGTGGCTGGCGCTGGTATACCAGCGGCGCTGGAACCGGCAGATGGTGGTGGTGGGTATTCTGCTGGTGACGGTGGTGGTACTCGTGATTCCGTTCTACGCCCTGACTTCGCTGCTGCTCGACCGTCTAATTGCCTTCGCTCAGAACCCCAACCGGCTGCTGGAGGTGATTCACAAGCTGGAAAAAGCCACCGGCTTCCAGCTGACTGAACAGTTGAACGTGCGCCAGCTGCTGCTGCAGGGTGCGGCCAAAGTCACGAGCTGGCTGCCCACGCTGGCCAGCAGCGCCCTCAACTTCCTGGTGATTGTGGGCCTGATGCTGTTCACGATGTACTACATGTTTATGCAGGAAACGTTCTTTCTGCTGGGACTGCACCGCTACCTGCCGTTCCGCAACGAGACGCTGCAGGAACTGGGTGAGTCGCTGCAAAACAATGTGAATGCCAACGTGCTGGGCCAGGTGCTGGTGTCGGTGGTGCAGGGCGTGCTCACGGGGGCCACGCTGCTGATTTTTGGGGTGCCCGACGCGGTTTTTTGGGGTGTGGTGGCCTTTTTTGCGGCGTTTCTGCCGGTGCTGGGCACGCCGCTGGTGTGGGGGCCGGCCGCGCTCTATCAGTTTTCGCAGGGGAATAAGGGGCAGGCCATCGGGATTTTGCTGGTGGGTTTCATCCTGATTATGAACATCGATAACGTGCTGCGCATCGTGTTGGCCAAGCGCATGGGCAATATTCACCCGCTGATAACGCTGGTGGGCATTGTGCTGGGCGTGGAGATATTCGGCATCATCGGGCTGGTGGTGGGGCCGCTGCTGGTGTCGTATTTTATGGTATTGATGGAAGTGTTTCGGCGCGAAAACCGCCAGCACATGAAGCTGGTGGTGAATAGCCCGCCCGAACACAAACCGGTTATTCCGACCCCGGAGAAAACGGAGTGAAATCGTACGACGCTTTTCCCGGAATTTTCCCCGGCGGAGGAATAATAGTTTTTCGGCCCGTTGCATACCCGTCGAAGCCGGCCGCGTGCCGACCTTTGCGCCTCACGCTCCGCTTTCGCGCTCATGGACCAACCCAATATTCAGCCTAAAATCACGCCCATCTACCAAACGTCGGTTTTCAAGTTTGAAGACCTTGACGCGGTGCAGCAATACTTCGACGAGCCGGGCAGCCGCTACCTGTACTCGCGCAACGGCAACCCCAACTCCGATGAGCTGGCCACCGCCGTGGCCCACTGGGAAGGTGGCGCGGGCGCGGTAGCCACGGGCTCGGGCATGGCAGCCATTTTCGCGGCGCTGCTAACCTACTGCCAGGCCGGCGACCACGTGCTGTGCGCGGCCGATATCTACGGCGGCTCGGCGGCGCTGCTGAACCTGGAGCTGGCGCGGCTGGGCATTGCGGTGACGTACGTGCCGTTTGATAGCCTGTACAACCTGGCGGCCTACGTGCAGCCCACTTCCCGGCTGCTGCTTTGTGAAACGATGAGCAACCCGCTGCTGCGCGTGGTAGACCTGCGCGCCGCCGCCGACGAATGCCACCGCCACGGCCTGAAACTGGTGGTCGATAACACGTTTTCGACGCCCGTGCTCACCCGGCCGCTGGCCTACGGGGCCGACCTCGTGCTGCACAGCGTGACCAAATACCTGGCCGGCCACTCCGACGTGACGGCCGGGGCCGTGGTGGCCCGCACCCTGGAAGATGTGGCCCGCCTGCGCCAGATTGGCATCGTGTTCGGCCTCACGCTGAGCCCTATGGAAAGCTGGCTGGCCGTGCGCGGTATGAAAACCATTCGCCTGCGCGTGGCCGCCCACAGCGAAAACGCGCTGGTAGTAGCCGAGTTTCTGAACGAGCATCCGGCCGTGCAGGCCGTGTATTATCCGGGCTTGCCCGGACACCCGCAGCACGCGCTGGCCACATTGCAGGGCGCAGGGCGCTTCGGTGGCATGCTCTCGTTCCGGCTGCCGGATGATGCGGCCATGGTTAACCGCTTCATGCAGCGCAGCCAGCGGTTTCCGTTTGCGCCCTCGCTGGCGGGGGTCGATTCGTCGTGCTCGCACCCGCTCTATACCTCGCACCGCGCCCTGACCGATGCGCAGCGGGCCGAATTGGGCATCACCGTGGGGCTGGTGCGGCTGAGTGTAGGCATTGAACCGGTGGAGGAGCTACTGGCCGATTTGGCCCACGCGCTGGACTAGGGGCGCTTGGGTGAATGCGAAAATTCGAGGCAGCGCGCTGATTTAGCAACGATTTGCGGCTGATTATTCGCGGCTGGAGGCTATCTTCATCATACCAAATGAAGCTCCTTTAGCTGTTTTCCTGGTTGAGAAGCTACAGCTTGTCCGATACCTGGGTGGAAATTTGCTTGGCGGTGCGCAGGGCCTGAAACTCGCCCTGCTGTGAACGGATGGTCAGCTTATCATCGAGCGAAAAGCTGCCGCGCAGCTGCTGGTACCGGTCGTTGAGGCTGCTCATGATGTTGGTGGCGGTGGCCCAGTCGGCGGGTTTCCAATTCTGGCGGTCGTTGCGCACGCGCTCGGTGAACAGGTCGTAGGCCGCGAGCAGGCCGGTGGTGGTGAGCGTGGAAACGGTGGTTTTCTTGCGCAGAAAGGTGGACACCTGGGCATCGGTGGCGGCCGTGGCGGGGGCATCCATCGTGCTGCTGCTGCTGCTGCCGGCGGTGGAAGCAGGGCTGGTGGTGGTGCCCACCGGCACATTGATGGTACGCGTGGTGCGGCGAATAACCTTGCCGGTTTCGGGGTCCAGGTCTTCGGTTACTTCGATTTGCTGCTGGGTGCCGGCCGGGGCGGTGGTGGTGGTGGTCGAGCTGGGTTTGGTCGTCGTCGTTGTGGTGGATTTAGTCTGGGCGAGGGCGGCAAAAGGCGAGGCCAGCAACAACAGCGCGAGAAGACAGGGGTTTTTCATGGGAAATAAAGAAGTGAGGTTATCCTTTAACGGCAAAGTCCGGGCCACGGTGTAGAAGCGGGCCAATTCCGCAAGACTTTCGCATCAAATGTTGCATGGCTCTGACTCGAGCTGTCTCACGCGTGGCCTCTGTCACGCGGTGCAACTCGCCGTCGCCCATGGCGCTATACTGCTGCCATTCATAGCAAGTACGTTCCGCTAAACAACGACTACCGGTCGGGCTGGCGTTAGCCCAGCGCCACCGTCAGGGCCTCTTTCACGCGGCGCAGCTCGCCGTCGCCCATCGCGGTGCCGCTGGGCAGGCACAGGCCCCGGGCAAATAGGTCTTCGCACACCGCGCCGCCGTACATGGGGGCGGCGGCAAACAGGGGCTGCAGGTGCAGCGGCTTCCACAGCGGCCGGCTCTCGATGTTGCGGGTTTCGAGGTGCAGCCGCACGGCCTCGGGCGTAGGGGCGGGGGCGTGGTTTTCCGGGTCGGGCGAGGCCACGAGGATGGTGGTGAGCCAGCGGTTGGCGCGGCTGCCGGCCGGCTCCGGGGCCAGCGCCACCGTGAGGCCGGGCACGGCGGCGAGGTGCTCGCGGTACCAGTCGAAAATCTGGCGGCGGCGCTTCACGCGCTCGGGCAGCAGCTCCATCTGGCCCCGCCCGATGCCGGCCAGGATGTTGCTCAGGCGGTAGTTGTAGCCGGTTTCGGAGTGCTGGTAGTAGGGGGCGTCGTCTTTGGCCTGGGTGGCCAGGAAGCGGGCTTTGTCGGCCAGGGCCTTGTCGTGGGTCACGAGCGCGCCGCCGCCGCTGGTGGTCAGAATCTTGTTGCCATTGAAGGAGAACACGCCCACCCGTCCAAAGCTGCCCAGCGGCTGCTGCTCCCACTCCGAGCCTAGGGCTTCGGCCGCGTCTTCGAGGATGGGAATGTCGAATTCTGTTGCCAGGGCCAGGATTTCGGGCAACCTGGCGGGCATTCCGTAGAGGTGTACCAGGATTAGGGCTTTGGGCTTGCGGCCCTTGGCGATGCGGTCCACGATGGCCTCGCGCAGGCGCTCGGGGCAGATGTTCCAGGTTTCGGCCTCGCTGTCCACAAACACCGGCGTGGCCCCGAGGTACACAATGGGGTTGGCTGTGGCTACGAAGGTGAAGGAAGGACACAGCACCTCATCGCCCGGCTCTACGCCCAACAAAATCAGCCCCAAGTGAATGGCCGCCGTGCCCGAGTTCAGCGCTACTGCATATGGCACGCCCACCGCCGCGCAAATGTCGGCCTCGAAGCCCGTGATATTTGGTCCGGCCGGAGCCACCCAATTGTCCTCAATGGCCTTGTGCACGTAGTTCATTTCGTGTCGGCCGAGGTGGGGAGGGGAGAGGTAGAGACGGTCGTAATCCTGGCTGCGCATTATCAGTTATCAGTTAAGAGTTGGGAGTTTTCGCGGGTGGAGCAAACGATGGCGCTCAGCATGTGGCGTAACTCTTTGGCATCAGTCAATAATGATTCGGCCAGGCGAAAATTCAGGCATTCGGTTTCGCTGAGCAGGCGCAGCCAATAATGGGTTTCGCGGGCTTCTTTGTAGGCGATGCCGCATTTAGCGGCAAAGTCGCGGCGGGAAAAGCCGCCTGTCGCCTCCTCCATATTAGCGCATATTGAAGTGCCGCTACGAAGCAGCTGGTCGGCCAAAGCTCGGGGTTGTCCCTGCGCCAATAAGTGCTTATAGAGCTTTGCAATGCGTTTTGCAAACACAAAGCTCTTATGCAATACCGTTCCTTCCAATTCCATAACCCTTAACTCTTAACTGGCTTCGCCGGTACGCCTACCGCCGTCACATTCGCCGGCAAATCGCGCACGGCCACCGCGCCGGCTCCGAGGATGGTGTTTTCGCCGATTTGTACGCCCTGGATAACGGTGGCATTCGTGCCAAGGTACACGCCCTGCTCTAGCCGGGCCGCGCCGCTCACGTTGGCGTGCGGCATCAGGGAGCAGAAATCGGCCAGCGTGGCATCGTGCCCCACCGTGCAGCCCAGGTTGAGTAGCACGAACCGGCCCAGCGTAATATCACAGGTCAGGAGGCAGCCCTGCTGAATGATGCAGCCCGCGCCCAGCGCAATGCGCTGCATCGGCCCCAGCGCCACGGCCGGATGCACAATGCTCGGAAAGCTGAGCTGCTCCGACGTGAGCCGTGCCATCACGGCCGCCCGGCTGGCCGAGCTGCCCACGGCCACGGCCACGGCCAGCGGCTCGGCGGTGGCGTTGAGGTCGGCGCTGGTGCCGAGGTAGGGGAGGCCGCCCACGGTGGGCGTGGTAGGGGCGTGGTCGTCGTAGAAGCCGCGCACCTGCCAGCTCGGCTGCGCCTCGTTGAGCTGCCGGAGTAGCAGCAGAACCTCGCGCCCCAGGCCGCCCGCTCCGAATATGACGAGCGGCGGCAGCTCCTCCGCTACCTCGTAATCAGAAAAGAAGAGTTGTGTCATGACAATAACTGATGTTACGCAAGTAGCTCCTGAGTCAGATGTTTCAACTGGTTTCTCGTGCTAAAAAACGGCTCAACAGCATTAAACGAGCAACCAGCCACAAAAACAGACGCCGCAGAAAGCACTGCGTAGCAATAGATGATAATTTACGAAGAAGGCGGTGGTGGCGGACTGCCCCGAAAGGCCGTAGTAGTGGCCTGCCCGGGCGTATTGATGCCGCGCGCGCCCAGCACCCGCCCGGCGGTGCGCCACAGAATAAGCAGGTCGAGCCGCAGCGAAAGGTGGTCCACGTACCAGACATCAAACACGAATTTTTCCTCCCAGCTGATGGCATTGCGGCCGTTTACCTGCGCCCAACCAGTAAGGCCGGGGCGCACGGCGTGGCGGCGGGCCTGCGCCGGCGAGTACAGCGGCAGGTACTCGGGCAGCAGCGGGCGCGGGCCTACCAGACTCAAATCGCCGCGCACAATGTTCCAGAGCTGGGGCAATTCATCGAGGGAGGTAGCGCGCAGCCAGCGGCCCAGCGGGGGCAGGCGCGCGGCATCGGGCAGCGGCTGGCCGGCAGCGTCGCGGGCGTCGGTCATGGTTTGCAGCTTGTAGAGCGTGAAAAGCCGCCCGTGCCAGCCCGGCCGCAGCTGCCGAAACAGCCAGCGGCCCCGGTTCTGGCCGGCCGCCAGCGCCGCCGCACCCGCCAGCAGCGGCAGCGCGAGCAGCAGCAGCGGCCCGGCCAGCGCGAGGTCGAGCAGGCGCTTGCCGTGGCGGGCGTAAAGGGAAGCAGGGGTGGACACTGAGTTAATTAAACGAGCAGGCAAAGAACGTCATGCTTCGCTGCGCTCTGCATGACGTTCTTTTGTTTCCTCATTCCTCATTCCTAATTAAGCGTAGCACCTATGCTCGTCTTCCCCAACGCCAAGCTCAACCTCGGCCTCTACGTTACCCAGCGCCGGCCCGATGGGTTCCACACCCTCGAATCAGTCTTCGTACCCCTGCCCTGGACCGATGCTTTTGAGATGCTGCCCGCCGCCCCCGGCCATCCTACTAGCCTCACCCTCACCGGCCGCCCCATTCCCGGCGACCCGGCCACCAATCTCTGCGTGCGGGCCTACGAGCTGTTGCAGGCCGATTTTCCCGAGCTGCCGCCGGCGCAGCTGTACCTGCATAAAATAGTGCCCATCGGGGCGGGCCTGGGCGGGGGCTCGGCCGATGCCGCCTTCGCCCTGCGGGCTGCCAACGACCTGTTCCGTCTCAATCTTTCGGCGGAAACCCTGGAAGGCTACGCCCGCCGCCTGGGCTCCGACTGCGCCTTCTTCATCCAAAACAAGCCGGTGCTGGCCGTAGAAAAAGGCGACGTATTCGAAGAAATCAGCCTGCGCCTGACTGGTATGGCCTGCGTGGTGGTGTATCCCAACCTCCACATCAGTACCGCCGAGGCGTATGCCTGCATCAGCCCGCAGCCGCCGCAGCACTCGTTGCGCGAGGCGCTGGCGCAACCCATGAGCACCTGGCGCGCCACCGTAAGCAACGACTTCGAAACGGCCCTCACGCCCAGCCACCCGGTGCTGGCCGAGATTAAGCAGCAGTTGTACAACGCCGGCGCTACTTACGCGAGCCTGTCGGGCTCTGGCTCGGCCGTGTATGGCTTGTGGGAAAGCGGGGAGCCAGTGGCCATGACGTGGCCGACAGCGTACGCAGTGTGGCAGGGCTTATTGTGAAGAGTTGAGAGTTAGGAGTGAAGAGTCGACTGACTCCTAACTCTTCACTCCTAACCCTCAACTCTCAACTCAAACCGGCATGGCTGGCTCCAGGTCCGGCTGCTTGTCCTTCATCAGGCGCGCCACCAATGGGTGAATCAGCACGCTGAGCACGATGAGCAGGGTGCCAATGTAGAAGCCCGTACTCATGCGCTCGCCGTTGAACTGCGGCGCGTGCAGCAGTCCTTTGGTGTGCAGCCAATAAATGGCCGCTGCCATCGAAATGCCATATACCGGCTCCAGATTAATGGTCAGATTCACCGCAAAAGGCGAAATTCGCTTCATCAATTCTACCGATGTGGAGAAGGCATATACTGTGCACACGCCCGCCAGCAGGCCCAGCCAGAGCCAGTCGTAGCCGTGCCACGCCAGCTGCAAGCCCCGTCCCTGCGTGAAATAATGGCTGTAAATAGGGAAGAACAGCACGATGCTCAAACAAGCCCCCGCCATCTCGTAAAAGGTGAGTCGTAGCGGCGGATGCGTCTTAATCAGCTTCGAGTTCAGCACGCTGAACAGTGCCGACAGGCCCGCCGAGAGCACCGCTACGCCCAGGCCCAGCAGCTGGTCGAGTTCGGCCTGGCTCACCAGGTACAGCCCCACCATGGTAATCAAACCTAGCCCCACCTCGTAGCCGCGCACCCGCCGCCACAGCAGCAGCGGCTCCAGCAGCGAGGTCCAGAGCGCCAGCGTGGCCAGCCCCGCCAGGCACACGCTAACGGACGACAGCCGCGCCGCCAGAAAGAAGGTAATCCAGTGCGCCGCTACCAGCGCGCCCACCGCCAGCAACCGCACCGCCTGCCCCGCCGATACGCGCCAGGCCTGCCGCCGCCCCGCCAGTAGTACCGTCAGACCGGCCGCCGCCAGCAGCGTGCGCCAGAACACCAGCTCCACCGGTGGCACCGTCAGCAGCTTGCCCAATATGGCCGTGAAGCCCCACAGGAGCACAATGAAATGAAGCTTGAGGTAGTCGCGGAGCACGTAGTTGAATGTGAGAAATGGGAAGACGTGAAAATGTGAAAATTAAAAGGCAGGCGTGTGCCGGTGTGCCGCACTTTCTCCCCTAGCTATCGGCCACACATTTTCACATCTCCACATTCTGCACATTGATAAAATTATTTCGGCACAAACCGGTACAGCGCCAGCCCGATTACCGAGAATACGGTGCTGGGCACCCACGCCGCCACCAGTGGCGACATGCTGCCCACCTGCGCCAAGTTGCGGCTCAGCATCACGAAAATGATGAATACGAAGGCCAGCACGAACCCCAGCGCAATTTGCCCACCCACCCCGGCCCGCGACTTGCGGGCGCTGAGCGTCACCCCAATCAGGGTCAGAATAACGATGGAAAACGGGTATGCGTACCGCTCGTATTTCTCGCTCAGGTAGAGCTGGGTGTCGTCGGCCCCGCGCTCTATTTTAGTTTTAATGTAGGCGTTCAGCTCCGGCAGGGTCATGGTTTCGGCCAGCTTGTAGGTGCTGGCAAAGTCCTTCGGAAAGAGGTTCAGGGTGGTGTCGCGGGCGGGCACGGTTTGCAGGGTTTCGTCCTGCGCGCCTCTGAAGGTGCGTACCAGCTGCGGCGAGAGGTGCCAGACCTGCTTAGTCGAATCCCAGTTGATGGCATCGGCCGTGAGGCGGCGCTTAAGGATGGTACTGTCCACGGTTTCGAGCGCAAAATGGAAGCCGATGTTGCTCAGGTTGTCGTAGCTCTCCATGTACACGTAGCTGCGCGGCCCGATTTTGATGTGCACGTTACGCCCCTGAAACCGGTAGGGCAGTTTGATGTACGCCCGCTCAAACGCCACCCGCGACTTATTGCCGATGGGCAGCACCCAGCCAATCAACCCGAATATCAGCAGTCCCACCACCGCACCACCCATGGCGTAGGGCAGCATCAGCCGCCGGAAGCTCACGCCACTGGCCAGAATAGCCACAATTTCCGTCCGCGCCGCCAGTTGCGCCGTCACAAACACGACGGCAATAAAAATGGTAATCGGCGACAGCAGGTTGGCGAAATAGGGAAACAAATAAATATAATAGCCGAAAATAATTTTCGATATCGGCAGATTATGCTGAATAAAGTCGTCGTTTTTCTCCGTGAAATCAATCACGCAAATCACCGTCACGAGAATTACCACCGAGAAGAAAAACGCGGCGAGAAATTTCTTAATGATGTATTTGTCGAGGATATTCATTGGGGTGAGTAATGGAATAATTAGAACGTCATGCTGAGCGCCGCCGAAGCATCTCGCGTGCGGTAGTAACTTAATCGTGAGAGCGCCATTATTTAGTGGTGGCAAGCGAGATGCTTCGGCGGCGCTCAGCATGACGTTCTACAACCGCGTCATCAATTGCTTCACCATGCGCTCTTTCCACGGCCCAAACGTGCCGGCGATGATTTCCTTGCGGGCTTCCTTCACCAGCCACAGGTAAAATGTGAGGTTGTGGGCCGAGGCGATTTGCGGCCCCAGCATCTCCTGACACTGAAAGAGGTGGCGCACGTAGGCCCGGGTGTAGAAGTTGCTGGCCGCGCCCTCCAGCACCGGGTCGATGGGCGTGAAATCGGTGGCGAATTTCAGGTTCGTCACGTTCATAATACCCTGCGTGGTGAACAGCATGCCGTTGCGGGCGTTGCGGGTCGGCATCACGCAGTCGAACATATCCACGCCCAACGCAATGTTTTCTAATATGTTGGCCGGGGTGCCCACGCCCATCAGGTAGCGCGGCTTGTCCTTGGGCAGGATGTCGCACACCAGCTCGGTCATCTCGTACATCAGCTCGGCGGGCTCGCCCACGCTCAGGCCGCCGATGGCGTTGCCGGCCCGGCCCTGCTCGGCAATGAACTCGGCCGATTTGATGCGTAAGTCCTTGAAAGTGCTGCCCTGCACAATCGGAAATAGCGCCTGCTCGTAGCCATAGAGGCCCTCGGTGCTGTCGAAGCGTGCAATGCAGCGCTTCAGCCACCGGTGCGTCATATCGAGGGAGCGGGCGGCGTAGTCGTACTCGCAGGGCCAGGGCGTGCACTCATCAAAAGCCATGATAATATCGGCCCCAATCACGCGCTGAATGTCCATCACGCCCTCCGGGGAGAACAAATGCTGGCTGCCATCAATGTGCGAGCGAAATTTCACGCCCTCTTCCTTAATCTTCCGGGTATTGCTGAGCGAGTACACCTGGTAGCCGCCCGAATCCGTGAGAATGGGCCGGTCCCAGCCATTAAACTTGTGCAGGCCGCCGGCCGCCCGCAGCACATCGAGGCCCGGGCGCAGGTAGAGGTGGTAGGTGTTGCCAAGGATAATTTGGGCCTGCACATCGTCCTTCAGCGTGGCTTGGCTCACGGCCTTCACGGTGCCGGCCGTGCCCACGGGCATAAAAATGGGCGTTTCTATGGTGCCGTGGGCCGTTTCGAGGCGGCCGGCGCGGGCCTTGGTGGCGGGGTCTTGGGCGAGGAGGTCGAAGGTCATGCGGGGGAAGGCGAGGTCGCAGCAGAGCGCAAAAAGAACGTCATGCTGAGCGTAGCCGAAGCATCTCGCGTGCAGCAGTAATTAGAATCGCCTTCACGATTGAGTTACTGCTGCACGCGAGATGCTTCGGCTACGCTCAGCATGACGGGCTACGGCCCTTGCTTTCCGCAAAGGTAACCCGCCCGTTTCGCGCCCCGTACTTTTGCGGGCTCATTCGTACCCGCCGCTTTGTTGCTTCCACCCGTACCCACGTCCCCATTTTTCTGGCTTTTGTTGGCGTGCGTGCTGGTGCAGCTGTTCTACGCGGTATATTTCTTCTGGCCCTTTGCCCGCCGCGCCCCCGAAGCCTCGGCCGCCGCGCCCGGTCCGGATGCCGAGCCGGTGTCCATTGTCGTTTGCGCCCGCAACGAGCTCGACAACCTGCGCCGCCTGCTGCCGCTGCTGCTCCAGCAGGACTATCCGGCGGCTTTCGAAATCGTGCTCATCGACGACCGCAGCCACGACGACACGTATTTATACGCCCAGCAGCTGGTCCAGTATTACCCCGAAAAAATTCGCCTCGTCACCATCAGCCGCACCCCCGACAGCTTCGCGCCCAAGAAATACGCCCTCACCCTCGGCATCAAAGCCACCCGCTACGCCTGCCTCCTCTTCACCGATGCCGACTGCATTCCGGCCACCAACCAGTGGCTGCGCCTCATGCAGCGCGGCTTTGCCAAAAAAGACGGGGCCGACCTCGTCCTGGGCTTTTCCGCCTACGCCGAAGCGCCCGGCTTCCTCAATCAGCTCATCCGCTACGAAACGCTGCTCACTGCTGCTCAGTACCTCAGCTTTGCCTGGCGCGGCTGGCCCTACATGGGCGTGGGCCGCAACCTGGCCTACACCCGCGCCTGCTTCACGGCCACCAAGGGCTTTGCCTCGCACATCCGCCAGCTCTCCGGCGACGACGACCTGCTGGTGCAGGACGCCGTGCGCCAGCGCCAACGCGTGGCCGTAGTAGCCGACCCCTCAGCCCACACCCTGAGCGCGCCCGCCGAAACCTGGGCCGCCTGGTGGCGCCAAAAGCGCCGGCACTTATCAGCCGGGCGGGCCTACCGGCTCCCCGACCGTTTGCGGGTGGGCACCTTCGTGCTGGCCAATATGTTGTTCTATCTGACTACCGTTGTGCTAGTTTTTTCGCCAAACAATTGGGTATCTTTGATAGTCGTATGGGTTCTGCGAACTTTGTTCGTAAGCGTCGTGTATGCGCGTCTGAGCCAGCGGCTCGGCCAGTCCGTAATCGTCGGGCTCTTGCCGGTGCTCGATGCGGTTTATTTTTTTCAATACCTGGCTCTGGGAATCTCGCTGTTCCTTAACCGCACCCTTCGATGGAAGTAAACAACCAAGATAGTCAAAAGCAGTTTTCAGCTAAAGCCAAACACGACTTTAAGCTGATTCGCGCCGCCGTGGACCACGGCGATGAGAAGGCCTATGCCGAGCTGATGCACATCTACAAAAAGCCCGTGTACCACGTGGTGCTCAAGATGGTGCGCAACCAGGACGATGCCGAAGACCTCACCATTGAGGCCTTCGCCAAGGCTTTTCGCAACCTGCACAAGTTCAACCCCGAGTATGCGTTCAGCACTTGGCTGTTCCGCATTGCCACCAACAACTGCATCGATTTTATCCGCAAGAATAAAATCAAAACCATGTCGATTGATTCGGCCATTAAGGTTGACAACGGCGACGAAATCACCATCGATTTCCGCGACAACGACTTGAATCCGGCCGAGCACGCTGTGCGCAACCAGAAAATCGAAATCATGCGCCACATCGTGTCGCGCTTGCCCGATAAGTACCAGCGCCTCGTGTCGTTGCGCTATTTCGACGAGCTCAGCTACGAAGAAATCGCCACCGAGCTCAAAGCCCCTCTCGGCACCGTGAAAGCCCAGCTGCACCGCGCCCGCGAGCTGCTCTATGACATGGTGAAGCACACCAAGCAGATTATTTAAGCCCCGCTGCGTTTCGTTTTTGTCATTCTGAAAGCAGCGTAGCGAAATGAAGAATCTCTACCATGGAAGTAATTAATTACTCTCGCGGTAGAGATTCTTCATTTCGCTACGCTGCTTTCAGAATGACCGTTTTCAAATAGCTCGCACCCATGAACCTCCTCCAGCACCACTTCCCCCAACTCACCCCGCAGCAGCTTGAGCTTTTTCAGCAGTTCGAAGCCGAGTTCCGCGCCACCAACGAAGCCATCAACCTGGTGTCGCGCCCCGACATGGAGAATTTCACGGAGCGCCACGTGCTGCACTCGCTGGGCATTGCCAAAGTGGTGCAGTTTCCTAAAGGCAGCGCCGTGCTCGACGTGGGCACCGGCGGCGGCCTGCCCGGCCTGCCGCTGGCCATTCTATTCCCCGAAGTGCACTTCCACTTGGTAGATAGCATTGGCAAGAAAATCCGCGCCGTGCAGTTCATGGCCGCCGCGCTGGGCCTGAACAACGTGACCGCCGAGCAAACCCGCGCCGAGCAGGTGCGCGCCAAATACGACTTCGTGGTGAGCCGCGCCGTGGCCCGCCTCGCCACCTTCCATCCCTGGATTGCCCACCGCTTCAAGCCCCAGGGCGCGCCCGGTGCCGGCCTGTACTACCTCAAAGGGGGCGACCTGACGGAGGAAATCGCCGAGTCGGGTCTGAAAGCCCGGGTAACGAACTTGAGCGACGTCTATCCGGAAGAGTTTTTCGAGACGAAAAAAGTGGTGTTTATACCAGCCAAGTAATCGGTTGTCATTGCGAGTTTAGCCGGCTCTGGCGCGACTTTAGCGTAGCGTAACTCGTGCCGGCTATGCAGGAGGCTGTGCCTCCTGTGCCGCGCCAGCGGCAATTCGGCTTTGCATGGGCCGCGCCGTTCTGATGCGAGGCACAGCCTCGCCCAGATAGTGGGCACGAGTTACACTGCGCTAAACTCGCGCCAGTCACAAACAAGCGTTTTCGCCTACGCTGGCACCGCCGCCGTCAGAAACGCCACCGCCCGCCGCTCCGAATAATACTCGCCGCTGCTCTCGGCAAAGCCGACGTGCCCGCCCTCAGGCGGCGTTTCGAGGAACACAAAGGGTGAGCTGACCGCCACCTCCCGCGGATAGCAGGAAGCCGGCAAAAACGGGTCGTTCTGCGCGTTAACCAGCAGCGTAGGCACCCGAATGCCGCTGAGGTAGCGGCCCGAGCTTGCATACTGGTAGTAGGCATCGGCCGAATCGAACCCGTGCATGGGCGCAGTGTATTTGTCATCGAACTGCTGGAAATCGCGCAATTCCTCAATCCCCTCCAGGTCGACCTGGCCGGGCAGCAGCTCGGCCTTGGCCCGCACCTTCTCGCGCAGCGATTTCAGAAATCGCCGCAGGTACACCTGGTTTTGCAGCCGCCCGATATGCACCGAGCTGGCCTGCAAATCCGTCGGCACGGAGAATACCGCCGCCCGCTGCACCTCGGCCGGTACGCGGGCCGCATCCTCACCCAGGTACTTCAGCGTCACGTTGCCACCCGCACTGAAACCCAGCAGGTAGGCCCGCTGGTAGCGGCCGGTGGCCAGCGCGTGGCGTAGCACCAGGTCCAGGTCCTCGGTGTCGCCGAGGTGGTAGGAGCGGAGCAGGCGGTTCATCTCGCCGCCGCAGCTGCGGTAGTTCCAGGCCAAGGCATCGAGGCCCGCGCGGTTGAGGGCCCGTACCATGCCCCGCACGTAGGGCCGCGAGGCGTCGCCTTCGAGGCCGTGCGATACGATGGCGAGGTCGTTGGTGGGGTGGTGTTTGGGCAGGCGGCTCCAATCCAGGTTCAGGAAATCGCCGTCGGGCAGCTCCAGGCGCTCGCGCTGGTAGGCCACGTCGGGCACGGTGCGCCACAGGCTGGGCACAATGGTCTGCAAATGACCATTGAACAGGTAAAAAGGCGACTGATAATGGGTTTCGGCAACGAGCGGCATGGCACGGAGGGGCTGGGAGTGGCTGGGCGCGCTGGGTGGGAGGGGGAGGTTTGGTAAAGTTCGCACCTAATCGGCATGCATACTAATTTAGCTGCCTGAAAGTGAATTTGGAATGAGTATTGGCCGTTTTGAGAGGGACTCTGATTTCCTCAACGGAATATAATAAGCATTGGCTCAAGATTTTTGGCGGTAAGGTTTGAATTTGTCAGACGGATTCGTACCTTTGCCCTCCCAAACACAGAACTCAAGCATAACGCTCCTATATATTTCCTGCTCATGGCAAACCATAAGTCGGCCCTCAAGCGCATCCGCAGCAACGAAGCCAAGCGCGTGTTGAACCGTTACCAGCACAAATCCACCCGCACGGCTATCAAAAAGCTCCGTACGACGACCGACAAAACGGCTGCCCAAGAGCTGCTGAAGAAGGTGACTTCGATGCTGGACCGTCTGGCCAAGAAGAACATCATCCACAAGAACAAAGCTGCTAACAACAAAAGCAAGCTGACAAAGCTCGTCAACGCGCTTTAGTGCGAGACGAGCCTAGCGAGGCCAGACTGCGCCGCCCCAAGGTCTGGTCTCGCGCTCCTTACAAAAAGCCCTGCTCAGTTTTGAGCAGGGCTTTTTGCGTGTAAATAGGTTTTTGGGCGAGCTAACATAGCTTTATTCGGGAGTATTTGAGTGGGTTGCTTACCTTACGGGCAATATTCCACATCAACTACCCCCAACCCATGAAACACGCCTACCCTTGGGCGCAGCCTTTGCTGGCCGCGCTGATTTCGTTTACGGCTTTGAGCGCCAGTGCGCAACAGGCGTGGCGGCCGTTTCGGCCGGGGCTGATTTATTCGTTTTCTCCCACTTCGTCTTCTGCTTCTAATGGGACCGCCAACGTGTTTTTGTTGCGTCTTGACTCAACATATCGCACTGCGGGAGGTGATTCCGTGTGGGCCTTTAACCGGCTAATGTGGCCGTTTGATGGCAGTGCGTTGGGGGGGAATGTTTGCTTTTACGACTGCCCGTAAAAGCCGTAACAACCTATTCGGGTCGCGGTTGGTATGGCAGCCGGGTACGGCCGAATTCATTTTGGAAAACGTGGCTGAAGGAAGCCAGCAAGCGGCCCTATCGTTGCGGCTACGACCCCGGGCGGCTGTGGGCAGCTCCTGGGTAGCCAGTACCTCGCCCGCGCTCACGGCCACCCTCACGAGCCGTAGCTGGGACCGGGTAGGCAGCCAGCCGGGCAGTCCCTTCGATTCGGTGGCTGTTGTCACCCTCAGCTCGGGAGCAGTGGTGCGGCTGAGCCGGTAATACGGGCTACTGGCTGGCCCACGCTGGCTTACATTGACGAGCACGGCTCCGCAATATGTTATCCGCGAACTGCCGGTGGCGTTGGCCGGCTCCCCGCTATCGCCGGACCGTCTTTTCGATTTGCATCCTGGCGACCTGTTGGGTTACGAAACGACGCCACAATCGGTGGGCGGGCCGCCCTGCACCAGTACGTATACGCTACGCGCTATGCTGACGCGGCAGGTGGTCGGCGACTCGCTGATTTTCACCTACCGCCAACAAAGCAAGGTCGTAAATCACCGTATTTCTGGCTGCTTCGGCACGCCGCCTGGAACGGTACTGGGGCCGGTGCAAACGGGCCGGTTGGCGTTTTCGCTGCGCACGGGCCAGTCGCAACAGTATGAGGCGCTGCCGCTGCTGTCCGGAGAGTACCGGGAGCTGTCCCGTTTCGCTGGCAGTGTAGTGCTGGTGGGGTTGGGCCTGTCGCAGCCAACCTTTCCTACCTGCCAGAGTGGTAACACTATTCTGGGCTACGAATATTTGCACCGCAGTGGAATGGCCAGCAATAATACACTGTCGTACGGGACAATAACGGACGGTAACTGGTTTCAGCATTTTGCCGCAGAAACCGGATTGGGCGACATTCGAACCGATGAAAAAACGCTACAATATTCCGTGAAAAGCGGATTCACTGGCCCCATTATCTGCGGCTCGAATACAAACTATGCTACCCTGCTGCCTACTCGTGCCGCCCAGGTGGCCGCCATTGCCACGCTGCACCCCAACCCCGCCGCCGAAGCTGCCACGCTCACGCTGGTCCAGCCCGCCCGCGCCGGGGCCTCGCTGCGTCTGACCGATGCGCTGGGCCGCGCCGTGTGGCGCGCGCCCGTGGCTGCTGGGCAGACGGCCGTATCCGTACCGTTGGTCGGGCAGCCCGCCGGCCTCTACCTGCTCCACCTTACCAGCCCCGATGGCGCTACCGCGACGTGGAAGCTGACCCACGAATAGGCCGGGTATCACCACAAAAAAGAGCCCGCTACTTTCGTAGCGGGCTCTTTTCGTATTCGGCCAGCGGGCCGGGATTGTGAGTTAGGCGATGCTCACCCGCACCATGTTGGCTTTGCCTTTGTCCTGGATGGGCATCGAGCCGGTGGTGATGTACACGTCGCCGGCTTCGAGGTGGCCGGTGGTGGTGAGGACGTAGCGGATGTCGGCCACGGTGCTGTCGGTGCTCACGAGGCGGTCGTAGTAGAAGCCGCGCACGCCCCACACCAGGCTCAGGGCCGTGAGCAGAGGCCGGTTATCGGTGAAGATGAAGATATTGGCTTTGGGGCGGTATTTGGCCAGCTGGAAGGCCGTGTAGCCCCGGTGCGTCATGCCGGTAATGGCTTTGGCCTCGGTGTTTTTGGCCAGGTGGCAGGAGGCCGACAAAATACTGTCGGCCATGAAGTTGGTGCCGCTGGAGTCGATGGGCCACCACTTATGAAACAGCTGCGGGCTGCGGCTTTCCACGCTCAGGATGGTGCCCACCATCGAGCGAATCACCTCGGCGGGGTAAGCGCCCACGGCGGTTTCGGCGGAGAGCATCACGGCATCGGCCCCGTCGAGCACGGCGTTGGCCACGTCGCTGGTTTCGGCGCGGGTAGGGCGGGGGGCCGTAATCATCGACTCCATCATCTGGGTGGCCACGATAACGGGCTTGCCGGCCGCGTTGCACTTGGCAATAATCATCTTCTGCGCCATCGGCACCTCTTCCATCTTCACCTCCACGCCGAGGTCGCCACGGGCCACCATCACAGCATCGGCGATGGCGATGATTTCGTCGATATTGCGCAGGCCGTCGGGCGTCTCAATCTTGGCCACCACGCGGGTATTTTTGCCGGCGTCGGCAATCAGCTTTTTGATGAAGCGAATGTCGTCGGCCTTGCGGGCAAAGCTCAGGGCCACCCAGTCCACGTCGTGCTCCAGGCCGAATTTCAGGTCTTCAATGTCCTTTTCGGTCATGCTCGGGGCCGATACTTCGGAGTCGGGTAGATTGATGCCTTTGCGGGGCTTCACCAGGCCGCCGTACACCACTTCCACGTCTACTTCCTTGTCGCGGTCGGTGGCCAGCACCTTCAGTTCAATTTTGCCATCGTCAATCAGAATCTGGTCGCCGGCCTTCACGTCGCGGGCCAGGCCCAGGTAAATGGTGCTCAGCCGCGTGGCCGTGCTGATTTCCTTCTCGCCGCACACCAGCTTGATTTTGTCGCCGGCTTTGATTTCCACACCGCCGCCTTCTACCTCACCCAACCGGATTTTCGGTCCCTGCAAGTCCTGCAACAGGCCCACCGAAGTCCGCATGTCCTTGTTCAGCCGCCGCACCGTGTTGATAACCGACAGGTGCTCCTCGTGCGCGCCGTGCGAAAAGTTGAGCCGGAATACGTCCACGCCTTCGCGCATGAGCGTGCCGAGGCGCTCATACGTGTTGGAGGCGGGGCCCACGGTGGCCACAATTTTGGTTTTGTTAAAAGAGTTGGGGGTTTCCATGCGTTGGGATGAAATGTCGGAACAAAAAAACTCCCCTCCTTAGGCAGAAGGGGACGCTGGCGCAGCGCGCAAGCTGGGGCGATAGCAGAATAAAAATGCCACCCATAGTCGCAAAAGTCGTTTAATTTAACCGAAAACCCTACCGTTTGCCGCGGTACTTGCCCGGGGTTTTTCCAGGCAAACGTTTGTTTATGGCCCTATTGGGCACCTGAGCGCGTTGGTTTATTTCCGTTGGGGCAAGGCCATGTGCCTCGCCCGCCCCGGCAATCACATAATCAGGTTTTCCTTGTATTTAAGCGAATTCGGGTCGAACTGGCAGGCATACTGCACGGCATCGAGGGCGGTGAGGCACTGAAGGATTTCGTCATCGGCCAGATGGCCGCTGCCGTTGCTCACGGCCAGCAGGTAGTCGTATTCCTTAATATCCGGGGCCAGGTAGGGCTTTTTGAGGCTGGAAGGGGCAATGGAGCGGTTGCGCAGCAGCCGCAGCGTGAGGCTCTCGGTAGCGTGCAGGTAGTGCGTAAACACCAGCCGGCCATGGCTGAGGAGGTTGAGCAGCAGTTCGGGCTGCTTTACGAAGCGCAGGCGCAGGGCGCGGTTCAGCGTCCAGGCCAGCGTGTAGTCGTGGGTACTACTCACCAGCCCGAAAAGGGCGAAGTCGCACTCGTACTCAACATCAAGGGTGAAAGTTTTCATAGCGGCCACAAAAGGGGCACCCGCAGGCGGGAAGCGGCAAAGCTACGGACCGCGACGGGCCATCGCCATAATCTTGTACCCGCATTTTGGAAGCGCAGCCGTGGGTTAGTTGGAAAATCTCTCGTTACTTTGCACTGTAGTTTTCCCTAAACCCCCACGGAAATGTCTGAAATCGCAGAAAAAGTAAAGGCCATTATTATTGATAAACTGGGCGTTGAAGCCTCCGAGGTTACCCCCGAGGCAAGCTTCACCAACGACCTGGGTGCTGACTCGCTGGATACCGTCGAGCTGATTATGGAGTTCGAAAAGGAATTCAACGTGAGCATCCCCGACGACCAGGCCGAGAACATCGGCACCGTGGGCCAAGCCATCAGCTACCTCGAAGAGCACGCTAAGTAGTCTTCCTCATCCTGAGCACAACGAGCAATTTGCGTAAATAATCTTTACTCAACTTCCGCGTTTTGCCTGGAATGAATCCCTAAGTTCTGCGCATACCGGCCGGCTAGCCGCCGGCCGGTTTTGCTGTTTTATCCTGCCTCATCTTTCGCGCTTCTGGCGCCTGACTTATGTCGTCCATCCGACGGGTTGTCGTTACCGGCCTTGGAGCCATCACCCCCCTGGGCAATACCGCCCCGGCTTACTGGGAAGGTCTGCGCACGGGCGCCAGCGGCGCGGCCACCATCACGCGCTTCGACCCCACCAAGTTCAAAACCCGCTTTGCCTGCGAAGTGAAAGGCTACGAAGCCGATAACTACTTCGACCGCAAGGAGCATCGCAAAATGGACCTGTTCACGCAGTTTGCCGTGGTAGCGGCCGATGAGGCCATCGCCGACTCGGGCCTGCTGGAAAGCGGCGTTGATAAGGACCGGGTGGGCGTGATTTGGGGCTCCGGCATCGGCGGCCTGAAATCGTTGCAGGAAGAATGCTTCGCCTTTGAGAAAGGCGACGGCACTCCCCGCTACTCGCCTTTCTTCATTCCGCGCATGATTGCCGACTCCTCGTCGGGCAACATCAGCATCAAAAACGGTTTTCGCGGGCCGAATTTCGTGACGACGTCGGCCTGCGCCTCGTCGAATGATGCCATTATTGCGGCCTTCAACAACATTCGCCTCGGCCTGGCCGATGCGGTGGTGACGGGCGGTTCCGAAGCGGCCATTACCGAATCGGGCGTGGGCGGCTTCAACGCCCTCAAGGCCATGAGCGAGCGCAACGACGACCCGGCTTCGGCCTCGCGGCCTTATGACAGGGACCGCGACGGCTTTGTGCTGGGCGAAGGGGCCGGTGCGCTGGTGCTCGAAGAGTACGAACACGCCAAGGCGCGCGGCGCCAAAATGTACGCCGAGCTGATTGGCGGCGGTATGTCGTCGGACGCCTACCACATCACCGCGCCCGACCCCAGCGGCAGCGGCGTGGTGCTGGTGATGAAAAATGCCCTGCGCGACGCCGGCATTGCCACCACCGACGTGGACTACATTAATACCCACGGCACGAGCACGCCGTTGGGCGACGGGGCCGAAATCAAGGCTATCGAAAAAGTGTTCGGTGAGCACGCCGAGAAGCTGAACATTTCCTCGACCAAAAGCATGACCGGCCACCTGCTGGGCGGCGCTGGCGGCATTGAGGCCGTGGCCTGCCTGCTGGCCATGCAGAACAGCCTGGTGCCCCCCACCATCAACCTGCACACGCCCGACCCGGAAATCAACCAGGCGCTGAACTTCACGCCGAACGTGGCGCAGCCCCGCGAGGTGCGCGTGGCCATGAGCAACACGTTTGGTTTCGGTGGCCACAACACGTCGGTGATTTTCCGTAAGCTGTAGGCGGCAGTCGCTGCAATAGAAAAAGTCCGTCATGCAGAGCGCAGCGCAGTTTCTTTACCGCCGTAAGTAATTCAATCGACAGGATTACTGGTGGCGGGCAAGAAACTGCGCTGCGCTCTGCATGACGGGCTTTTATAGTCACTCCACTTTATTACCATCTTCCCTTTGCTCGGTTTTGTATCCCGTTTGTTTGCTTCTGATAAAGCGTTTCGGCAGGCGGTAGCCACCGTGACGGGCCAGACGCCTAAGAATGCCCGCCTCTACCGGCTGGCCTTCACGCACTCGTCGGCGGTGCGGCAGCAGCCGGCTATTGGTAAGCACCAGACCAATGAGCGGCTGGAATTTCTCGGCGATGCCGTGCTGGGCACGGTGGTGGCCGAATACCTGTTCAAAAAGTACCCCTACGAGCAGGAGGGCTTCCTGACCGAGGTGCGCTCGCGCATCGTGAACCGCGAAAGCCTGAACGGCATCGCCCTCAAGCTGGGCCTCGATGGGCTGGTGCAGCTGGATGCCGCGCAGGGCCGCGCCGCCCGCTCGCGCTCCGTGAACGGCAACGCGCTGGAGGCCCTGGTAGGAGCCGTGTACCTGGATTTGGGCTACAAATCGGCCCGTAACTTCATCCTCACGCGCCTCGTGAATGGCTTTGTGGACGTGCATACTATCACGACTACCACGGCCAACTTCAAGAGTAAGCTGGTGGAATGGGCGCAACGTGAGGGCAGGGTCCTGCGCTACGATATCACGGGTGAGGCCCGGCCGGGCGGTATGATGGAGTTTACGGCCAACGTGCTGCTGGATGAGGAAGTCATCGCCACCGGCATGGGGCTGAGCAAGAAACAGGCGGAGCAGCTGGCGGCCGAGCGGGCGCTGACGGAGCTGGGAGTCAGCTGAAGGGTTGATTTTTAAGGGTTGAGTGTTGAGTGAGTAGGATAGGAATTTCTTTTTAACAGAGCGGAAATAACCTTTTGCGGAAAACCAGGTGACTTAGCGGTAGTTGCTATTAGCGATGAAGAGTGTGACCAACCGCACTCAACCCTCAACCCTCAAAATTCAACCCTTCCAATGCGCATCGCCGGAGCCGCCCTCAACCAGATTCCCATTGACTGGGAAAACAACCTGCGGAATATCCAGACCGCCATCGAGCAGGCTAAAAGTGCGGGCGTGGAGCTGCTATGCCTGCCCGAGCTGTGCCTGACTGGCTACGGCTGCGAGGACCTTTTTCTGAGCGACTGGATGCCCGAGGCGGCGCTGGCCCACCTGCAAAAGGTGCGCGAATGGACGCAGGGCATTTGCGTAGTGGTGGGCTTGCCGGTGCGCCTGCCGGGCCGCACCTACAACACGGCCGCCGTGCTGCGCGACGGGCAGATTCTGGGTTTTGCGGCCAAGCAGTTTTTGGCCAACGACGGCGTGCATTACGAAACGCGCTTCTTTGCGCCCTGGGTGGCGGGCGAAACCACAACGGTAACCTGGGAAGGGGAGACGTGGCCGCTGGGCGACCTTATTTTTGAGCACGAGGGCGTGCGCTTCGGCTTCGAGATTTGCGAGGATGCCTGGCGGGCCGACAACGTGCGGCCCGCCTGCCGGCTCATGGGCAAGGTGGATTTGATTGTAAATCCCTCGGCCAGCCACTTTGCGATGAGCAAAACCGACGTGCGCTATCAGCTGGTAATGAAGGCGTCGCGCACGTTCGACTGCACTTATCTCTACGCCAACCTGCTGGGCAATGAGGCCGGCCGCATCATCTTCGACGGGGAAATTCTGGTGGCCCGCAACGGCCATCTGCTGAAGCGCAACCAACTACTGAGCTTCAAGGAAGTGGATTTGGAGTGGGTGGACGTGGATTTCGCCACCCCGCAGGAGCCGGCGGCCGAAATTGTGCCGTTGCCCGCGCCCGATGAGTACAAGGAGCTGAACCAGGCCATGAGCCTGGCCCTGTTTGACTACCTGCGCAAGGCCCGCAGCCGGGGCTTCGTGCTGAGCCTGAGCGGCGGGGCCGACTCCAGCTTCTGCGCCGTGGGCGTGGCCGAAATGGTGCGCCTGGGCGTGGAGGAATTGGGCCTGCAGGAGTTTAAGCGCCGCAGCGGCTGCTTCGAGGAAACGAGAAAAGACGTGGTGCAAACCGGTGCCGGCGGCGCGGCTGAACAGGTTGTGCAGGACGAAAAACCAAGCACTAAGCACCAAGTACTAAGCACCAATCAGGCACTGGTAAATCAGCTGCTGACCTGCGCCTACCAGGGTACGGTAAATTCTTCGGATGACACCTTCACTTCAGCCAAAGAGTTGGCGGAGAGCATTGGCGCGCGGTTTTTCAATTGGGAGATTGATGCTGAAGTGGCCGGCTACGTGCGTAAGATTGAGGGTGCACTGGGCAGGGAGCTGACCTGGCAAACCGACGATTTGGCCCTGCAAAATATTCAGGCACGGGTGCGGGCCCCCGGCATCTGGATGATGGCTAACGTGCTGAACTGCTTGCTCATCACCACTTCTAACCGCTCGGAGGCCAGCGTGGGCTACTGCACCATGGACGGCGACACGGCTGGCAGCATCTCGCCCATCGCGGGCGTCGACAAGGACTTCGTGAAAAAGTGGCTGCGCTGGGCCGAAACCGAGCTGGGCTATGCGGCCCTGCGCCACGTAAATGCGCTGCAACCCACCGCCGAGCTCCGCCCGCTGGCCGACAAGCAGACTGACGAGCGCGACCTCATGCCCTACGTGCTGCTCAACCGCATTGAGCGGCTGGCCTTCTACGACCGCCTCAGCCCCAGCCAGGTGCTGGCCGCGCTGGACGGTGAGGCCACCGGCTTCGACCACGAACAGCTCCGCGCCTTTGTACGCCGCTTCTACAGCCTCTGGAGCCGCAACCAGTGGAAGCGCGAGCGGTATGCGCCCTCGTTCCACCTCGACGACTACAACGTGGACCCGCGCTCCTGGCTGCGGTTTCCGATTCTCAGCGGGAGCTTTTCGGAGGAGCTGGCAGCCTTGTAGCACAGGCTTCAGCTTGTGCCGAGCGGGTGTGTAAGTACGAATATGCACGAAATATGCCCTGTTAATCAGGGTTTTGGAAGAAACGATTAATCTTGGGCGCAAGTTTTAGGCGGTAATGGGTACTAACCCTACGCAACCTTGGTACGCGCAGCAGTAGGCTGATGCAGCCGCAGCGTGGCGTAATTCTGAAATTTAGTCCGGCCCCTGTGACCTGCGTGCTTCCGCTATTTCTGGCTCATGAACCGCTTCCCGGCGACCGGTTGGCTACTCCGGCGCCTGTCGCCGATGTGGAGCTGATAGCGCAGCTGCAAGCCGGGAGCGAAGCCGCGTTTCGCACGTTGGTAGCGCGCTACCAGAACCGGATTTATCGCACGATATTTTCCCTGCTGCGCAATGAGGAAGAAGCGGAGGATGTGGCCCAGGAAGTTTTCGTGGAGGTTTACCAAACCATCGGCCAGTTTCGGGGTGAGGCGTCGCTGAGCACCTGGCTCTACCGCCTGGCCACGTCGCGGGCCCTGAAAAACCGCCGCAAGGTCCAGGCCAAAAAGCGCTTTGCCTACTTCACCAGCCTGTTGGGCGGCAATAACGACGTGCTGCATGAGCCACCCGACCACGCCCACCCGCTGGCGCTGCTGGAGGGCCAGCAGCAGCTCCAGCTCCTGTTGGCCCACATCGCCCGCCTGCCCGACCAGCAGCAGGTGGCCTTCACGCTTCGCCACGAGCAGGAGCTGAGCTATGAGCAAATCGCGGCCGTGCTCGGTACCACCGTGGCCGCCGTCGAATCCCTGCTGTTCCGCGCCCGGCAAACCCTCCGCAAACACGTTCAAGCTCATCTTCGCCATGTCTGATATCATCAATCGCCCCGGTTCCGACGAAGAATGGGAGGACCTGATGCGCCAGCTGCGCCACCAGCCCGTAGCCCAGCCCCGGCCGTTCTTTTATGCCCGGGTGCAGGCCCGGCTCGTTGCCAATGCGGGGGCACCCCGGCAATGGCTGCCCGCCTGGCTACGCCAGCCCGCCTACGCGGTGCTGCTGGGGGCGCTGGTGCTAGCCCTGAGCGGCGACGGCCCAGCCCTTACTTCAGCCGCTGTGCGGTACCACGCCAGTCCACCGAGCGGACTAAAACCGTTGCCTCCGCGCTGATTTCAGCCACTGCTACCAACTTATCATTGCCCCGCCGCCGTAAAGTCGCAACCTCGGAGGACATAGTACCTTTGACGCCTTATAACCTCTTCGCCCCGCATGCATCCTTTTCTCGACGCTATTCTCTGGAACGTTAATCCCATTATCGCCCACCTCGGGCCGGTCACGCTGCGCTGGTACGGGCTGTTTTTCATGCTGCCCTTCGTGGTGGGCACGTTCGTGCTCACGCACATCTACCGTTCCGAGCGGGTTTCGCCGCAGTGGGTCGATGTGATTACGATATACATGCTCATCGGCACCATTGTGGGTGCGCGGTTGGGCCACATGCTGTTTTATGATTTTGAGGCGCTGAAAGCCGACCCCATGGTGGTGTTCAAAATATGGCAGGGCGGACTGGCCAGCCACGGCGCTACCATTGGCATCCTGCTGGCCTGCTGGCTGTTTGCGCGTAATAATAAATTCGATTACCTGTGGGTGCTTGACCGCATTGTGATTGTGGTAGCGCTGGGCGGCGCCTGCATCCGCACCGGCAACTTGATGAACTCTGAGATTGTGGGCAAGCCCAGCAGCGCCCCGTGGGCCTTCACCTTCCCGCGCGATGTGGACCACCTGCTGCCCGTAACGCGCCCGCTGCCAGCCGGAGCCGTGCAGGTGGCCGCCCGCCCCGTGCAGTATCAGGATGGCACCAGTACCTACCAGTTGCAGCCCGAAGGCACGCCCGTAGCGCCCGATGCGCCCATGGCCGTGCCGCGCCACCCCACCCAGATTTACGAGGCGCTGTTCTGCGTTTTCCTGCTCGTCCTGCTCTATTTCATGTGGAACCGCACCAAAGAGCGCACGCCGCGCGGGCAGCTGTTTGGCCTGTTTGTGGTGCTGCTTTTCACCCAGCGCTTCCTGGGCGAGTACCTAAAGGAGAACCAGGTGGCTTTCGAAGACGGCCATCTTTTCAACCAGGGCCAGCTGCTGAGTATCCCGCTGATTTTTATCGGTATCTGGGTGCTGTGGCGGGCCGGCAAAGACCCCGAAAACCCCTACGGCTACGCCCCGCGCGACTTGGGCAAAGAAGGCGACCCGCAGCCCACGCCCGGCCTGGAGCAACCTCGGGTATAGGTCTTAGTTTTAAGTAACGCAAAAAGCGGTTTCGCAGGATTGGACACGACGTCCAACCTTGCGAAACCGCTTTTTAGTTGACAAACCTGTGCGCTTACGGCAGTTTGTACTCGTACAAATCGCCTTTCTCAGTGCTGATGAGCAGCGTGTTATCGTCTTTGAAAACAGCCCCTTCGGTTTGGCCGGCTCCAGCTAGGGAAATCTGGCGGGGCGTGGCTTTCAGGATATCGGCCCAGGAATTACCGTCGAGAATGAACAGCTCGCCGCGGCCCAGCAGCACCAAGCGGTGGCCATCGGCGCGCAGGGCGGCATCGGTTACCTGGCCGGGAATGGCCAGGCCGGTGATTTTTTTGGCGGTGTAGGTGCCGGGCTGGTCGGGCACGGTATACACGTTGCTGGTGCGGTCCTGGCCCCGGTCTTTGGTGAAAAGCCACACCTGGCCATCGTGCCAGAGGTTGGCTTCGCAGTCGAAATTGCGCTGCTTTTTCTTGGGTGGGAAATCGTGCTGGTCGGGGTAAGTAAAAGCAATGGTGCCGACGACCTTGGGGCTGTCGGGCCGAAACTTGAAGATTTTGAGGTCTTGGCGTTGGCTTTCGTTGTTGCCGCAGTCGCCGATGTAGTAGTTACCGCTGCCGTCGCGGCTCAGGCTTTCCCAGTCGGTGTTGGTGGCCGGCACCTCCAGGGTGCGCACCAGCTGGCCCGCGCCGCTGACTTCGTAGAGCGTGGGCGAGTTGCCGTCGTCGCCGAAGCTGAAGTAGTGCTGGCCGTCGGGGGCCGGGGCCAGGCCCGAGCTTTCGGGCACTACCCCTTTAACAGAGCCCACTTTGCTGAGGCCGGCAATTTCAGAAGCCGCGTTTTTATCCTTGCGGCGGTCGCCGCCCTTGGGCATGTCCACTCCCGCGTTCAGCGGCGAGTCGGTGGTTTTATCAGATTGAGCCTGGGAGCAGGCCGCCGTGAGCAACAGGACCAACGCGGCCGGCACGAGGGGAATAAAGCGCATTAACGTAAAGCATGAAAGTGAGCCTGTCTATACGCAAGCTGCTGTTCAGGGTACGGGGTCGAAGCCGTGGCCGCCCCAGGGGTGGCAGCTGGCAATGCGCCGCAGCGCCAGGCGGCCGCCCTGCCACGGCCCATGTTTGGTGATGGCCTGCACCGCATACACCGAACACGTAGGCGCGTAGCGGCAGCTCGGTGCGGTGAGCGGCGAAATGAAGCGCTGGTAAAACCAGACAAGGCTAAGGAAGAGGGCGCGAAAAAGACGGGAAATCATAGCGGGAAATAAAACGGGTTCTTTACTTGGGCAGCGCGTTCAGCTCTGCTTTCCACCGTTCCCAGTCGGGTAGCAGCCGGGTTTGCAGGTCGTAGAATGCCTTGGAATGGTCGCCCACCAGCAGGTGGCAGCACTCGTGCAGCAGCACGTAGTCGAGGCACTCGGGGCGGGCGTGCACCAGCTCCGGCGAGAGGCGAATGCGGGCCGCGCTCGGCGTACAACTGCCCCAGCGCGTCCGCATCTGGCGCACCGACAGGATAGGGCGGGTCAGGTTAAACTCGGCGAAGCGCGGCCACACCCGCAGCAATGATTCGGCGAACAGCGGCCCGGCCTGGCGGGCGTACCAGGCGTGGAGCAGGGCTTCGGCCTGGGCCGGCGTGAGCGGTGCGGGCGTGGCCATTAGTAGCTCATCGCCTGCCAGCGTCACGGTGGGCCGGCGGGCTTCCGCGAAGCGCAATTGGTAGGCCCGGCCCTGGTAGTAATGCGTGCTGCCGGCCTCGAAATGGCGGGTAGGAGTGGGGGCCGGCCGGCTGGCAAAGGTTTCCTGGTGCTTAAGAATCCAGTCGGCTTTTTTCAATACCTGCTGGGCCACCCACTCGGGCGAGGTGCCGGCCGGGGCGCTGATGTGCACGCTGCCATCGGGCCGCACGGCAAAGCCGATGGTGCGCCGCGACCGGAATACGAGCGTGTAGCTGAGGGACTGATTTTGGTAAGCAAGGGTTTCGCGGCGGGGCGCGGCAGAGAAGTAGCGGGGCATGGGACGGCAAGTTCGGCAGTGGTGCCGGAATGGATAACCGCGCGGGCCGGCAAAATAATTTCGGGCCGAGTTCAGGCAATCCCATCCGAGTTGCTACCTTACCCTTATGAAACACTGTTTACCTCAATATATTTCTACTTTTTGCTTTTTTGTCATCGTCTCGGGTGTGCTGCCGGGGGCGGGAGTGCGGGCGCAGGGTAATGGCCCCGGCGTGCGCGGAGCCCGCGCCGCCGCGCTCGGCAACGCCTCGGTGGCGCTGGCCGGCGAGGTGTGGAGTATGGGCAACAACGTGGCCGGCATCAGCGAAATTCAGCGGCCCAGCGTGGGCTTCTACGCCGAAAACCGCTACTTCAGCTCGGCCCTGAACGTGGGCGCGCTCACGGTGGCGCTGCCCCTGGGCCGTACCACGGCTCCCGACGCGGGCGGCGTGATGCAAGGCACCGAAGGCGCGGCCCCGTCGCTGAGCCCCGCGCCCGCCCCCACCTGGGCGCGCAATGGCGTGGTAGCCTTCGAGGCGCAGCGCTTCGGCGGCGTGCTTTATAATGAAACCCGCGTGGGCGTGGGCTACGCCTACCGTTTTGGCCAGATAAGCTTGGGCGCGCGGGCCGATATGCTCCAGATAAGCATTGAGGGCCTGGGCAGCCGTCGCATGGTGCTGGGCACACTGGGCGGCCAGATTGAAATCGTGCCCCGGCGGCTCAGCTTTGGCGCGTCGCTCTACAACCTCAACCAGGCCAAACTGGCCAGCTACCAGGACGAGCGGGTGCCTACCATCCTCAAAGCCGGCCTGGCCTACCGCCCCGGCAGCCAGGTGCTGCTGCTGGTAGAAACCGAGAAGGACGTGGAGCGCGCCGCCAATTTCAAGGTGGGACTGGAATACCGGCCGGTGCCGGTGCTGGCGGCCCGGCTGGGCCTGGCCTCGCTCACGGAGCAGGCCAGCGCGGGTATTGGTGTGCTGGCCGGCGCATTCCAGATTGACTACGCGGCGGCGTTTCAGCAGGCGCTGGGCTTCAGCCAGCATTTGAGCGTGAGTAAATCGTGGGGGAAGTAATTTTTAATTAATAATTGAGAATTAATAATTAAAAATTCAGGATGGAAAATATAGTTGGTAAGTGGTTGGGCTGGGGCTGCGTTGGCTTGCGGTGGGCCAGTAAGTCCTGGCTTTTCAGGGGTATTCCGAAGCGGTTGATTTGGATTGTAGCTCTAATTATTAATTCTCAATTATTAATTAATAATTACGCCAACGCCCAGGACTACGTGCGCCGCGCGCCGGACCTCGACCGCCTGACGCAGGAATTATTTGCCGAAATTCAGTCGGACGAAGTGCCCTACGAGGACCTTTACGAGACGCTGCTCCAGTACTACCAAACGCCCATCAACCTCAATGCCGCCACCCGCGAGGAGCTGCGCTCGCTGCTGCTGCTCAATGAAAATCAGATAACCACGCTGCTAAACCACCGCCAGGCCAACGGCGACCTGCTGAGCGTGTATGAGCTGCAAAGCATTGAGGGCTACGACCTGCGCACCATAAATCGCATTCTGCCCTTCGTGAGCGTGCAGATGAGTGGGGCCAATTCCAGCCGGGGCACGCTCTGGCAGCGCATTGCCCGCGAGGATAATAATGCCCTGTACCTGCGCTACGAGCGGGTGCTGCAGGAGCGCCAGGGCTACACGCCGCCCACCCTCTACCAGGGCCGGCCCACTACCCGCTACCTCGGCTCGGCCGATAAGATGCTGATTCGCTACCGCGTGAGCCATACTAAGGATTTCAGCGTGGGCTTTTCGCTGGAAAAGGACGCTGGCGAGCCCATTGTGTGGAACCCTAACAATGGGCAGTTCGGGGCCGATTACGTGTCGGCGCACCTGCTTATTCAGGAGCGGGGTAAGCTGAAGGCGTTGGCGCTGGGCGACTACCAGCTGCAATTCGGGCAGGGTCTGCTGCTGTCGTCGGGCCTGGCCGTGGGCAAGGGGGCCGAAACGATTACCACGCTGCGGCGCTCATCGGTGGGCGTGCGGGCGTATTCGTCGCTGCTCGAAAACTCGTTTTTTCGGGGCGGGGCACTCACGTATCAGGTGGCACCCACGGTGCAGGTCACGGGTTTCGTATCGCACAAGAATGTGGATGCCAACCTGCAGCAAACCCAGGATTCGCTGGCGCAGTACGACGAGTTTACCTCGGGCCTGCTCTACACCGGTTTCCACCGCACGGCCTCCGAAATTGCCAACCGCCACCGGCTGGCCGAAACCCTCGGGGGCGGCAATGCCACCTACACCAGCCGCGACGGCAACCTGGCCATCGGTGTCACCGGCTTGTTCACGTACTACGGCACACCCATCCTCAAGCGGCCCGAGCCCTACAATTACTTCGAGTTCAGCGGCCGCGAAAACCTGGCCCTGAGCCTGAACTACAGCTACGTGTACCGCAACTTCCTGCTTTTTGGCGAAACGGCGCGTAGTAGCGGCGGCGGTTTGGGCACTGTGAACGGCCTGCTGGCCAGCCTTGGCTCCAGCGTGGACGCGGCCCTGCTGGTGCGGCACTACGATTCCGATTTCCACACGCTTTACGGAAACGCTTTCAGCGAAAACACCCGCAACATCAACGAAACCGGCGTTTATATCGGCCTGAAAGTGCGGCCCGTGGCCCGCTGGGAAATTTCGGCCTACTACGACCAGTTCCGCTTTCCGTGGCTGCGCTACCGCGCCAGTGCCCCCACCGATGGCCACGATGCCTTGCTGCGCATTGCCTACACGCCCACCAAAACCAGCCTGCTCTATGTGCAGCTGCGCCAGCGCCTGAAGCCCCGCGACCTGGCCAGTACCGACCTCAACAATCTATACCCCACCCGCGCCCTGCCGCTGCCCGGCGAGCAGCTTCGCCAGAGCATTCTGGTGTACTACAACACCGCCCCCACGCCGCAGCTGGAGCTGCGCACCCGCATGCAGGCCTCGCGCCTGCGCGACGACGATGGCCTGGCCTGGCGCAGCGGCTACGTGCTGGCCCAGGACGTGGGCTACCAGTTCAACCGCACCCTCAAGCTCACGGCCCGCTACGCCATTTTCGACGCCGACGACTACGACAGCCGCCAATACGTGTTCGAGCAGGATGTGCTGCTGGCCGTGTCGGTGCCGGCCCTCTACGGCCAGGGCACGCGGGTGTACGGCCTGGCCGAAATCCGCATCAACCGCTCGCTCACCCTCTGGCTGCGCTACGCCGAAACCCGCTACCGCCACCAGGACGTGGTGGGTACGGGCCTGGAGTCCATCCAGGGCTCGCTGCGCGGTGAGGTGAAGGCGCAAGTACGAATGAAGTTTTAGCGCTGGAGTTTTGGGCCGGGTCCAATGCTAGGTGGCTCCACAACTATTGTTGTGGAGCCGCCTGGCATTTAGCGCACGAGCGCTGCTCCGGGCTGTTGAGTTTGGGCTGTGCCCCGCCACATCGTCGCTAACTCAAAAAGCATCTAAACCCGCAGCCTTGGCTTCTGCCTCATTCGCTCCCCGGCACTGAAGTGCCGGGGAGCGAAAAAAACCTAAGTCGTATTTGGAAATAATACTATTGAGCACCAACATAAAGGTGCAGCGAGCTTCCCTGCATAAATGAGAGAGATATAAAAAAACCAAACTTGAATATTGATAATTAATTGTCATATAATTTTAATTTTAAAAATGTGTTCACTGATTATTTAGGAAAGTAAATAATCAGATATAAAAATTATAAAGTGCAGAAGTGCTGTTTTAACCGCCGATAGTTGGGTTTTGTCGAATATAAAATAACTTCTATTGATTGCAATACTAATTTTGTATTGATCAATTCCTAGGTTGATAATTGATTTTAATATCTCATGCTTAATAGCATTGGTATTGCTAGATTCTTATTTTCAGGGTGATAAAGATGGAATTGCTGATTTGTGATGCCATTTTTTTTTGCTCAAAAAAACATAAAAATTGGAATCTATAAATAATTGACCTGATTTTAGAAAAAAGCACACATAAACACCTTTCATGCAACGAGAATTACAATTAGGCCGCAAGCTGTTGGCCGTGGTTGGCAAACAACGTTTCAATCACCTGCTGCGCACAGGAGCTTTGGCGTTGTTGCTGGCGGGCACGGGCCGGCAGCAGGCGGCTGCCCAGGCGGGCAAAAGTGGGGTTGGCACGATAGCTACTACCAATGCCATCGTGAACGAATACACTGCCCTGACGGCCAACGCGACTACGGGCGCTACTACCATCACGGTAGCCAGCAGCTTGCTGAACGCCAACAACCGCTTCGCCGCTCCGCTGGCGGCCGGCGACCTGCTGCTGCTGGTGCAGCCCCAGGGAGCCGCCATCAGCACCGCCGATGATGCTACCTACGGCACCGTGACGGCCCTCAACAATGCCGGCCGCTACCAGCTGGTTGAAGTTGCTGCAGTACCCACGGCCACTACTATTGCGCTGAGCTGCAAGTTATTCAGCTCGTATACCACGGCGGGCCATGCCCAGGTAGTGCGCGTGCCGCGCTACACCACGCTCACCGTAAACACCAACATCAGCGTGAAAGCGCAGGCCTGGAATGGTACTACGGGTGGCGTGCTGGCCATCGAAGCCACCGGCGACGTGACGCTGGCTACCGGCGCTACGCTCGACGTGTCGGCCCTAGGCTTTCGGGGTGGCGCGTTGGAGCAGAACACCGACGCGGCCCCCAACAATGACCTTGGCTACCGCTCGACGGCCAGTAACTACGCGGCTGAGAAAGGCGAGAGCATAGCCGGCACCATTGCCGAGTATGATGCGCTGAATGGCCGCTACGGGCGCGGTGCCCCGGCCAACGGCGGTGGCGGCGGCAACTCGCACAACGCCGGCGGCGGCGGCGGCGGCGGCGCCAACGTGGCCGGGGCCGGGGCCACCTACACCGGCACCGGCAACCCCGACCGGGGCGCCAGCAACGCCTACGACGCCGCCTGGAACCTGGAGGCGGCCAATTTCGCCACCTCAACCTCTTCCGGCGGCGGGCGTGGGGGCTACAGTTACTCCAGGACCAATCAGAATGCCCTGACGCTGGCCACCGGCCAGGCGGCCTGGGGCGGCGACAACCGCCAGAACAAAGGCGGCTTCGGCGGCCACCCCATGGTGAGCAGCGGTCGGGCCTTCTTCGGTGGCGGCGCCGGCGCCGGCGACTCGAACAATAATAGCGGCACGGCCGGCGCGGCCGGTGGCGGCTTTATCTACCTGGTAGCGGGCGGGGCCGTAACCGGCGGCTCGCTGCTGGCCGATGGCGGCTCGGTGACGGTAGTGAGCAACAACGACGGCGCGGGCGGCGGCGGCGGCGGCGGCAGCGTGGTAGTGAACTCAACCAACCTGACTACCACGGCCCTGCTGGCCCGGGGCGGCAAGGGCGGCAGTCAGAGCGCCCTTCCCGCAGAAGCGGAAGGCGCGGGTGGCGGCGGCGGCGGCGGCCTGGTGAGCTACACCAACGGCGCACCCACCACCGACGTTAGCGGCGGCCTGAACGGGACATCGCTCTCAGGGTCGCTCACCGAATTCCCGCCCAACGGCGGCACCCGGGGCGGCGCAGGTCGCGCCGATGCCGGTGCCTGCTCGGTAGCGCTGTGCCAGTCGGTGGCTGATGTGGCCACCAGCATCAGCTTCGGTACCAATCCCTTGCCCGCCAATCAGCAGGCGGTTATCAATGTGACTTTCATCAACAATGGCCCCGACGCGGCGGATAATGTGACGCGCTTCGTGCAACTGCCCGCCGGCCTGGGCGCGGGTGCCGTGACGGTGACCACCAGCACGGGTTCGGGTAGCTATGATAATGCGACTGGTCAGGTGACGTTCACCGCGGTAACAACCCTGGCCAACGGGGCCAATGCCAACGCGACCATCAACTACACGCCTTCCGTGGCGGGCACCGTCGCAATAACGTCCACCATCAGCACTACTACTTCGGAAGCGTGCCAGTTGGACGACGACAACTCGGGTACCAACAACTTGGTGGTGATTTACCCCGCCGATTTGAATGTGACGCTGAGCGGCCCCAGCACAGTGGCAGCGGCCTCCGCTGTTACGTATACGGCTATCGTGCAGAATATTACCCCGTCTGGTGGCTCCGGCACGGCCGATGCTACCAGCACGGTGCTCACGGTGCAGCTGGCCAAGGCCTTGCTCATCAGGGATTTCCCGGCCGGTACGACGTATGATTTCGATACGGGTATTGCCACGCTGGCCATTGGGCAGGTGAACCGGGGCACGTCGCAGAGCTTCGCCTTCACCTTCACGCTGCCCAACAACAACCAGTCCGTGGCGGGCGTGGCTTCGGCCACGGCCTTTGAGCCCGACCCGGACGCGACCAACAACAACGGCGTGGCCAGCACTATGCGCGTGGCTACCACCGTAACCATGCCCGTCGGCACCGGCACCTGCGCCGGCACCACCTACGATGGCACGACTGCTACGCAGGGCCTGTATGCCGAATATTTCAAGGGCTATTTCAACGACGTCCTCACGTTCTTCGACTCGCCCAAAGTAGCTGATATGAAGCGCTCAGAAGGCAGTGCGAACTATACCGCCAGCAATGCCTGGGGCGATTTGTCGGCGGCTTTTGGCAGCGGCTCGGTCACCAATCCCGCCCAGTACAGCGTTCGCTATCGGGGCTACCTCACCATTACTACGGCGGGTAGCTACACCTTTACCCTTTACAGCGACGATGCTTCTTACCTGTGGCTTGACAACTCGGCCCGCGCCACCCCGCTGGTTGCGGCCAATGCCGCAGTGAACGACGGCAATCTGCACGGCCCGCAATCGGTGACCAGTGTGGCCATTACTATGGGGGCCGGGGCGCACCCGCTGCTGGCCCTCTACGGGGAAAATACTGGCGGTAATGTGTTCCGTATTTCTTATTCGGGCCCCGATACGGGCAATGCCACGGTCGTGATTCCTATGAGCGCCATGTGCAACCGCCAGTTCAGCGGCCCGCTGCCGGTGACGCTCACTGCTTTCACGGCCAAGGCCGAAAGCCGCGCCGCCCGCCTGAACTGGAATACCGCCACGGAGCTGCACAACGACCATTTTGACCTGGAGCGCAGCCGCGACGGCGTGACTTTCCAGAAGTTGGCCGAAGTGAAAGGCGCGGGCTCCAGCACTATTTCGCATGACTATAGCTACCTCGATGCCAACGCCGCCGAAATGGGCGGGGGCAAGGTGTACTACCGCTTGCGCCAGGTGGACCTGGACGGCACCAGCGAATACTCGCCGGTGCGGACGGTGGCATTTGGTGTGGGTGCGGCGGGCTTCGTGCTGTTTCCCAACCCGGCACAGCAGCGCGTGGGCCTGCAGCTGAGCCTGGCCACGGCCGGCACCATCAGCCTCACCGATTTGGCCGGCCGCGTGGTAATGCAGCAGACCATTGAGGCCGGAGTCACCCAGCCTTCGCTCGACCTCAGCACGGTGGCCACCGGTATCTACGTGGTGCAGGTGGTGCAGAATGGCCAGCGCTTCACGCAGAAGCTGGTGCACACCGGCAACTAAGCAGAACGGTCATTCCGACGGAGGAGGAATCTGGGTAAAGCCGTTGAACGGTAATCATCAGATTCCTCCTCCGTCGGAATGACCGTTTTGCATTCAGGCACAAAAAAGGCCGTTTCCTCGTTGGAAATGGTCTTTTTTGTGCCTGAATGATTTCACCTGCCGCCGTATATCCGGTTAGCTCTCCGTTTTCAATAACACCACCTGCGTCTTATCGGCTACGCTGATTTTACGGCGGAAGTCGAGGTAGCCGGCGTAAGCGGTTTTGGGCAGGTGGCCGCGCTTCAGCTCCAGCCGGCGGATATACTGAATGGTGCCATCGGGCAGGGTGGCGTACTGGCTGGCGTAGGTGCCGTAAGCGGTGCTGAGCTGCACGGGGGCGGGCAGAGTTTCGGGCTGGAAGCCGGTGGGCAGGTGCAGCCGCACGGTATCGGCGTGCAGGCTGGCGTGGTCGAGCCACAGGTCGGACTGGCGCTCGCCCACTTGCGCGGGCAGGGCGGGCAGGCGGCTCAGCAGGTTGGGGTTGATGAACACCCGCTTGCCGCTGGGCAGGGCAAAGCCCGGCAGGGTCAGCGCCAGGTGCTCGACCACTCCTGGCAGCGGGCCGGCCGGCGCGGCGGCCAGGCTCAGCTTGGTAAGGGTGAACGTGGACAGCCGCAGGTGGTCGGTGACGTACTTTTTCTGTTCTACCGGCCCCAGCTCGTTCAGCAGGGCGGCATACAGGTCCTGCTCCTGGCCGGTGCGCAGGGTGCGGGCCGTGGCCGTGGCGCTGCCCGCAGCATCCAGAAACAGGTCGAGGCGGCGCACCTGGCGATTCTCGGCGGTGCCGTAGCGGGGCGTAGCCACCAGCTTGCCGCCCTCGGGCGTGAGCAGCAGCGCGTGGCGGTTGCCCGTGAAGCTGCCCATGTAGCCGAAGGCATTGGTTTGGCTGGTGCACTCCAGCCACAGCGTGTCGGCCCGGTCGCCTTTGGCCGGCGGCACGCACACAATAACGTGGTTGAACTGGGTGCTGGGAAAGTCGGCCCGGATATCGGGCTCGTCCGGCCCGGCTTTCACCAGGGCCACGCAGGCGGGTACGCCTGCCGCCTTCAGCAAGGCCACCGTGTAGTTGCTCAGGGCCTTGCAGTCGCCGTAGCCGTTGCTGGCCACCGAACTGGCCGGGAAGGTCTGCCAGCCCCCCAGGCCCAGCTGCACCGAGATGTAGCGGGTACTGCCCTGCAGCATTTCGTACACGCGCTGGGCGCGGGCGCGGGCATCGGGGGCGTCGCGCACCAGCGCCTGCACCTTGGCCAGGGTGGCGGGCGGCAGCACGTCGCGGCCGGCGTTCAGCTCGTAGCTCCACAGCCCAAGGTTCTGCCAGGAGGCCGCCGAACCTTTGTGGCCCTGCACCTCGAAGGTGCCGGGGGCCATGGCCACGGTCGGCGTCAGGTCGGCCAGCAGCGGAGCGGCTTCTTCCTCGTCCACGGCCGGCAGGTTGGCCAGGTGCCACTCGTAGGTTTCCTGGCCGCTGGTGCTGGTGTGGGCCACGGTGGTGCCGGCGGGCAGCTGCCGCTCCTGGTAGCGCAGGGGCAGGGCGGTGGGCGTGGTCACGCGTAGGGTGGCGCTTTGCACGGCCAGGCCTTCGGCTTCCTGCGGCTGCCAGTGCGGGTAGAATAATGCGTTGTCCGACACCGTTTCGTAGTCAAATTCTACGGTGTAGGGCGTTTGGGGCTGGCGCAGGTCGGCGTAGCGAATCCGGACATCGGTCATCAAATCGTTGCCGCCCACGCCCTGGTCGTGGATTTCGGCGGCCCGCAGCTGGTGCAGCAGGCGGCCGTCGGCGTCGTACACGGCCCCGTGCAGGTAGCTCAACGATTCGAGGTCGTAGTAATACTCGCCGTGCCGGCCAAAGTCGTCGCCGGCATCGCTGAGCACCGTCACCACGCGGTGTACGGTGTGCACCAGCCGCCCCGCCGATTTCACGGTCACTACCTCATCATTGGCCCGCAACACGGCGTTGGCCCCTTCGCGCAGGGCCGCCGGAATATCAGCCACCGCATATTTGGGCGCGGGCGCCGCCGGGCGCACCAGAAAGCTGCCAAGTGGCAGCACGGCCAGAAAAGAGAGCAGAGCTTTCATTGGATTGTGAGTTAAGGGTTAAGAGTTAAAGGTTAGGAGTTCAGCGTTAAAGGTTAGGGATTGCCGAGCGCAGTTTCAACTCTTAACTCATCTAGGCTTTCTTCTTGATAATGAGCTTCTCGCCTTGCTTTTCGAGCATCAGGCGGTAGAACTCGCGGAGCTGGGTGTATTCCTCGGCCGCGTACACGGGCTTGCGTAGGCTCATACGACTCATGAGCTGCACCACGCCGGGCGCGCCGGCCGTGATGGTACACATGAAGCGCCCACCGTCCCCGGGCAGCTCCACAATGGCGGGCTTCGGCATTTCGGCCAGCTCGTAGCCGGCGGGCAGGGTCAGGGTTACCATCGTGGTTTCGTCCTGCGGCGCGCCAAAGTCCACGGGAAACAGCCGGTCATCGTGCCGGAAGGGGTTTTGCTCGGCGCTGAACTCGCGCAATGGGCTCAGATAGAGCAGGTCGGCGGTGGCGTTATCGTCGGCGGGCTGGGTGAATTCGTAGTCGAACGCCAGGGGTTTGTCCACGCTTTCGCGTTCGCCCACGGTCAGCTTGGGCACGGTCCACCCGCTGTGCGGGCGGGTCATCTGGGCCAGGTATTTCTTCTCGCCCAGGCTACTTAGCTCCTGGCGGGCCTCGGCGCCGGCGTAGCCGCCGTGCTCCTCGTGCACCTTGCCCGTGAGGCCGCCCTTAGCGTCCATGGTCAGGGCTACCTGCTGGTAGTGCACGTAGCGTTGGGCCGGGTTGAGGTCGACCCAGCGGCCATCTTCGGGTTTTTTCATGATGAGGCGGCCGGCCTGGTTCAGGCAGCGCTTGGGCAGCACACCGCAGGGGAGCAGGGGCTCGGTGGCATCCACCAACAGGTCTTTGCCATCGGCCAGCGGCACCAGCGCCATCACGTAGTTGAAGCGCGACAGCATGGGCTGGGTCTGGTCTACGCGGCCGTGGCTACGGGTGCTCAGCAGCAGCGGATTGGCCGGAATGTCCGCCATGCGCAGGGCCGAGATAAGCAGCAGGTTCACATCGGCCGCCGTGCCGTGGTGGGCATCAAAGGCTTTGCGTAGCGATGCCGTGGTGGCGTAGTGGTCGGTGCCGTCGTAGCGCACGGCGGCCATCACCACTTCGCGCACGGCGGCGGCGCGGGCCGCCAGGTCAGGGTATTTGGCCACCAGCGGCATAATCTGGTCTTTCAGAAAGCCACCCCGGTCCAGCTGCCCGCCAAAGTTATCCATGCCCAGCAGCTCCATGTCGATTTTGGCCCAGGTGCCGGATACATTTTTGTAGGCCTGATTCGGAAACTGCTCGCCGGCCAGCTGAAAGGTGATGCGGTCCAGGTAATCTTCCGACGTGGTCATGAACGGCTCGTCGCGGAAAGCCGGGACGTCCTTCATCACCCAGTCATAGTTGGTGGCGCGCGCCGACACGGCGTCGTTGGTAGCCGCCTCGCGGCTGGTCATCAAGCCGCTGCCTGAGAATCCCCCCGCCGTGTGTATCGTAAACTGTATCGCGCTCTCATTCCGGGTCTGCACGGCCAGCGGGTGGTAGCCCTGTTGCAGCATCTTGTAGTGGAAATACTCCGGAATGATGGCCCGAAACTCGCTCCAGCGCACGGGAATATCCCGCTGAAACGTCCAGTCCTGAAAATTGAACAGGAAGTCGGAAATAACCGTGTAGTTGTACTCAATCACCGAGCCCTCGCGCACATCGGGCAGCGTAAACTTGCGCACCCGCACGTTGGCCGTCAGGTCCTCGGTGAAGGTGTTGGAGCCGTCCAGCTTGGTTTTCACTACCTGGCCATTCACCAGGTTATAGGTGGTGCCGCGCAGGCCGGTGATTTTCTCCTGGCTGTCGCCGCGGTGGTAGAGCGATATTTCCACTGTGGCCGCGTCGTAGCCGGATTTTTTCAGGATTTTGATGCGCGTGGTACGCTCCGATATCAGCTGAAAATCGTTGTTGTTGTACTGGAAATTGGTGGTGCCGTAGTCGCAGAGTACCACGGCTGCGGCGGCCGAGTCGCCCACGAACGGCGCGGCCGTGAAGTCTTTGGGGTCGGGCTTACCAAATTTGATGGGTTCGGTCTGGGCCTGGGCCGTGAGGCTGGCCAGTACCATAGCGGCCAACGCCGCCGGGTAGCGTAACGAGTGCTTCATGAGTAGAAGGGGTGGGGGGAAAGTGATGGGAAATGATGGAGTTGTTTATTGAACGTCATGCTGAGCGCAGTCGAAGCATGACGTTCAATTGATTACAGATAGAAACCCGCTGCTCAGCTGCCAGCCTTCTTCTGAATGATGAGCTTTTCGCCCTGCTTTTCCAGCATCAGGCGGTACAGCTCGCGCAGGTTAGGGTACTGCTCGGCGCTGTACACGGCATTGCGGAGCGTGAGGCGGCTGGTGAGCGTCACCGCCCCCGGGGCGGCGGCCACGCTGCACATAAAGCGGCCGCCGCCCTCGGGCAGGTCCACCACGGCGGGCTTGGGCACGGCGGCCAGCTCGTAGCCGGCCGGCAGGGTCAGGTTGATAACCAGCGTTTCGTCCTGCGCCAGGCCAAAATCGACGGGGAAGTCCCGCTGCTCGCGCCGGAACGGGTTCTGGCCCAGGCCAAACTCGCTCAGCGGGCTCAGGTAGAGCGCGCCGGCGGCGGCGGGGCCCTCGGCGGGCTGCGCAAATTCGTAGTCCAGCACCAGGGGCTTCTCCACGTTGTCGGTTTGGGCCAGGGCGGGCTTGCTCAGCGTCCAGCTTTCGTGGCGCTGGGCGGCGGTGGCCAGGTATTTTTTCTCGCCCTGGCTGGCCAGTCGGGCGCGGGCTTCGGCCCCGGCATAGCCGCCGTGCTCGTCGTGCACCTTGCCCGTGAGGCCGCCCCGGGCATCCAGGGCGAGGGCCACCTGCTGGTAGTGCACGCGGCGCAGGGCAGGGGCCAGGTCCACCCAGCGGCTGTCTTCCGGCTTTTTGGTAATGAGGCGGGCCACCCGGTTGAGGCAGCGCTGGGGCAGCACGCCGCAGGGGAGCAGGGGCTCGGTGGCATCCACCAGCAAGTCTTTGCCATCGGCCAGTGGCACCAGCGCCATCACGTAGTTGAAGCGGTCCAGCAGCGGGTATTCCTTGCTCACGGAGCCGTGGTCGCGGGTGCTCAGCAGCAGCGGCTGGGCCTCGATGCCGGCCTCGCGCAGGGCGGCGATGAGCAGCAGGTTCACCTCGGCCGAGGTGCCCCGGTGGGCCTCGTAGGCCTTGCGCAGCGGTTCGGGCGCAAAGTAGTGGTCGGTGCCGTCGTAGCGCACGGCAGCCATCACGAGCTGGCGCACGGCGGCGGCGCGGTCGGTTATCACCGGGTATTTGGCGGCCAGGCCCTGCAATTGGGACTGCATGAAGCCGATGTGGCCCAGGCGGCCACCAAACTCCTCCTCGGCCAGCAGGCTGGCGTTGATTTTCTCCCAGGTGCCGGTCAGGTCGTGGTAGGGCGCGTCGGGCCACTGCTCGCCGGCGAGCTCAAAATCGAGCCGGGCCACGTAGTCCTGGGCCGTGGTCATAAACGGCTCTTCGCCAAAGGCTGCCACGTCTTTCAGGGCCCAGGTGTGCTCCGCAGTGGGCGCGCTCACGGTGAGCGTGCCCACCTTCTGGCCGGCGCTGATGCCCGCGCCCGCCGGAATCTTATCATCGATTACCAGGTTGGTCGAGCCCACCGTGGCCTTGTTCACGGCAAAAGCCTGCGCGCCCTGATAAATGATTTTGTAGCGGTAAAACGACGGGATGCTCACCCGGTATTCGCTCCAGCGCACCGGAATGTCGCGCTGAAACGTCCAGTCCTGAAAGTTGAACAGGAAATCCGACGTCAGGGTGTAGGCAAATTCCACCACCGAGCCCACGCGCACGTTGGGCAGCGTAAACTTCTGCACATTGACGGTGGGCGTGCGCTTTTCCAGAAACGCGCCGCTGGTTTCGAGGCGGGTTTTCTCCACGGCGTTGTTCACCAGGTTGTAGGTGAAGCCCCGCAGGTTCGACATCTTTTCCTGGTTGTCGTCGCGGTGGTAGAGCGGGATTTCGACGGTGGCGTACTCGTAGCCGGGCTTTTTGAGGATTTTGATGCGCGTCACCCGCTCAAAAATCACCTGGAAACCGCCGCCCTGTCCCTTCAGGCGCGACCGGCCAAAATCGCACAGCACCACGGCCGCCGCCGCGCTATCGCCCACAAAAGGCGCGGCCGTGAGGTCACGGCTATCAATCACCCCAAACTTAATGGGCTCATTCTGAGCACGGGCCGAATAGCCGGTAATCAGCAAAAAAGCCCACGCGAGGCCCAGCCAGCGGTCCGGCCGTAGAGATGCTTGCATGCAGAAAAAAGAATGGAGTAGACAATCTTTGAACCCCTAAAACTAAGGGAATCAAATCGAAAATCATCTATTTTTCATCTTCCTTTTTTTTCGAAGCTGTTCAAATCAGCAAAAGCTTTCACTACGATGTAAAGACGCAGCTTTGCGCCTCGTCGCTAGCGCCTCAAATCCGGATTGTGTTGAACGGGAATGCCCGAACGGAGCGACCGACGAGCCACGAAGTGCTGCGTTGCCGCATCGTTTGGCCAGACCTTCGCGGCGCTATTACACCACTTCCTCGGCCGAAGGCTCGGGCACGGCATCGGCGGCGGCTGAGTGGCCGGCGGGGCGGTCGGCGGGCACCCGCAGCAGGTACCCCAGCGCCGCCAGCACGCACAGTAGGCTGAGGGCGTGCACGTAGGGCAGGTGGGTGGCGTGGTTGCTGAAAATCCAGCCCGCCGCCAGCGCGCCCAGCCCGATGCCGGCTTCGAGGGCGATGTACATGGTGGCCACGGCCCGGCCCCGGCGCAGCGGGTCGCTCAGGTCGATGGTCCAGGCGTAGAGGGTGGGCGAGTTCAGGCCCGTGCCCAGCCCAAACACCACCGCGCCCAGCAAAAACACCGGGATGGAGGGCGTCCAGACCAGGATGGCCAGCCCCACGGCCAGCAGCGCCGTAGACCAGCGCAGCACCGGCACCCGTCCGTATTTGTCCGACGACTTGCCCGCCACCAGCCGCACCACCAGCGAGGCAATGGTGTAGCACAGGTAAAACCAGCCCTTGTGCGAGCCCGTGAGGCCCAGCAGCCGGCTCTGGTCGGGAATCACGGTGAGCACCGCCCCAAACGGAAACAGGCACAGTAGCGTGGTGAGGGCCGCCGGCAGCACCCGGGGCTCCAGCACCTCGCCCCAGTTCAGCTTCAGCAGTCCGAAGCTGAACTTTTGCCGCTGGGCCGGGGGGAGGGTTTCGGTGAGGGTGCCCTGCACCGCCAGCGAGAGCAGCGCCACCCCACTCGACACGTAAAACATCACGTTCAGCGAGAATTGCGTGGCCAGCCACGAGCCCAGGGCCGGGCCGGCGGCCATGCCCAGGCTGCCCGTCACGCCGAGCAGGCCCATGGCCTCGCCGCGCCGTGCCACGGGCACGATGTCGGCGATGAACGCGGCCGTGCCCGTGGGCTTGAAGCCCGTGCTGAACCCGTGCAGCAGCCGCAGCCCCAGAAACCCCGTGACCGTGAGCGCCCACGGGTAGAAAAAACCGCAGATAAAGCACACCAGCGAGCCAAAGACCATCACCGGAATGCGCCCCACGGTATCGGCCAGCTTACCCGAAAACGGCCGGCTCAGCCCGGCGGTGAGCGTGAAGAGGGCAATGATGAAGCCCTTATACTCGCCCCCGCCCAGCCGGGTGAGGTGGTCGGGCAGCTCGGGCAGCAGCAGGTTGAAGCTGAGGAAAAACAGAAACGACGACAGGCACATCAGCCAGAAGCCGAGCGTGTAGGGGCGGGAAGCAGCAGGAACGGGCATGGGTGCCGCAAAGGTCGGCATTGCGCGGGGGATGCTGGCGGTAGCTGGCATGGCTGGCGCGAGTTTAGCGCCGTCTAACTCGTGACCAGATTTCGGGCGAGGCTGTGCCTCGCATCAGAACGGTCCGGTAGAACGGTGCGGCCCCGGCTTGTCGCTGGCGCGGCAGGGGAGGCGCAGCCTCCCCGTCATGATTGGCCACGAGTTACGCGGCGCTAAACTCGCGCCAGATAGGGAGGTGGGGCTTCTTCGGGAAGATACTCCGCCTTTTCCTCGAACGCAGCACCCTAACTTGCGGCCCCGCCGGTGCCATTTTCGCCGGCCGAGCCGCTGGCATTCCGTCTTCCTCGTCCCTTCTGGCACCCGCCCAACTGGTGCAGACCTATGCCGCGACTAACCCGGTCCAAACCCCGCTCCGCTCCGCCCAGCCTAAGCCGCAAGGCCCGCCGCCCGCCCCATGACCATCCTCCTGAACTGCCTGTTGTTTTTCAATCTGCTGTGTTTCCTACTCTTCGCCCTGGATAAACGCAAAGCCCAACGGGGCCAGCGGCGCATTGCCGAAAAAACGCTGCACCTCGCCACGCTGCCGGGCGCGGCCCCCGGTGCGTGGGCCGCAATCTTTATACTGCATCATAAAAACCGCAAAGTCGCTTTCTGGGGCGTTACCCTGGCGCTGACGCTGCTGCAAGGGGCGGTGCTCTATTTCGCGTGGCCCTATTTCCAGGTACCGTTTTAGCCGCGTCAACCGGCTGTCTGCGGGGAACTGAGCCTATAGCAGCGCCCGCATCGGTGGAATCATTCGTGCAAGGTTGGGGCTAGTAATAGCTTTCGGCGGGCTGTGACACTAAGGAGCCTCAGCCGTTAGAGGGGCTGGGGCTTCGGGAGGATACCCCACTGGATGAATGATGCCTCCTCGCAGACGCGCGCCAGCGGGAGCTTTTTTTCGGGGGATAATTTGAACGCCTTTGTTTTTCAGAAAAACTACCGTTTTGCTGAACAGTTGAAGCAAATACTTAGGGCATGTACTGAAAAAACTGAAATGCCTTGGTTCTAGTATTCAGTCGAACGTAGCCTCCACGCAGGCCAATGCAGACCTCGTTGTTGTTGAAAACGGCCACTGAATTCGGATAGAGACTACTCCAAAACGTCTTCTTCAGAATGACTTCTTTTTGTAAATTACGCAGGACCGTAAAGCCATGAAATTGAGCAATGTACACATCGCTGCCCACCACGGCGAATGCCTCCGGTGCGTCATCGAAATCTGCTAGTTTGACCCATGCAAACGCCGGGGCCTTTCCGGTGATTTGATAGAGCGCCCCAGCATTCAGGCTCCCATGAGCCAATCCCTCAATGAAATACACGCCGCCATTGGCTTGGAAAATCAGGCGGATGTTCCCCTCTTTAATGCGCACTGGGGTAGTTGGATTCGCGGCCGATTGAAACAGCAACTTCCCGCCCCATTCGCCGTGGTCCTGGCCGAGGAATGTTCCGTCGGGTGTTAATAGCTGGGGGGACTCTTGCTTGCTGCTTTTCCCGACCACCAGCTTCCCGTCGACGTTTTTCACGGCATACCCCGGCGCGTAGTTCAACTTCGACCAGGCCGCACTCCAAATCGCGGGTGGGGGCATTTCGCGGAACGAGGCCGGCGCATAAGCTTGACCGGCGCTGGAAAAAACCCGGCTCCAAAGTAGCAGGACGAACAGCCAATGAGTACGCATTCAATAAATATTCTTGGGTGGGCATAATGTTACGCTCCTTTTGGTAAACTACTAGCAGGGCCTAAAAACCGAGTGGCCAACAAGCTGCTGTAATGCTTCAAAAGTTTAAGAAACTCGTCTACGAATCAACGTTTACGAAACGTCATGGAGACATGAGTTTCGTAAACGACAGTGTCTCCAAAAAACGTCCGTGTGCTGGAGACTTTTTGGCGCGCATAAGTAGGCGAATGGCTGTAGCGCGGACTACAAAGTCCGCGCTACAGGCTGCCAAAACGGCCGCCTCCCCAAACCCGGCCCCAACCTTGCCCGGACCCCGGCAATGTTTGAATTCCTGAAATCCATTTCCGCCAAGAACCCCAACGCCTCGCGCGGCCCCGAAAAGCCCACCGTGAGCGTGCGCGAGCGGGTATCGGCGTTGCGCCATTTGCCGGCGTTTCTGAAGCTCATCTGGCACACGAGCCCCGCGCTGGCGTTGGCCAATATTGCCCTGCGCCTTGTGCGGGCGTTTCTGCCGCTGGCCACGCTTTATGTGGGCAAGCTGATTATTGATGCCGTGGTGCAGCTCACCCGGTTGCCCGCGCCCGAGCGGCTGCTCACGCCTGTGCTCACGCTGGTGGCGCTGGAGTTTGGCTTGGTGCTGCTGGCCGATGCCCTAGGGCGCGGCGTAGCCCTGCTCGATTCGCTGCTCGGCGACCTGTTCGCCAACCAGTCTTCCATCCGCCTCATGGAGCACGCGGCCGAGCTCGACCTCGACCAGTTCGAAGACAGCACTTTCTACGACAAGCTGGAGCGTGCCCGCCGCCAAACCCTCTCGCGCACCGTGCTCATGAGCCAGGTGCTGGCCCAGGGCCAGGATGCCGTGACGCTCGTGCTGCTGGCCGGCGGGCTGGTGGCCTTCCAGCCCTGGCTGCTGGGGCTGCTGCTGCTGGCCGTGGTGCCGGCCTTCCTCGGCGAGTCGCACTTCAACGAGCGCAGCTACTCCCTGAGCCACTCCTGGACGCCCGAGCGCCGCGAACTCGACTACCTGCGCCAGACCGGGGCCAGCGACGAAACGGCCAAGGAAGTGAAGATTTTCGGCCTCTCTCATTTCCTCATCGACCGCTTCCGCGCACTGTCCGACGACTTTTACCGCCAGAACAAATCCCTCGTGCTGCGCCGCGCCGGCTGGGGGGCGCTGTTCGCCGGCATCGGCGCGGCGGGCTACTACGGGGCCTACGTCTACATCATTGCCCGCACCGTGGCCGGGCAGATTTCGCTGGGCCAGCTCACCTTTCTGGCCGGCTCCTTTGCCCGGCTGCGCTCGCTGCTCGAAGGCATCCTCAGCCGCTTCAGCTCCGTGGCCGATGGGGCCTTGTATCTGCAGGATTTCTTCGATTTCTTTGCCCTGCGGCCGCGCATTGTGCGGCAGGAACTTACGGGCGAAAGACCGATACCCTTCCCCCGGCCCATTCAGCAGGGTTTTGAGTTTGAAAACGTCGGGTTCCAGTATAAAAATGGCACAAAATGGGCCATCCGCAACCTGAGCTTTAAGCTGCAGGCCGGCGAAAAGCTGGCGCTGGTGGGCGAAAATGGCGCGGGCAAAACCACCCTCGTCAAGCTCTTGGCCCGCCTCTATGACCCCAGCGAGGGCCGCATCCTGCTCGACGGCCACGACCTGCGCGAGTACGACCCCGCCGAGCTGCGCCAGGAAATCGGCGTCATTTTCCAGGATTTTGTGCGCTTCCAACTGCCGGCCGGCCAGAACCTGGCCGTGGGTCGCATCGAGGAGCGCGACAATCGGCCCCGCATCGAAACCGCCGCCCACCAGAGCCTCGCCGATACCGTGATTGCCAAGCTGCCCGGCGGCTACGACCAGATGATTGGCCGGCGTTTCAACGGTGGCGTGGACCTGAGCGGCGGCGAGTGGCAGAAAATCGCCCTCGGCCGTGCCTACATGCGCGATGCCCAGCTTCTTATCCTTGACGAGCCCACGGCCGCCCTCGACGCCCGCGCCGAGTACGAGGTTTTCCAGCGCTTCAAGGAGCTGACGCAGGGCAAAACCGCCGTCCTCATCAGCCACCGCTTCAGCACCGTCCGCATGGCCGACCGCATTCTGGTCATCGAAAACGGCCAATTTGTGGAGATTGGCAGCCATGAGGAGCTGCTGGCCAAAGGCGGGCGCTACGCCGAGCTGTTTCAGCTACAGGCGGCCGGGTACCGGTAGGAATGGAGGGAACCCAGTAGGGTGCGGGGTCGTACCCGGTAGGGCTTGCCCCCGCACCCTACTGGGTTTCCATAAATCTTATTCCTGTTCCCCCAAAAAGCCTGCTGGAATCGGCGCTACGCCCGCTTCCTCATAAATCTGCACCAGCGTCATTATCAGATTCAACTTCGGGATAACAACGGCATCGGCGGCTTCGGCCAGGGCGGTGTGGCCCTACACGCCATGCTCGCTCAGCTGGTACCACTCCACCAGTCAGGTTTTTTGCGATACCAGCAGGTAGTGCCGTAGCGAGGGCCGCTTCTTGTACTGATTGAATTTCAGGCCCCGGTCGTAGGCTTCGGTAGAGGGCGAGAGCACCTCCACGATGAGTAGCGGGTGGTGCAGCCGCCGGCTCTCCTGCTGGTCCTGCGGGTCGCAGCTCACTACAATGTCGGGGTAGGTGTAGTGGCGGTTGGCTTCAACGGCCAGCTGCACGGTTTTCATTATCACCTGGCAGCGTTTGCCGCGCAGGACCGGGCGCAACGCCAATACAAAGTTCTGTGCAATGGTATTGTGGGCGATGCTCTCGCCCGTCATTGCAAATGCCTCGCCCTCGAAAAACTCGTGGCGGGTTTCTCCTTGTCCTTTCCAAGGCGAAGTATTCATCGGCCGTGTAGCGGCGCGTTTGTGGTTCGGGCTGTCCCATAGAAACCAAATATACCCCGCCGTGGCCCTGCGGAGGATAATTGTGTACTGCCCCACCCCGCCGCTACCTTGCGGCCCACCGCATCGGCTTTTTTACGTTCTCTCCATCATGCCCAAACTCACCGAAATCGACCAGGCCAAGCTTTAGTTACTGTACCTGCTCAGCCCACTGGCTCCGAAAGCGGCCGCTAGCACCGCGCCTGCGCCTGTGCTGCGCATCGTCTATTATCCGGCACGGCGAGAAGCCTGCCGAGGGCGACAACCTTTCCTGCGCCGGCCTCAACCGGGCGCTGGCCCTGCCCGCCGTGCTCAACCAGCTGATGCCCTCGCCGCCCAACCTCACCTTCGTGCCCGTCATCGGCACCAACGACGAGGACACCACCCGCGTGCGAATGCTGCAAACCGTGATGCCCTACGCCGTGCAGCACAACCTCACCATCAATAGCGACTTTATGGTGGCCAACACCAAGGCCTTTGCCCGGCAGCTACGCCAGCTCCGGGGCACCGTGCTGGTGGTGTGGGAGCACAACAGCATCGTGGAGATTGCGCAGGATTTGGGCCTCGAAGACGTGTCGGACTGGCCCGATACCGATTTCGACAGCATCTGGACCATCAGCTTCAGCGGCGGCGGGGCCAAGGGCAAGGCCAAGCGCCCCGTGCTGAGCCGGTCCAGGCAGCACATTCACCCCTCGGCCATTTGCCCGGGCCAGGGTACCTGACGCGCTGCCTCTGGTGGAAGTGCCGGCCGCCCTGGGGTATTCCAAAATCCTGCGGCCCTCGTTTGGCGCGGAAGCCCGGTTTTGGGGTTGGCAGCTGGCCGTTTGAGGAAGTAGCTCGGCCGAATCAGGGTCGGCCGAGGGTGGGGGCGCGCCGGGGGGTGCCTGCCGGAAGCTACCGGCGGGCGATAATCGCGGCTGGCAGGTCGTGAGGTAAATAATCATAATTTTTTCGCCTGTTTTAAACCCCTAAGTGCTTAAGGTTTCGTAAATTGGTAGTTCCATCGTCCACCGAGAATTCCCTTACGTATGAAACCTACTATTACCTTATTGATGCTCGTTTTGCTGGCCCTGACGGGCTGCATGACCACCCGCGAAGCCCGGGTAGATTCGGATTATAGCTACAGGGGCAATTTTCGCCACTACCGCACCTACGATTTCATGACCGGCACCGGCCTCACCTCCGACACCAGCAGTCTGGGCGAATCTGTGCGCGAAGCCATTCAGCAGCGCTTCCTGGCCCAGGGCTACCGCCGGGTCAAGCGCCGCCCCGATATGCTGGTGAACTTCCGGCTGTACCAGGGCGATATGAAATTCCACGGCTTCCAGCAGGAAGACCTCAGCCAGTGGATTAAGCGCAACATCGAGGAAACCGACGACACCCCCCGGGAAGACCGCCAGGGCTACGAGCCCATTCGCCTGCTGCTGGCCGAAGGCACCCTCCTGGTTACCCTCATCGACGTGAAAACCAACCGCGCCGTCTGGAACGGCTACGCCTCAGGCGTGACCGTGCCCGAAGGCCCCATGGGCGAAGTCGTGCTCCGGCGCTCCGTGCGCTCCATCCTGGACCGCTACCGCATTTTCACCGAGGGGTTTGCCAACGGCAACCTGGGCGGTAACGGCGCCAGCGACACGGAGCAGTAGCCCGTAGTAGCGCGGACTTTTAGTCCGCGAGTAAGCAAAACGCCACGCATGATGTGACCCGCGGACTAAAAGTCCGCGCTACGCCGTGCCTGAATCAGCTCGGCGGCGATGCTAATGGCAATTTCCTCGGGGGTCTGGCTCTGGATGGGCAGGCCGATGGGGCCGCGCAGCCGCGCAATCTCAGTTTCTGAAAACCCGGCTTCCCGCAGGCCCCAGCGCAGCTCGGCTACCTTCACGGTGCTGCCCATCACGCCTAGGTAGCGGTAGGGGTGGCCCTGCCGGGTACGACCCTGCCGGGCGCGGTGCAGCAGGTGGCGCAGCACCACGGCATCGGTGCGATAGCCCACGGTCATCACCACCACGTAGCGGTGCGGGCCGGCGGGGATTTCGGCCGCTATGTTTTCGTAGTCGATAACGCGCCGATGGTGCGCCGCCTGGTTGCTGTCGAGCGTGGGCAGGTTGGGGCGGTCGTCGAGCACGGTCAGCTCAAAATCCAGCGCGGCCGCCACGTTGGAAAGCGCCAGGCTGACGTGGCCGCCGCCCACAATGGTAAGCTGGTCGCGAAAGCCTAGCCGCTCGCGGTAGCCCCACGCCGCCCCCGCCTGGTAGTCACAGAAGCCGGCCAAGTCGGTTGCCGCCGCAGCAGTTGCTCCATCAGTCGCGGCTGTTGCGGGCGGCAGAAATCGGAGCCCGTTTGCCGCGCTCCATTCCAGAAAGCCGCCGCTGAGCGTCTGCAAAGCGCTTTCGATGGCCGTTACGGCGGCTAAATCAGTGGGCCGCAGTGGCCAGAGCAGTACGTCCTGCTCGCCCGAGCACATCATCCCGGAGCGGTCGGCGGGCGCCTCCCGGCGGTGCACCTGGGGCCGCAGCAGGGGCATCGCATCGCCGGATTGCAGGCGCTGGCGGGCCAGCTCCACCCATTTGTGCTCCATGATGCCCCCGCCAATGGAGCCGGCCACGGTGTCGGCCGTCACGGCCATCTTGAAGCCCTGGCGGCCGGGGCTGCTGCCCTCGCTACGCAGCACGGCCAGCAGGGCCACGGGCGTGCCGGCCCGCAGGCAGGCAGCAGCAAGAGTCCAGACGGGCAGGTCGCGGGGGGGGGAGGGCATTGGGTAGGTAAAAAGAATCGTCATGCTCATCTGGCGTCCATTGCTGCTACTTGTTCTGCGCCCCCTGATTAATCCAGCACGCAATGAGGTCGCGCTCCTCCTGGGTAATCTGGGTTTTGTTGTTCTGGGGCATCGTTTTCGTCACTACTACGCGCTGCATGATTTTGTCTTTCAGTCGAATAATATCCTCCGGCGTGTCATATACCACGCCGTTGGGCGGCGACTTGAACACGTCATCCGTCGGGTGCGCCGAGTGGCACTGGATGCAGCGCTTCTGCACAATCATGTTCACCTGGCTCATGGTTACCTGCTGGGTGCAGGCGCTGCCGCCGGCCGCGCTGCCCGATTGCACGGGCGGGGCCGTCACGAACACCACCGCCAGCAGCAGGGCCACGGCGGCGGGCAGTACCCATACGGCCGAGTCGGTCTGGTGCTTTTCGCGCAGGTTCAGCCAGTGCTTCACGCCGGCCGTACCCAGCGTGATGGCCGCCAGAATGGCCCACGGATACGCGTGCCCGAAGGTGCTGGGAAAGTGGTTGCTCACCATCACAAACAGCACGGGCAGCGTGAAGTAATTGTTGTGCAGCGAGCGGGCCAAGGCATTTTTGCCCAGCTGCGGGTCGAGGGGCGTGCCTTCGGTGGCAGCTTTCACCATGGCTTTTTGGGCCGGAATAATGGTGAAGTACACGTTGCCCACCATCAGCGTGCCCAGCATGGCCCCAAAGTGCAGGTAGGCCGCTCGGGCGCTGAACACCTGCGCATAGAAAAACGCAAACGCCGTGGCAACAATAAACCCAACGACCATGAACCACTTGCTGCGCACAAGCGCCGTGCGGCTCAGTCCATCATAAATCAGCCAGGCCACCACAAACGAACCCACCCCGAGGCCCACGCCCGCCAGCGGCGAAATATCCAGCACGCGCGGGTCAATCAGCATTGAGCTGGCGTTGAAGTAGTACACCACAAACAGCAGGCTGAAGCCCGAGAGCCAGGTGAAATAGGCCTCGTACTTAAACCAGTGCAGGCTTTTGGGAATGACTTTGGGGGCCGACTTATACTTTTCGAGGTAATAGAAGCCGCCGCCGTGCACGGCCCAGAGGTTGCCGGCCAGCTCGTCGCGCACGTTCTCGGTGCGGTTGAGGGCGTTTTCGAGGAACACGAAGTAGAACGAGGCGCCAATCCAGGCAATGCCGAAGGTGATGTGCATGAGGCGCACCACGATATTGAGCCACTCCAGAATGTGGCCGGCCCAGGGCGTGTCGCGGGCCAGCACCCAGGCCGTGCCCACGGCGGCCAGCACCGCCAGCAGCATCAGCAGGTAGGAGTAGCCCGCCAGCGTCGAGCCATTCTCGCCCACCACGCCGCCATCGGGCCGGGTTTTGGCCGCACGCTGTAAGGCGAAAATGACGCCCAGCAGTAGCAAAAACGTGAGCAGCAGGGCAAACAGGGTAACGTATTGAATCATGTATGTAGGTGGGTAATGAGGAGTTTTGGGGTAGAAGGGGAGGTAGGCGGTAAATCATTCAGTATGACGTTCTTTCTACTTTGTTAATCATAATCCCGCTAATTAATTAAACCGGGAAAAAGCTCCCAATTTAGCGCCAAATTCCGCTACTATGTCAACTCTTGCTTTGCGCAGCCAGCGCGTGGTCACACCCGAGGGCGAGCGCGCCGCTACCATCCTCATCGAAAACGGCCGCATCACCGCCCTGCTGCCCTACGAGGCCGAAATCGCGGCCGATTCGGTGCTCGACGTGGGCCGCCGCGCCGTGCTGCCCGGCATAATTGACCCGCACGTTCACATCAACGAGCCGGGCCGCACCGACTGGGAGGGCTTCGATACGGCCACTCGGGCCGCGCTGGCCGGCGGCCTCACCTCGCTGGTCGATATGCCCCTGAACTCGGCCCCGGTCACAACTTCGGTGGCGAATCTTGAATTGAAAAAAGCCGCTACCCAGGGCCAGCTACACTGCAACGTGGGCTTCTGGGGGGGCGTGGTGCCGGGCAATGCGGCCGAGATTGAACCGCTGATTGCGGCCGGCGTGCTCGGCTTTAAGGCCTTTCTCACGCACTCTGGGATTGACGATTTTCCCAATGCCACGGAGGAGGGTTTGCGGCGCGTGATGCCGATTCTGGCCCGGCACCGGCTGCCGCTGCTGGTGCACTGCGAACTATCCGAAGACAACGACGACTGGAAGAAAAACGACCACCGCTCGTACCCCAACTACCTGGCCTCGCGCCCCAAAAAGTGGGAGGATGATGCCGTGAATATGATGATTCGCCTGTGCGAAGAATTCAACTGCCCGGTGCACATCGTGCATTTGTCGTCGGCCAACTCCATTGCGCCCATTGCCGCCGCCAAGGTCCGGGGCTTGCCGCTAACGGTGGAAACCGGCCAGCACTACCTCTATTTCAACGCCGAAGATATTGCCGACGGCCAAACGCAGTTTAAGTGCGCCCCGCCCATCCGCGAGCGGGCCAACAACGAGCAACTCTGGGCCGCCTTGCAGGCCGGCATCATCGACTTCGTAGCCACCGACCACTCGCCCGCGCCGCCCGACTTGAAGCAGCTCGAAAGCGGCGACTTCACCACGGCCTGGGGCGGCATTGCCTCGCTGCAGCTGGCCCTGCCGGTGCTCTGGACGGCCGCCCGCCCGCGCGGAGCCACCCTGAGCGATATGGCCCGTTGGCTGAGCGCAAACCCGGCGAAGCTGGCGGGCCAAAGCGAGAAAAAGGGTCGGATTGCGCCCGGCTTCGACGCCGATTTAATCGTTTTTGACCCCGAAATGACCTTTGTGGTGAGCGAGGAGCTGCTTCAGCACAAACACAAAGTGTCGCCTTACATTTGCCAGGAATTGGCGGGCGTGGTGGAATTAACTTTTCTCATGGGCGAGCAGGTTTTTCAGCGTCCCGATTTCACTCATCTCAACCACGGCCAGTTTTTAACCCGGTAGCGGAATGCAGCACGAATACACAGCCCGCGCCGAGCAGATTATGCGGCGCATCCAGGAGCTGGCGGCCATCAGCGAAGACGCCGATAGCGTGACGCGCACCTTTGGCACGCCCGCCTTTCTGGAGGGCCGCGCCCTGGTGCAAAGCTGGTTTGAAGCCGCCGGCCTGCCCACCCGCGTCGACGGCATCGGCAACCTGCGCGCCCGACTGGAAAGCCCGAACCGCGACGCCAAAACCTTCGTGCTGGCCTCGCACATTGATACGGTGGTGAACGCCGGTAAATTCGATGGCCCGCTGGGCGTGCTCATGGGCCTCGATTTGCTGGAAAACCTGATTGCGCAGAAAGCCGAGCTGCCGTTTCATATCGAGCTCATTGCCTTCAGCGACGAGGAAGGCGTGCGCTTCCACACCACCTACCTGGGCAGCCAGGTGGTGGCCGGGGCCTTCGACCACGCCCTGCTGGCCCGGTGCGACGAGGCGGGCATCTCCCTCAGCCAGGCGCTGGAAGCCATGGGCGGCAATACCTCGCAGCTCTCGCTGGATGCCATTCCGGCCGCCGAGTGGCTGGGCTATTTCGAGCTGCACATCGAGCAGGGCCCGGTACTGTGGGAACGCAACGTGCCGGTAGCGCTGGTGACGGCCATTGCCGGCCAGCAGCGCGTCGAGCTGACGTTTACCGGCATGGCCGGCCACGCCGGCACCGTGCCCATGGCCATGCGCCAGGATGCCCTCTGCGCCGCCGCCGAGTTTGTGCTCATCGCCGAGCAGTTTGCGCAGGTGCACGGCCGGGGTCTGGTGGCCACGGTGGGCAAGCTGGCCATCAGCCACGCGGCCAGCAACGTAATTCCCGGCGCGGTAACCTGTAGCCTCGACCTACGCAGCCCCGACGAGCAGGCCCTCACCCAGGCCTACGACTTCCTGCGCAGCCACGCTGAGGCCTTGGCCCTGCAGCGCAACGTGAAGCTGAGCTGGCAGCTCATTCAGCACACTGCGCCCGTGGCCTGCGACTCCGCGCTGAATAGCCTGCTGGCCCGGGCCATTGCCGAAACCGGCTACGAAACCATTGCCTTAGTAAGCGGTGCCGGCCATGATGCCGTGCCCGTCTCGTTCGTGGCCCCGGCCACGATGCTGTTTATTCGCTGCTACAAAGGCATCAGCCACAACCCGCTGGAAGATGTGGAGCTGCTCGATTTGGCTGCCGCCATCGCCGTGGCCGACCGCTTTGTTTCTGAATTAAAAATTAAAAATGAAGAATTGAAAATGAGCTGATAAAGAAGCTGTTTAGAAAGTCCCCGAACGGTCATGCAGCGCGCAGCGAAGCATGACCGTTTGAGTACCTTTTGTGACTTTCTAAACAACTCCAATGCTCAGAATCCTTCTAAAGCAATTTCTAATTCTTCATTTTTAATTTTTAATTCCATTCATGGAAATGTCTGCCCTGACGCGCTCGGTCACAAAGCGCAACCACGCCATCATTGCCCCCGACGGTTACATCAACAGCAACGTGCCCGGCTGGACCGGCTGCACCGTCAACGTCATCATCAACGAGCAGATGGGCGCCTGCCTGTGCCAGACGCTCGTTACCCTCACCGCCGCCGGCCAGCTGCTGGGCAAAACCGAGGCTTCGCAGATATTTTTCTACGTGGTGGAGGGTGAATGCCAGGCAGCCGTGGGCAGCGAAACCCGGATTCTGACGGCGGGCCATTACGTGTATGTGCCAGTAGGCCAGGCGTATGGATTCGCCAATGCCGCGCCCGATACGAAGATTCTGACGTTCCACAAGGTATATGAGCCGCTGGCAGACCAGGCCACGCCCGCTATTCATTGGGGCGAGCGGGATTTGAGCAAAGCGCCCGTGTACATGAACGACGAGGCTCTGCGCATCCAGGAGCTGCTGCCCAATGAGCTGGGCTTCGACATGGCCGTGAACATCTTCACCTACGGCATCGGCGGCAACTTGCCCATGGTGGAAACCCACATCATGGAGCACGGTCTGATGTATCTGGAGGGCCAGGCCATCTACATGCTTGACCACTGCTGGTACCCGGTGAAAAAGGGCGATTCCATCTGGATGGCCCCGTATTGCCAGCAATGGGCCACGGCGATGGGGCAGGAGCCGTCGGTGTACATCTATTACAAGAACGTGAACCGGTTTCCGACGGTGCGGTAATTTCAGGAACGTCATGCTGAGCGTAGCCGAAGCATCTCTGCCGCACAAGTAATTTCTGCCGAATGAAATTTATTGAACGGTTGCTTTCTGCGCTGGCGTGGCTGCAAATCCTTGTTTCGCCGGCTATTATTGGTGCAATTACTGGCACGCTTATCTGGCTTTCCTGGCGAGGCGTCTTGGGCGTTGCGTGCAGCTGTTGCAATAACGGGTTTAGTTGCTGGAGGTGCTTTCGCTGAAAAAACACGGCGTAACAAAGGCACTATTGAATTTATGTCACGTACCATAGCTCACCCAGAATTGTGCGAAAAAGAATTAACGAATGACCCTAGCCGAATTAAATAAGCTCTCCAAAACTGCCCTCGCCGCCGCCCTGCAAACCTGCTGTGGCTCCACCGCGTGGGTCGAAAACATGGTCGTCCGCTTCCCCGTTTCCGATGTGGAAACGCTGATGGACGAAGCTAAAACCCAGTGGAACAGCCTGGCCGAAGCCGACTGGCGCGAAGCCTTCACCCACCACCCCAAAATCGGCGGAGATGTGGAGGTCCTGCGCGCCAAGTTCGCCAGCACCAGCACCTGGGCCGAGGGCGAGCAGGCCTCGGTGAAACAGGCTTCGCAGGAAACGCTGGAAGCATTGGCGGCGGGCAATACCGAATACGAAAATAAATTCGGCTACATATTTATTGTGTGCGCCACCGGCAAATCGGCCGAAGAAATGCTGGCGTTGCTGCAAGCCCGACTGGCCAATAAGCCGGAAGATGAAATTTTAATTGCCGCCGGCGAACAGGATAAAATTACCCGTATTCGCCTCGAAAAAATCCTTGCCGCATGAGTCAGATAACAACCCATATTCTCGATACGACGAAAGGAAAACCCGCTGTGGGCGTGGCAATTGCCCTGTGGCAGCAGGTCGGCGATTATTGGCAGGAAATTGCGGGCGGGATGACCAACTCCGATGGTCGGATTCCCGATTTATTGCCGAAGGAAAAGCAGTTGGAGCCCGGCGTTTATAAAATGAAATTCGATACGCAGGAATATTTCGCGCAGGACGGTACCGCGAATTTTTATCCCTTCGTAGAAATCGTTTTTAACGTGACCGGCAATGAGCACTACCACGTGCCGCTGCTGCTGAACCCGTTTGGGTATTCCACTTACCGCGGGTCGTGAGCCCGTCATGCCGAGCGCAGCCGAGGCATCTCGCTCGCTTCGTTGCAATGCCATTGATTTACTGCTGCACGCGAGATGCCTCGGCTGCGCTCGGTATGACGTTCAGGTTAGGCGCGCCTGACAACCGAAAACTGACAACTGACAACCAAATTCCCACCATGAAACTCAGCTTACCCGAATCCGACAAAGCCGCCCTGCTCGACGAGCTGGGCACGGCCAACCTGGCCTTCCAGCGCATTTACCCCGGCGACCGGCCCGACCGCCAGCCCGTGCACACCGTGTACGGCGGCGCCAACCTCTTCAAGGCCGATACCTGCATGAAAATCGGCGATATCGCCCTCAATAATCTGCTCACCTACGCGCCCAACTTCGTGGAGCTGGCCCGCGTGCTCGAGCTGAAAAACCACGAGCACCTGCCGCACCTCGAAGCCGACGTGGCCACCCTAACCGCCAAAATCGATGCGATGAGCCCCGAGGACCGCAAGCAGGAGCCCGCCTGGCTGGCCTACTCGGTGTACAACAAGATTGTGGCGAAGCTGAAGCGCGAAGCCGTGGAAGACTTCCGCATCGACTTCGAAGATGGCTTCGGCAACCGGCCCGATGCCGAGGAGGACGAAACCGCCGTGCGCGCCGCTAAGGAAGTAGCTAAGGGCATGGAGCAAGGCACGCTCTCGCCGTTTATCGGCATTCGCATCAAGCCCTTCACCGAAGACCTCAAGCAGCGCGGCGTGCGCACGCTCGATATCTTCCTGACCACCCTGCTGGCCGAAACCGGTGGCAAGCTGCCCGCCAATTTCGTGGTGATGCTGCCCAAGGTCACCATCCCCGAGCAGATGACTACGATGGTGCGCTTGTTCGAGCTGTTGGAAAAGGCCAACGGCCTGGCCCCCGGCACCCTCAAAATGGAGACGATGGTGGAGGCCACCCAGATTATCATGGACGAGGAGGGACGCAACCCGCTCATGCGCATCATCCGGGCCAGCGATGGGCGCTGCATCGCGGCCCACTTCGGCACCTACGACTACACCGCCAGCTGCGGCATCACGGCCAAGTATCAGACCATGGGCCACCCCGTGAACGACTTCGCCCACCACATGACCAAAGTGGCCCTCGGCGGCACCGGCATCTTCCTCTCGGATGGCGCGACCAACGTGATGCCCATCGGCCCGCACCGCGGCGAGAACCTGAGCTTCGCCCAGCTGCGCGAAAACCGCGAGTCGGTGCATAATGCCTGGCGCCAGGCCTACCACCACAGCACGCACTCGCTCATCAACGGCTTCTACCAGGGCTGGGACCTGAACCCCGCGCAGCTGCCCATGCGCTACGCTGCCACCTACAACTTCTTCCTGAGCAGCTACGACGACGCGGTGTTCCGCCTGCGCACCTTCGTCGAGCGCGCCGCCATCTCCACCCTCACCGGCGACATCTTCGACGATGCCGCCACCGGCCAGGGCCTGCTCAACTTCTTCCTTAAAGCCCTGAACTGCGGCGCGATTTCGGAAGAGGAGATTCTGGCAACGGGCTTGACGCTGGAAGAGGTGCAGACCCGCTCGTTCTACCGCATTCTGGAGGGGCGGCGGGCGAAGGCGTAGGTTGAGGCGGGGCGTTCTGGCGTGCGCCTCATCCTCCAGCCCCTTCTCCGAAAAGGAGAAGGGGGCTAGCCGTAATTCTAGCTCTAAAGACCCAGGTTATAAAACTAAAATCTAGTTCCCCTTCTCCTTTTCGGAGAAGGGGCTAGGGGATGAGGCGCACGCCAGAACGCCCCCCGCCAGCCCTACAGCCAGGCGGCGCTCAGGGCGTAAGACACGGCCATGAACCCCGAGAAGATGGCGCTGGCCATGAAGCGCCGCTCGGTGGCTACGCAGTTCTGAATGTAGTAGTTGGCCGCCAGCGAAACCGGGGCGTTCAGCAGGAAGGAGCGGCCGGCGACGGGCAGCAGGGCCAGCGAAATCGTTTCGGTGGCGCCCCCAAATATGGCCAGAAACACGTAGTGCCGGGCAATCCAGAGCGGGTTGAAGTAGAGCAGGGTGAGGGCGGCGCGGCTGGTTTTGCGTAGCTGGCTGCCGTCGGGTCGAGCCGGTACCCGCGCGTCGAGCCAGCGGAAAAAAGCCGGTACCTCCATGGAGTAGAGCAAGCCGCCCACCAGGGCCATGCCCAGCAGTCGCAGCAAGCTAAACTGATGCAGCAGCAGCGCGGCGGCAGTATCGCCGGCGGCATAAATCAGGAAGCCCTGGACGTGGGTACCAAGTGGGATAGAGCGGGTAAGTTGCAAGTAGGGGGGGGGGGCGTAAAATCGGGGTGCAAAAGTATGAAAACCATTTCCGGCGTCATAGGGGCGACGAAAGAAACCGGCGGGTGGCGTTGCAAAGCCCGCACCGGTTACCCCTTCCTTCGGCGCTGCCGCCACCGGCCCGCGCCCGCCCAACTCCTTTCCCAAAGCCCTGAGCTGCGGCAGAAACGAAAAGAGGCTGAAGCTACAAGAGCTTCAGCATAGAACCTGCTCGTTCTTCTACATCATAGTGGGGAGGGAAATATTTAATAGAATTTAGTATTCATTCGATAAAACAGAAAGGGATTCTTTCTACTTACTAAATTTGGTAAGTAGAAAGAATCCCTTTTTGCGGTTGACTATAAGTGAAAAAAACTCGTAATTAATTTAAAGGGTAATTATTTCAGAGAATTTCTTGTAGTCGTGAGATTCTAAAGTTGTGACGACATCATCAATATCTTCGATAGGTTTCATGTCGAAGTCCTTTGTATCATCCTTGTATGCGTTGTTCAGTATTTTGCTCTGCTCAACTCCTGTTGGACTATCAAAATAGACAGTGTACTTGCCACGCCCTCTGAAATTTTTATTTCGAGCAAATTGCTTTAGACCTTGCACTAGAGCACGAAATTCATAGAGCTTGCTTTCGATATTAGAAGGTGTTGCAGAAAAGTCTATAGCATTTCCTGCTAAAATATTTCCGTTACAACTGATAAAGTCGACTAATTGTGGTCGGTAAATTGTCCCAATTACTTCTTCAGGAATTTTGTAGTTTAAGTTCGTTTTTTGAGCAAAAACTGGGTTTAGTAGATGACTTTTTACTTTCTTGTAAAAAGTTTCGTGTTTATCTTTCGGAGTAATTATGCTCTCGCCAACATAAAGTTTGAATAACTTCTTGAAGTCATCATCGGATATCTGTTTAGGTAGTATTTTAGGCTCCTTAAACTCAATAATGCCGTCATTGTATCTGTTCAAATATTCAAAATAGCTGTGCGAATATTTGTAATTATCAATAAAGAGCTTTTTTAATCCGTTTTCTGCAGAGTCTGACTCCTTGGCATCTTTGCTGATGTTGATAAAAGTTTTGCTTAAAGACGGATATATGTCTCCAGATACCAGTTTGGTGCATATTTTGAGTTTGCTGTCAGACCAAGCAAATATGTTTCTTTCTTCCCCGCCCACAAAAATACCAATACAGATTTTTTCGTCCGAAACGGGGTTGGTTTTTATGTAAATTAGCGAAATGAAGCTTTTCATTTTGTCTTAGATTTAAAACGCTGCACAGTTTGAAGCAACTGCTGATATATGTCATCCAAACGATTTGAGTCGCAAATGAAAGATTTTATTCTATTATTTAAATTTTTTGTCAGATTCCAATCTTGTGGCAGGCAGGCAAAAACCTCGTCAACAATGCCACAAAGCAATTCAGGGTTGCAAAGATAAAGATATTCGTCCAGAGTCTGCTTTATCAGGTCGAACTCCAGAAATTCTATTGCTTTTACGCAAATAGGACTTCTGATAATTGTCTCATTTATATTGAAAGGAATGCTTGAACTAAATGTTCCGACTTTTCCTCTTGACGAAAAGCAATCAAAATGGTCTATTGCAAATAATTCGGTGGGCCTAGTTTTTGTTATAATTATATTAAAATTCTCTTCATTTCTGTCTCTATTATCTACATGTAGGTCAAAGAAAGCAATTTTGACGAAGTCGATAGGGTTTTTGTAAAGGTTGAACGCAGTTTTATCAACAATCGTTTCCTGTTTATTAAGCATTATATGTTCCTGAGAAACATTTAGAGAGCCGAAAGCAGTGACTCCGGCTTTAAAATACTGAGTATTTTTCTTTAATAGAGATGCATCAAAACTGTCCTCAATTATATTGACAAGTGCTATTTCGGGTGTTGTGACGCCAAAATGATTTGCCAAATTGGTGCATATTATCTCATATACAAGGCAATCGAACTCATTGGGTTGCATTATGTATTTTACGAAATATGGTTCGTATCCTACATCGGTTTCACATGTGAATAGCATAGGAGCGCTGCTATTGCATATTTTCTCCTTTTCAAAGCTAAAGCTGTTGACTACTTTAATCATTCTTGCTCATCTATAGAATATTGAAATCCGCTCCAGAAACCGAAGGTAGTAGTTATTGGTCCAAAAAAAGATACAGTTGCTGCCATGATATCAACACTCTTTTAGTAATTAGAACCACTATTGCGGAACAGGCTCCCCTCTTTTTTGTAGAGGGGCTGGGGGTGAGGTTTGTCCGTTAGCAAACTCCGGGTACAAGCTCACCAGCACCTTTTCCGGCGTGAGTGGGGAGGAAAATGGCAGCGCCGTATGCCCCTGGAAGGCCCGCACCGCGTCGCGCAGGGCGAAGTAGGTGCCGATGCCGTACATGAGCGGGGGCTCGCCCACGGCCTTGGAGCGCAGGATGGCCTTGGGGTGGCCCGGCGTGTCGAGGAAATGCACGTCGAGCACCCGGGGGGCGGCGTAGATGTCGGGGATTTTGTAGCTGTTGAGCGAGTTGCTGAGCAGGCGGCCCTCGGCGTTGTAGGCCACTTCTTCCATGGTCATCCAGCCGATGCCCTGCACCGCGCCGCCCTCAATCTGGCCCCGGTCGATGACGGGGTTGAAGCTCTGGCCGAAATCGTGGGCAATTTGCAGGGCATCCACGGTGTAGGTGCCGCGCAGGCAGTCCACCGTCACGCTGGTCAGGGCCGTGCCGTAGACGTGGTAGGCGAAGGGGTGGCCGGTGTTGGTGGTAGCGTCGAAATGCAGGTCGGGAGTGGCGTAGTGGGCGTTTTCGGTGAGGGCCACGCGCTTCCAGAAGGCCGACGACACCAGCTTCTCCCAGTTGGTTTCGGCGGGCACGCCGGCGGCCAGCACCTGCTCGTCGTGGATTTCGAGGCCCTCGTAGTTGAGCGTGTATTCGAGGCAGGCGTGGCGCAGCAGCCGCTCGCGCAGGGCGGCGCAGGCCATTTCGGTGGCCTTGCCGTTGAGGTCGGCGGTGGCGCTGGCGGCGCTGGGCGAGGTGTTGGCCACGCGGGTGGTGTTGGTGGTTTCGATTTTGATGCGCGAAATCGAAATGCCCAGCGTGCGGGCCGCCACCTGCGCGATTTTCGTGTTCACGCCCTGGCCCATTTCCACCGCGCCCGTGCTGATGCCCACCGAGCCGTCGGAGTAGATGTGTACCAGCGCCCGCGTCTGGTTCATGGGCGTTTTGGTGAACGAGATGCCGAAGCAAATCGGCATCACCGCAAAGCCCTTCTTTTTCAGCTTATTCGACTGGTTGAACTGCTCAACATCGGCTCGGATACCCGCCAAATCGAACTCCTGCGCGGCCGTGTCCCAGGCCTGCTCGGCGTGGCACATCTCGGCCGGCTGGCGGTACGAGAAGAGGTCGCCCTCGCGCAGCAGGTTTTTGCGCTGCAGCTCGAAGGTGGGCAGGCCCAATTCTTCCGCCGCTTTGGCCAGGGCCGACTCCATCACAAACATGCCCTGCGGCCCGCCGAAGCCCCGGAAGGCCGTGTTAGGCGGTAAGTTTGTTCGGCACGAAAAGGCCGTGGCCGTCACGTTGGGTACGAAATAGGCGTTGGTGGCGTGGAAGAGCGTGCGCTCCAGCACGGCCGGCGAGAGGTCGGCGGCAGCCCCGGCATTCTGGAAGAAAGTGACTTCGTAGGCCGCGATTTTGAGGTCGGCATCGAAGCCGATTTTGAAATCGGACGAGTAGGGGTGGCGCTTGCCGGTCATGCGCATGTCGGCCATGCGGTCGAGCACCAGCTTCACCGGCTTTTTGGTGAGGAACGCACCCAGGGCGGCCAGGGCGGCCCAGGGCGTGGCCTGGTCTTCCTTGCCCCCGAAACCGCCGCCGAGGCGTGTCACATCCACTTCTACCTGGTGCATACCCAGGCCCAGTACGTGGGCCGTATGGCGCTGCACGGCCGTGGGCCCCTGCGTCGAGGAAATCATCCGTACCCCGCCCATCTCGGTGGGAAAGGCATAGGCGCCCTGCGTTTCGATGTACAGATGCTCCTGCCCGCCGCTCTCGGCCACGCCCTCAAACACGTGCGCGCACTCCGCCCAAGCCGCTGCCGAGTCGCCGATTTTGAAGGTGCGAGGCGGCACAATCAGCTCGCCCTGAGCGGCCGCCACCCGCGGGTCGGTGATGATGGGCAGCGGGTCGATTTCGACCTTAATCAGCTTGAGGGCGGCGTGGGCCTGCGCCTCGGTGCGGGCCAGCACCAGCGCCACCGGCTGCCCCCGGAAATGCACGTGCCCCTCGGCCAGCAGCGGCTCGTCGGCCACGATGCCGCCAATCTGGTTGATGCCGGGAATGTCGGCCGCCGTGAGCACGCGGGCCACGCCGGGCGCGGTCAGCGCGGCGCTGAAATCGAGGCGGCGGAGCACGCCGTGGGCCAGCGGGCTTTCAAACACGGCCGCGTACAGGGTGCCCTGCTGCACGGGCACGTCGTCGAGGTACTGCGATTCGCCGCGCACGTGGCGGTTGGGGTCGAGGTGGTTCATGGTTGGAGTTTCGTTCGGGCGGGGCGCCTCACTCCCTGACCCCCTCTCCGAAAAGGAGAGGGGGCACCGGCTATGCACGGACGGAAATCGTCAGGCTCCCCGCTCCTTTTCGGAGAGGGGCCGGGGGTGAGGCGAACGTTAGGCGCTACTTAAATTTAAATCAATTCATCCACCGCCAATTCCGGCGCTGCCTCCAGGAAATGCGCCCACAGCAGCTGGCGCAGCAGCAGGCGCTTGTAGTCGGCGGTGCCGCGCACGTCGGAAATCGGGCTGATTTCCGCCTGCATCACAGCGTTGGCGGCGGTCAGGGTTTCGGCCGTGAGCTCGCGGCCAACCAGAAACTCGCTGGTGCGGGCCAGTAGCAGCGGCACTGGCCCCACGCCGCCCGCCGATACGCGGGCCGCCTGGATGATGCCATTTTCGACCCGCAGCCAGGCGGCGGAATTCACGCTGGCAATATCGAGGTGGGTGCGCTTGGATACTTTTTCGAAGTGGAAGAAGTCGCCCGCCAGCGGGGTGGGGAAGCTGATTTCGGTGACCTGCTCGTCGGCCACTTTCGCCAGCTTTTTGTAGCCCAGGTAGAGGTCGGGCAGGGCCAGCTCACGGGTGTTGCCAGCTGCGTCGAGCAGCGTGACGGACGCGCCCAGGGCCAGGAACATGATGGTGAGGTCGCCGATGGGCGAGCCGTTGATGAAGTTGCCGGCCACCGTGCCCATGTTGCGGATGGGCGTGCTGCTCACCAGCTTCAGGTATTGCGGCAGGTTGGGCAGCAGCCCGCGCAGCAGCTCCGATTCGAGCAGTTGGCTGGCCGTGGTGGCGGCGCCCAGCACCACGCGGCCGGTGGTTTCGCGCCGAATGCCGCGCCGGCCGGGCTGGTCGAAAATCAGCCGCACGCCCGGCTGCTCGCGCAATTCTTCGAGGCGCTGCACCAGCAAATCGGTGCCTCCTCCAATGAGTGGTGAGGTGGTGAGGTGGTGAGATGGTGAGTGGTCGTTCTGGCTTTGGGTGTGGCCGTTGGGCGAGCTTGAAACCGTGCTGCCGCCGTTGGCGTGGGGCGTGGTGGCCGCTGCTACTGAAGCAGCAGTGGCTTGAGCAGCCTGCGGGGCAGCGGGGCGCAGGCCAGCCAGCTTGGCCGGGATTTCGGCAAAATAGCGGGGCACGAACTGCTTCTCGCTGAGCCAGGCCAGGGCGTTTTCGGCGGGGCGGCCGGCCAACTCGGCGGTTAGGGTAGCGGCGGCGCGCTCCAGGCTCTTGTAGCCGGTGCAGCGGCAAATGTTGCCGTCGATGGCCGCGATGGTGTTCTTCTCCGTAGCTGGCTGCCCGCTCAGGCTGTGGCCGGTGAGCGACATCACGAAGCCCACCGTGCAGAAGCCGCACTGCGAGCCGCCCTCGTCCACGATGGCCTGCTGCACGGGCGTGAGCTGGCTGCCGGCCGCGTTGATGCCCTCTACGGTGACGATGTGCTTGCCGGCGGCGTTGCCCAGCGGCGCGAGGCAGCTGGTCATGCTTTGGTAGCTCACGGTCTGGCCGTCGGCGCTCAGCTCGCCCACCAGCACGGTGCAGGCGCCGCAGTCGCCCTCGCGGCAGCCGATTTTGGTGCCCTTCAGCTGCTCGTGGTAGCGCACGAAATCGAGCAGGGCGCTGGCCGGCGCCTCGGCAGTGCGGATGGGCTGGTCGTTGAGATAGAATTCAATCATAGTAGCTTGATGCGATTCAGAAAGCACGTCAGGTCGAGCGTAGCCGAGACATCTCGCGTGCAGTAGTAATCAATGTCTTTGCAACGAAGCGGGCGAGATGCCTCGGCTACGCTCGGCATGACGTTCCGGAACGGTAGCTAATTATTAATACTCGGTCCGTCCTTCCAGTTCCGTCCAGGCCTTAAATCCAGCCAAAGCCTCATCGCGCAGCAGCTGCGTCATGGGCAATTTACGGCCTTCCATGGGGCGGTCCAGCTCTTCGTAGATGAACTGGTCGTCGAAGCCGATGGCGGCGGCGTCAGCCTTGGTGTTGCCGTAGAACACCCGGCGCGGCCGGGCCCAATAGATGGCGCCCAGGCACATGGGGCAGGGTTCGCAGCTGGTGTATAGGTCGCAGCCGTCGAGCTGGAAGGTGCCCAGCGCCTTGCAGGCTTTGCGGATAGCATCAACCTCGGCGTGGCAGGTGGGGTCGTGGGTGGTGGTGACCTGGTTGAAGCCGCGGGCAATGATTTGGCCGTCCTTCACCACTACTGCACCGAAGGGGCCGCCGTGGCCGGCCTTCATCTGGTCGATAGACAGGCGAATGGCTTCGCGCATGAATTCGGGGTTGGGAGCTTCCATGGGTGGGGTGGAAAAGTTGAGCGGCAGCTGCTACGTAAAGTTTTGAAAAACGGGCAACAAAGAAAGCCATAGAAAGCCACATTCTGCGGTGGGGGCCCCGATGAAGCCCGCCGTGCCGCTACCAGACGGCAGTGGGCAAAAGAAAAGCGGTGCCGCATCCGGAAGATGCGGCACCGCTTCGGGGCAGCCGGAGCCTGCGCGGGCTACTTCGTGAAATTAGGAATGCGCAGCTGGAAGCCCAGCGAGGGCACCACTGTAATGCCGCTCAGCGAGGTGCTTTGGCCATTGAGGAGGGCGTAATCGCCGTAGTTCTGGTAGAAAAGCGACACGGCCGGGATGACGTAGAAATACCGATAGCCCAGCTTCAGATTGACAAAGCCGCCGAACGAGGAGAAGTTGCGGCTTTGCAGCGGCAGCTCGGGTACCTGCACCGAGCCATTATAGATTTTGGTGGGCGCGAAGCCGTAGCTCACCCAGCTGTGGGCATACACCAGGCCGTAGCTGATGGCCCCGATTTCCTCCTCCGGCCCAAACGACTGGCTGAAAGTGAGCGGAATAAGCAGGTCGTTGCGGTTGGCCCGGAAATTCAGCACCGAGTTGATGTCGGACAGGAAGGGCAGGCTGGGCAGCTTGGCCCGCTGGGTGGCAAACTGCAGGCCGATGCTGGCATAAGTGGTGCCACTCACCGCCCCCCGGCCGGGGTTTTCGGGGGTGCCGGTGGGGCCCAACAGCTGGTACTGCGTATCAAATACATAAGAGCCAAAGGCGTACTTAAAGCCAGCATCGAGGCGCGGCACGATGCCATAGCGGATGCTGAGGTCGGCGGTGGGCTGCACCGGGTCGAGGATGTAGGCCAGGGCGGCGGCCTGCAGCTGGGTAGTGGCGTCGGTGTAGTCTACTTTTTGCTGACTGGCGGCCTGACTGGCGGCTTCCTTCACCGCGTTGCCGGCTTTGGCCAGGGGGGCCGTGGCTACGTTGAAGCCTTGGTTGTACCCCACCCGAAACTCGCCCTGGGGCGTGACTTTGCCGGTGGCGATGATGGCACGCGGAGCCGAGCAGGCGGTGGCCAGCAGGAGGGAGCCAGCGGCCAAAGCAGTGCCCCAGGACCGGAATCTGGAGCGTAAAACAGCGATATTCATGGGTAAGCTAAGAAGAGGTTGTGGCGGCATAAACGAAAACCGGGCCGAAAAGTCGGAACCCGGCCCGGCAGGCCGGTGTCTGGTAAATGCGTAGTTGCAGTGCTTGTCATTCCGACATTCCACGCATCAAGTGGAGAAAGGAATTCGGATAAAAGTAAGTGAACAGCTTTTTTCCGGCTCTCCCTGTTTCGGAATGACAAATTTCTGGAGTTGTTTAGAAAGTCACAAAAAGTCCCCGAACGGTCATGCAGAGCGCAGCGAAGCATGACCGTTCGGGGACTTCCTAAACAGCTTTTCTATTTAAAAAGCCTTTCAAAATCTGCTTATGCCGCTCTTGCTACTCCTGCTGCTACATTTTCTTGGAATGAGTACGGCACCCGCGTTACGCATCACGGTTTATATTTTTCTGGCCGAAACCTGCCCCATCAGCCAGGCGGCCACGCTGCCGTTGCGGGAGCTGCACGGCCGCTACGGGGCGCAGGGCGTGCGCTTCGTAGGAGTGTTTCCGGCCCGGGAAACCACGCTGGCCGGGCTGACGGCCTTCGCTAAAACCTATCAGGTGGCTTTCCCGCTGCAAGCCGATGCCGGCCACCAGCTCACCAACAAGCTGCACGCCCGCGTTACGCCCGAAGCCGTGGTAGTGGCCGCCGACGGCCGCACCATCCTCTACCAGGGCCGCCTCGATGATGCCTACGCCGGCCTGGGCCAGCACCGCGCCGTGACGCGCCACCACGAGCTGGCCGATGCGCTGGCCGACGTGGCTGAAGGACGGCCTGTAGCCGTGCCGCGTACTGAGCCGGTGGGCTGTTTTATTGAGTAAATTTGAGAAGAGTCTCGGGGCTTAACTTTAACAAATAGAACGTCATGCAGAGCGCAGCGAAGCATCTTTACCGCTCAACGCAATTCAATCGACTGGATTAGTGGTGGCGGGCAAGATGCTTCGCTGCGCTCTGCATGACGTTCTACGATTCTTTCTTTTCAAACCTCATGAAACACCGCTTCTTCTCATTACTCCTGCTGCTGGCTTTGCTGATGACCGCGCCCCCGGCGCAGGCCCAGACCGCCCCGCAGTACACGTTCAGTCAGGACATTGCGCCGCTGGTGTACCAGCACTGCACCAGCTGCCACCGCACGGGCGAAGTAGCGCCGTTTCCGCTCACCACCTACGCCGAAGTGGTGAGCCACGCCCAGACCATTAAGTACGTGACCGGTACGCGCTACATGCCGCCGTGGAAGCCCGACCCCAACTACCGCCACTACCTCGACGAAAACACGCTGACCAACGCAGAAATCGCCAAAATCCGGGATTGGGTGGATGCCGGCACGCCGCAGGGCAACCCTGCCCTTACGCCGGCCGTGCCCACGTACCCCAGCCGCTCGCAGCTGGGCACGCCCGACCTGGTGATTCCGATGGCCCAGGCCTTCACGCACCTGGGCAATGGCCAGGATATGTACCGCATTTTCGTGCTGCCCGTGAACATGCCCGCCGACCGCGACATCGCGGCCATCGAGTTCCGGCCCGGCAATAAGGGCATCGTGCACCACGTCATCATCGGCATGGATACCACGCAGCAGGCCCAGGCCCTGGATGCGGCCGCGCCCGGCTACGGCTACACGCAGTTCGGCGGTTTCGGCTTCAACCCTCTCGAAACCAACTTCGCGGCCTGGGTGCCGGGCATGCAGTCGCGCTTTTATCCTTCGGGCATGGGCAAGAAGCTCTACCGCCGAGCCGCGCTGCTGGTGCAGGTGCACTACGGCCCCAACTACGTGACGCAGAAAGACTCATCGGTGGTGAACGTGTTTTTTGCCCGCCAGCCCGTCACGCGCTACATCCAGACGGTGCCGGCCATCTCGCCGGTCACGCTCAGCAACGGCCCGTTTATCATTCCGGCCAATCAGGTGAGCACCTTCCACGCCCAGCTCAACGTGCCGGTCGATGTCACCATTCTCAGCACCGCGCCCCACGCCCACCTGCTCAGCAAAAGCTGGAAGGTGTGGGCGGTAAAGCCCAACGGCGATACCATTAAGCTGATAAAAATCAATGATTGGGACTTCCGCTGGCAGGGTGTCTTCCGCTTCACCGCCCCGCTGAAAATCCCGGCCGGCTCGCGCCTCATGGCCGATGCCACCTACGACAACACCGCTCAGAACCCGCGCAATCCCAACAGCCCACCCGTCACCACCCAATGGGGCGAGAGCACGACGGCCGAAATGCTGCTCACCTATTTCGACCTGCTGCCCTACCGCGCCGGCGACGAAAACGTCGTGCTCAGCACCGCGCCCGGCGTGGCCACCACCCCCGGCACTGTGCAAATGGCCCTGTACCCCAACCCCGTGCACGGCAGCGGCAGCATCAGTTTCCAGCAGGAGCGGGCCGGCCCTGTCACGGTTTCGCTGCTCGATGCCACCGGCCGCCTGGTGCGCGCCGTGGTGCGCCAGAAAGCCTATCCGGCCGGGCCGCAGCAGCTGCCCCTGCCGCTGGCTGGCGTAGCGCCCGGCATCTACATCGTGCGGCTGGAGTCGAGCGAAGGCACCCGCAGTGAGAAGCTGGTGGTGGCCGAATAAATCACTGATTGACGCTGATTAACCGTTATTTCGTGATTGTTAAAGCCTTGACTCAGCCGAGTCAGGGCTTTTTCATGGGTTGCCCCGCCACCCGCTGGTTTTTCGGTTATTTGCCGATTAATCCACTTAGCCGCACCGTCCACAATCAACGAAATCACGGTCAATCAGCGTCAATCAGCGATGAAGATATTATACGGAGTGCCCGGCGAGGGCCTGGGCCACGCCACCCGCAGCAAAGTCGTTATCGGCCACCTGCTGGCGCAGGGCCACGAAGTGCGCGTGGTGAGCAGTAGCCGCGCCTACACCATGCTGGCCGCCGCATTCCCGGGCCGGGTGCACGAAATCCGGGGTTTCCATCTGGCGTATAATGGGTTGGCGGTGAGCAAGCTGCGCACGGCCGTGCGCACGCTGCGCACCGCCCCCGAGGATTTGCGCGTCAACTTCGCCCGCTACCGCGAGCTGCTGGGCGGTTTCGAGCCGGAAGTGGTGGTTTCGGACTTTGAATCATTCAGCTATTTATTCGCGAAGCTGCGCCGGCTGCCCATTGTCAGCATTGATAATATGCAGATTATCAGCCGTGCCAAGCTGAATGTGGCCGTGCCGAAGGCCGAGCGCGAAAACCACCAGCTGGCCAAAGCCATTGTGCGGGCCAAGCTGCCGCACAGCCGCCACTATTTCGTCACCACGTTCTTCAATCTGGAACTGGCCAAGCAGCGCACCACGCTGGTGCCGCCCATTATCCGGCCCGAAATTCTGGCCGCCGCGCCCACCAACGGCCGGCACGTACTGGTGTACCAATCGGCCACTACGCAGCAGAACCTGGTGCCGCTGCTGCAACAGCTGCCCGACCAGGAATTCCGCGTTTACGGCTTCAACAAGCAGGAAATCCACGGCAACGTGCAGCTCTGTGCCTTTTCCGAAGCCGGCTTTATTGCCGACCTGGCCAGCGCCCGCGCCGTGGTCACCAACGGCGGCTTTTCGCTGATTTCGGAGGCCGTGTTCCTGCACAAGCCCATCTGCGCCATTCCCATTCCGGCCCAGTTCGAGCAGTGGCTGAACGCCGCCGAAGTGCAGCAGATGGGCTACGGCCGGCATTTCGAGGCCATCACGGCTGATAACCTGCGGGCGTTTCTCTACGGCCTGCGCAATTTCGAAACGGCCCTGGCCGGCTACCAGCAGCACGGCAACGCCGGGCTGTTTGCCGGGCTTGATGCGCTGCTGAAAGACATCGGAACGGACTATTTGCCGACTGAAGCTGCCCCGCAGGAAGATTCCTGGGGCGGCGAGTAGCGCGTGCGTTAGCTTGCGCCCCGGTCCAGCCATTATTTCCTTTTGCCCCGTAAGCGCAAGCTAAAGCATACGCTACAACTCCCCTATGCCCATTCGCCTCCTACGTTTCTGGCCGCTGCTATTGCTGGCGGCTGCCTGCGCCCGCACGCCGCGCCCCAGCGCCGGCCTCGCCAACAAGTACCACGACGCCACCATTCGCCAAATCGGCACGGCGCAGGACGAGCGCAACACCGCCGCCATTCTGCCCTTCCTCACCGACGGCAACCCTACGTACCGGCGCGAAGCGGCCCTGGCGCTGGCCTCGGTGCAGGCGCCGGCGGCCGTGCCCGGCCTCCTCCCACTGCTGCGCGATGCCGACCCCGGCGTGCGCCGCGCCGCCGCCTACGCCCTGGGCCAGACCGGCGACAGCACCGCCGTGGACAGCCTGCGCGTGCGCGTCCTGCTGGAAAAAGACGGCACGGTGCGCCGCTACGTGCACGAAGCCCTGGGCCGCACCGTCACCCGCCACAGCCTACCCGAGCTCTGGCGCGTCGAAATCCTGAACGATACTTCCCGCGCCGCCGCCCTTGCCTGGGGCCTGAGCCGCGCCTCCCTGCGCGGCCTGGTTTCGCCCGAGAGCATCCGGCGCACCGTGCTGGTCCTGAATTCGCCCAAGCTGCCTGGGCGCGGCCGGCTGGCGGCGGTAGTGGCCCTGTCGCGCACCCGGGGGCTCGATGCTGAGTTGAAAAGACTGGCCGAGAACACGCTGTTGCGCGTGGTTCAGAAAGACCGTTCGTATGCCGTGCGAGCGGCAGCGGCCAGCACGCTGGGCAAAATTGCCAACCTGCCAGACATGGCTTCGATGCCCGTGCCGTCCACTCCAGTTAACATGGCCCCGCAGGCTCCTTCGCCAGCAGTAAAGGCACCCCCAGCGGCCCGCCAGGCAGCCGCCGTGCTCACCCGCCTCGCCACCAAGGACCCCGACTACCGGGTGCGGCTCAGCGCCATTCGGGTCTTGCCCTTTGATGCGGAAAACTACCCGGCCAGCCGCAAAGCCGTGTTCACGGCCCTCAACCGCGACCAGCCCGCCGTGGCCCTCACGGCGGCCGAATGGCTGCTGGCCCATGCCAAGGGCGAATCGGGCGCGTTGCTGGCGGCCCTGGCCGATGGCAACCGGCAGGCCTCCGTGCGGGTGCGGGCGGCCTTGCTGCGGGCGGCCGTGCGCCACGCCAGTCCGGCGGCCCGGCCTAGCTTGGTCGAAACCATTTCGAAGCGCTACCCGGCCGCGCCCACGGTGTACGAAAAAGGCTTTTTGCTGGAAGCGCTGAGTGAAGACCCGGCCGCATTTGACTTCGTGCGGACCGAGGCGTTTGCGGCGGGGCAGTCGCCGGTGGTAGCGGGCTACGCGCTGGGCGCACTGCTCACCATGCGCCGCAGTGCCGATTTTCCGGCCGGCCGCCAGGCCGATTTTGCCGCCGCCATGCGCCAGGCCCTGGCCAGCGGCGACGTGGCCCAGCTCGGCACCGCCGCCGAGGCCCTGGCCGACACTAAACTCTACCCCCAGCCCCGGCCCGCCGACCTCGCGGCCCTGCGCCAGGCCCAGGCTAAGCTACAGTTGCCCCGCGAAATCGAAGCCTGGCAGGGCCTCCAACAGGCCCTCGATAAGCTGGAAAAATCGCCCAAACCCACGTCCTCGCCGCTGGTCACGGCCGCGCAGCACCCCATCGACTGGGCCGTGGTGCAGGGCGTGCCGCTGGGCCAGCAGGTGCGGCTGCGTACCAGCAAGGGCATTATTTTATTGGAATTGAAGCCCGAGGAAGCGCCCGGCGCGGTGGCCAGCTTCGTCACGCTCATCGGCCAGCATTTCTACGACAACCTGTATTTCCACCGTGTGGTGCCCAATTTTGTGGCCCAGGGTGGCGACCCGCGCGGCGATGGCAACGGCAGCGCGCCTTACAATCTGCGCTCCGAGTTTGGCGACCTGCGCTACGAGGAGGGCAGCGTGGGCCTGGCCTCGGCCGGCAAAGACACCGAGAGCTGCCAGTTCTTCATTACCCACACGCCCACGCCGCACCTGGATGGCCGCTACCCCATTTTTGCCCAGGTAGTGGGCGGCATGGACGTAGTGCACAAGCTCGACATCGGCGACCAGATTCTGGGCGTGGAGCTGGTGGCGATGCCATAAGCAATTTCGATAACGGCTGTCATTGGAGTTGTTTAGCAAGTCACAAAAGGTCCCCGAACGGTCATGCAGCGCGCAGCGAAGCATGACCGTTCGGGGACTTTCTAAACAGCTTCATTATCAGCATTCTTTATTTTCTTTCAATTAATTATGAATCAACTGACTAGCTACGCCCGGCAGTTCCAGGATATCGTTGTGCTCTACCTGCCCCGCCTGTTCATGGCCGGGGTGGCGCTGATGGTGGGCTGGTGGCTCATTGGCTGGGCCAGCCGCGTTGTGGCCAAAGCCTCCCGGCACCTGGATGTGTCGTTGGCCTCGTTCCTGACCAGTCTGATTAACATCGTGCTCAAAGTGCTGCTGCTGATATCTGTGGCCGGTATGGTGGGTTTCGAAACCACGTCGTTTGTAGCAATTTTGGGGGCGGCGGGGCTGGCGGTGGGGCTGGCGTTGCAGGGCACGCTGGCCAATTTCGCGGGCGGCGTACTCATCCTCATTTTCAAGCCCTACGTGGTGGGCGATACCATTGAGTCGCAGGGTAAATCGGGCGAGGTGCGCGAAATCCAGATTTTCAATACCATCCTCGTCACCGGTCACGGCGATACCATCATCCTGCCCAACGGGGCCACTTCCAACAACGTCATCATCAATAAAACGGCCCAGAATAAGGCCCTGGTCGAAATCGTGGCCGACCTCGAAAACCCCACCGACCTGGCCGCGCTACGCGCTTGGGCCATTCCGCTGATGGCGGCCGATGCTGACGTGCTGCCCACGCCCGCCCCGCAGGTCGTCGTCACTGCCCTCAAGCCGGGCGGCCTATCGGTAGCCTTCCGGGCCTACACGGCGGCCGGCTTCAGTGGCCCGGCCCAGGCGCGCCTCATCGAGCAGCTGCAGCAGGCGCTGGTTCGGTAGTGGGTGGGCTGCCCGGTACAACGGGTGTCGCAATGCTACGGGCCTCCAGTCATTGAAGAAGCTTCTGTGCCAGGAAAAAATCGGACGCTAAAGTCCGCAAGTGTGGTTATTCTCGTATCTATTAGCCTGGGGCTAACGGGCCGACTACTGCCCGGCTGAACCCCTTCTCGGCCAGTACCGCGCCCCCACTTGCCCAGGCAACGGCATTGTCGCTTACGCCGTTTTTATTCAATTACCGAAGAGCTTTTAGCTGACACATTCTTATGACCCGTGCCGAGCTCGAAGTGGCGTTAGCCCAGCAGAAAACTGTGAATGCGGCCTTGCGCGCCCAGCTGGCGGTAGCCACCATGCCCTCTAAGGCGGCCTATGTGCCGCCCAGCCTGCTGGCTTACGACGAGCAGCACACGGCTTTGGTGCTGACCAATAGCGCCGGCTATGTGCAGTGGGTAAACAAAGGCTTTACGAAGCTGTGCGGCCTGGAGCTGAGCGCGGTGGCCGGCCAAAAGCCAGACGCGTTCCTGCGCCCCAGCCTGCGCGATGAGGCCACGGTGGCGTACATCTGGGACAGCCAGATGCGTCGCGAGCCGTTTCAGTACGAGGTAATTAACCCGCGGCCGGGCGCTGATGGTTGGTTGCGCGTGAGCGTGCGGTCGGTGGCGGAGGCAGCCGATGGGGTGGTTCATTTCGTGGGCCTTCTCGAAGACATCACGGAGTGGAAACTGGCCCAGCTGCGGCTGGTAGACAGCGAGCGGCGCTTCCGCAACCTGGCCGAAAACGTACCCGGTGTGCTCTACGAGTGGCAAAAAAAGGACGATGGCTCATTCTTTTTTAATTATGTGAGCCCCAAGGTGCAGGAGCTGTTCGGAGTGGTACCGTCCGAGCTCGGCCGTATGACCGATTATATCCATCCGGACGAGCTGGAAGGGTTTCTGCAGACGCTCGACCATGCCACCCGCAACCGGGTTCCGTGGGAATACGAAGGCCGCATCGTCGTGTCCGGCCAGCCTGTCCGCTGGATGCGGGGTAATTCGATTCTGACCAGCTCCGGCCCCGACTGGGTAACGTACAGCGGAATTTTGCTCGATGTGACGCCCCTGAAACTAGCCGAAAGCGCCTTGCGCGAAAGCAGCCTGCGCCTGGAGCTGGCCATGCAGGGCTTCGGCGATGGGGCCTGGGAGATGAATCTGCATACCCGTCAAATTACCTTTTCCTCGGAATACAGAGCCATGCTGGGGTATACCGAGGACGGCTTTTCCGACGAATACGAAACCTGGCTCGGGCACGTACACCCCGGCGACCTGGCGCAGGTGCTGGAAACAGCGGGGGCCTACGTGCAAACCGGCGGCAAAAGGGCCATCACCGAATACCGGATGCGCTGCCAGGACGGCAGCTATAAGTGGGTGTTGAGCCGCGCCGCCATCACAGCCTGGGATAATACTGGCAAAGCACTGATTTTAAGTGGTTTGCAGAGTGACATATCGGCCCGAAAGGATGCCGAGGAGGCGCTCGATACCTCCAACCAGCAGCTGGCCACGGTGATTGCGCACTTCCAGGACGGCTTGGTGCTGGAAGATGAAACCCGGCGCATTGTGTTCACCAACGAGGCATTTTGCCAGCTGCTGGAAATACCCTTGGTTCCTGCCCGGCTCCACGGCCGCAACGGGGGCTGGCTCACCGAAAGCTCGCGCAAATATGTCAAAAAGCCGCATCAGTACGTGGCGCGCATTGCGGCGCTGCTGCGCCGCCGCCAGCCCACTACCGGCGACATTATTCCGCTGCACGACGGCCGTATCTTGTCCCGGGCCTTCACGCCCATCTTCGACGGTGACCGCTACATTGGCCACCTCTGGAAGTACGAGGACGTCACGGCCCGCATCAAAGCCGAAGAGGACCTGAAGCGCCGCGAGGAAAAATACCGGGGCATCATCGAAAACATGTCGCTCGGGCTGGTAGAGGTCGATTTGAACGACCACCTGCTCTACGCCAACCAGAGCTTTTGCGACATGACTGGTTACTGTACCGAAGAGCTGACCGGCCTGCCCCTGTCGCCGCTGCTGCTCAGCGGCCCCGACCTGGAGCTGGCGGAGAGCAAGCTGCTCACCCGGGAGCACGGCATCTCCGATTCTTACGAAGTGGTGGTAACCACCAAAACCGGCGAGCGCAAGTGGCTGCTGATGAGCGGTGCCCCGCTCTACGACGAATACCAGCGGCTTATCGGCTCCATTGGCATCTACCTCGATGTGACGCCCCAGAAAAATCTCGAAGCCAGCCTGCGCGAAGCCAAGGTGCAGGCTGAAAGCAGTACCCAGGCCAAGCAGGATTTCCTGGCCAACATGAGCCACGAAATCCGCACGCCCATGAATGCCATTCTGGGCATGAGCCAGCTGCTGGCCAAGACCCCGCTGGCTGCCCCGCAGGCCAGCTACCTGCACGCCATCACGGCCTCGGCCGAAAACCTGCTCGTCATCATCAACGACATCCTCGACCTGTCGAAGATTGAGGCTGGCCAGCTGGCCATCGAGCACATCGGGTTCAGCCCCGGGCTCATCTGCGCCCAGGTCGAAAAGACCCTGCTATACAAAGCGGAGGAAAAGGGCCTCACCTTCATCACCACCCTCGACCCAGCCCTGCCCGAAGTAGTCCTCGGTGACCCCTACCGCCTCACCCAGGTGCTGCTGAACCTGGCCGGCAACTCCGTGAAATTTACCGAGCAGGGCACGGTATGCCTGGGCTGTAGGTTGCTGGAGGGCGCTGATACGAAAGAATTGCTGGTCGAATTCACCGTGCAGGATAGCGGCATTGGCATTGATGCCGAGTACCTGAACCATATTTTTGATGATTTCAGCCAGGAAGATTCTACCGTGACGCGGCGGTTTGGCGGCACCGGCCTGGGCCTGGGCATCAGCAAGAAGCTGGTGCACCTACTGGGCGGCGAGCTGCACATCGAAAGCCTGAAAAACCACGGCACCACCAGCCGGTTCACCCTGCGCCTGCCCGCGGGCAATGCCTGGCACCTCTCGCCGAAAGACCACGGCGACCTCGACTGCATGCAACAGGCGCTACAGGGCAAGCAAATTCTGCTGGTTGAGGACAACCTGTTCAACCGCATGCTGGCCACCAGTTTCCTCACCAATGCCGGAATGACCGTGACGGAGGCCCCCAACGGCCAGGCCGCCGTAGAACTAGCCCGCATCCAGGCCTTCGACCTGGTTTTGATGGACGTGCAGATGCCCATCAAAAATGGCTACGAGGCCACCCGTATCCTGCGGCAGGAGCTGGGCCTCGCCGTGCCCATCATCGCCCTCACTGCCAACGCCATTACCGGCGAGCGGGCCAAGTGCCTGGCCGCTGGTATGAACGACTACCTGACCAAGCCCTTTCAGGAATTCTCCCTCCTGAAAATGGTGTACGACTGGGTCGTGGCGGCTCAGCGGAGTTCCAATGGGCTTGATTAATAGAGCCCGGTAAAAAACAACGACATGCTGCGCGTAGTGCAGCATGTCGTTTCATTGTTCAGGCCCAGCGCTAATAGCTGTGGCTGTGATGCCCCCTTAGCGGTTCACCAGTTTTAGGGCTCCCTCGCCGTAGCGGGCGCCCACCACCGGGTGGGCCGCCAGCAGAGCACGCAGCTGGTCCAAATCATCAGCGGTAAGCGCCACATCGGCCGCTGCGGCGTTCTCTTCGAGATATTTCGGCCGCTTGGTGCCCGGGATGGGGATGATGTGGCCATCCTGCGCCAGCAGCCACGCCAGCGCCAGCTGTGCCGTGCTGATGCCGCGCGCCTCGGCCAGCTGCCGCAGCCCGCCCACCAGCGGCGCGTTGGCATCGCCCACCTCGGCCCCGAAGCGGGGCATGCTGCGGCGCAGGTCCTGGTCGGCCAGCTGGGGGCCCACGGCGGTGAGCAGCCCGCGTCCGAGCGGCGAAAACGGGACCAGGCTAATGCCCAGTTCCTGGCACGCCGGCAGAATATCCGCCTCCACATCGCGGGTAAACATCGAATACTCTGACTGCAGCGCCGCGATGGGGTGCGTAGCTGCCGCCCGCCGCAACGAAGCCGCCGAAGCCTCCGACAGGCCCAGAAACCGCACTTTTCCGGCTTGTACCAGGGCGGCCATCGCGCCCACCATTTCCTCTACCGGTACGGCCGGGTCGATGCGGTGGGCATAGTACAGGTCGATGGTGTCGATGCCGAGGCGTTGGAGGCTGGCGTCGCAGGCGGCCGCTATGCGTTCGGGACGCACATCCACGGCCGAGCCGCCCGCCCCGTCGGCTACAAAGCCAAACTTGGTGGCCAGGAAAACGCGGTTCCGGTTGGGCACCAGCACCTGTCGCAGCAGCGTCTCGTTGGCCCCCAAGCCGTAGATGTCGGCCGTGTCCCAGAGTGTTACGTCCAGCTCCAGCGCCCGGTGCAGCGTAGCCACGGCCTCGCGCTCGTCGCTGGGGCCATAGGCATAGTCCGAGGCCATCGACATGCAGCCCAGGCCCAGGGCTGAAACGTGTTGGCCGGTGCGGCCCAGTTCGCGGGTTTTCATAAGGGTTATCAGCTGTTTATTTATCCTCGCGGCCGTGTACCTGGGCGGGCGGCGACGTAGCCTCTACGGCCGAAAAGCTTTCCAGAATTTTATAGGTGTGCTCCGTATTCTTGGGCACTACCCAGGAGTTGCCGGGCTCCAGCACCACCATCTGGCCGGCCAGGTGCAGCTCGGCCCGGCCGCTGAGCACGTAGCCCACGGTTTCGTATGGCCGCGTGGCCGGTGCTTTGGGTTCACCCGGCTGCTCGTTTTCCCACATGCGCATGGCGATGTGCGTGCCCGAGGCGAGGTATTTTTCGCCGTCGGGGCCGGTAGGGGAGTGCTGCGAATCGACTTTGGTGATGGAGGTATCGGCTGCCATGATGATGATGGAAAATGAGGGACGAAAAAAACAAGAGTATCTTTTGGCCCGGCGGCCGTAGCAGCCGGCGGGGTACTGGCTAAACGGCGAAGGCCGCCGCACCGTTGCGCCGCCGCCCAAAACCTTCCCCTGCCGCGCTGGTTAATTTTTCTGGTCATTTCGCTTATGTTTTCCGCTCCCGTGCTTCCCCATTCCTTTGCCGAAGAGTTGGCTCGCGCCCACTCCGTGGCCCCCGACGCCCTGCCCGGAGCCGCCTTCTGCGCCCTCGCCGACGGTCTGCTCGCCCTACTTTTCCCGCAGCGTGCCGAACGCCCCCTGCCCACTGCCGATGCCGTCGAGGCCGAATTGCAGTACTTCCGGGCCGAGCTGGCCGCCCTGCTGGCCGGCGTACCGGCCCTGCCCGCCTCACCCGCCGCCCTGGCCGATGAGTTCACCGCCCAGCTGCCGGCCCTGCGGGCCGCCCTGCTGCGCGATGCCAGCGCCATCCTTGCCAGCGACCCCGCCGCCCAGGGCCTGCCCGAAATCATCAGCTCTTATCCCGGTTTCTATGCCACGGCCCTCTATCGGCTGGCTCACGCCCTGCACCAGCGGGGCCTGCCGCGCCTGCCGCGTCTGCTAAGCGAGTACGCCCACCAGCGCACCGGCATTGATATTCACCCCGGCGCGCACATCGGGCCGGCTTTTTGCATCGACCATGGCACGGGTCTCGTCATCGGCGAAACGGCCATCATCGGGGCCAACGTGCAGATATACCAGGGCGTCACGCTGGGCGCACTCAGCGTCACCAAGGGCCTGCAGGGCACCAAGCGCCACCCCACCATCGAAGACCATGTGGTTATCTACGCGGGCGCTACCATTCTCGGCGGTAGCACCGTGGTAGGAGCGCATAGCATCATCGGCGGCAACGTATGGCTGACCGAAAGCGTACCCTCGCATTCGCGGGTGTATCACCGCGCCCACATCCAGATTTCGCGCAACGTTGACCCAGCCGCCGAGCTGGTATTTTCCATCTAGCAGTGAGTTGTGAGAAAGTGAGTAGGTGAATGATGGCCTTCAATCCATGCTATTGGAGTTGTTTAGAAAGTCACAAAAGGCACTCGAACGGTCATGCAGAGCGCAGCTCTGCATGACCGTTCGAGTGCCTTTCTAAACAGCTTCATTATATTCATCCTTACCTTCTTGCATTTCATTATTTCATTATCTCACAACTCACTAATTCACCACATGAAAGCCAATTCCATCCTCGATACCATCGGCAATACGCCACTGGTGCGCATCAACCACCTTTTTGCCGCCACCCGCCCCGATGTGGAGGTGTGGATGAAACTGGAACGCGCCAACCCCGGTGGGTCCATCAAAGACCGCATTGCCCTGAGCATGGTTGAGCAGGCCGAGAAAGACGGCATCATTACCAAAGACAGCCTGATTGTGGAGCCCACTTCCGGCAATACCGGCGTCGGCCTGGCTCTGGTGGCCGCCGTGAAAGGCTACAAGCTCACCCTCGTAATGCCCGAAAGCATGAGCATCGAGCGCCGCCGCCTCATGGTTGCCTACGGGGCCAGCCTGGAGCTCACGCCCCGCGAAAAAGGTATGAAGGGTGCCATCGAAAAAGCCCAGGAAATTGTGGCCAACACGCCCGGAGCTTGGATGCCCATGCAATTCTCCAATCCCGCCAACCCTCGTATCCATGCCGAAACTACGGCCCAGGAAATCCTGCGCGACGCGCCCGACGGCTTCGACTTTCACATCACCGGCGTGGGCACCGGCGGCCACATCACGGGCGTTACAGAAGTGCTCAAGCCGCATTTCCCCAATATGAAAACTTTCGCCGTCGAGCCTGAGACCTCGCCCGTCATCAGCGGCGGCGCCCCGGGGCCGCATCCTATTCAGGGCATCGGCGCGGGCTTCATTCCCGAAAACCTGCACGTCGACCTCCTCGACGGTACCATCCAGGTGTCGCAGGCCGAGGCCTACGAGATGACGCGCCGCGCCGCCCGCGAGGAAGGCATCTTTGTGGGCGTGTCGTCGGGCGCGTCGCTGGCCGCCATCGCCAAAAAACTGCCCGATATGCCCCAGGGCAGCCGCGTGCTCACCTTCTGCTACGACACTGGCGAGCGGTACCTGTCGGTCGAAGGCCTGTTTGTGTAGCCCCCACGTAGCCATCATAAAAAACGCCCCCGGAAATGATATCCGGGGGCGTTTTTATAGACTCAAACCTGAGATAAAGAAAAAGCCCATTCAGGAAACTGAATGGGCTTTTTCTTTATTCACTTCTTCAGTGGAGAATATCGGAGTCGAACCGATGACCTCTTGCATGCCATGCAAGCGCTCTAGCCAACTGAGCTAATCCCCCTGATTGGTCTTTTACCGCCGTGCCATTTGCGCTTTGGTTCGACAAAAGTACGGGCGAATATCGGTTTGGCAAGTCATGGGCGCATCTTTTTTGCTAAAAAGACGCAAGCATCAAATAATCAGCCACAAAAAAAGAGGGCAGGAATTTCTTCCTGCCCTCTTCGAGGCTACGCTAAGCCGGAAAGCTTAGTTAAAGATGTAGCGAACGCCCACCTGGCCCTGCCAGCGCGAGCTGATGCCAGTCACGTTGTCACGGAAAGTATCGGTCAGTTTCACACCGGGCGTTACGGTGTTATCAGCGTTTTTAACCGGATTGGTCAGATAAGGTAGCTCAAATACCGGCTGGCCGGCAGCATTGTAGCCATCAAACTTAAGCGGGTTGGTACGATTGGGCGACCTCAGGGTGCCCCAGTTCTTGTTCAACAGGTTGCCCACGTTGAAGACGTCGAGGCTAATCTGCAGGGTGTTGCGGTTTTCACCGATGTTGGTGAAGATGTCCTGCAGCAGACGGAAGTCCATCGTGTTCCACCATGGCAGCACAGCGCCGTTACGCTCGGCGTACTCGCCGCGGTGCTTGCTCAGGTAGCTGTCTTGGTTGATGAAGGCATCCAGGTCGGCAAACTGCTGAGATGCGGTATAAATGCCGCCACCCTGCGCCGTCGACAGGGTAATATCACGCAGGTTGATTTCGCCGGCGTTGCGTGGGATGTACATCAGGTCGTTTGAGTTCTGATTGTCACCGTTCATGTCGCCCGAGTACACGTAGGAGTAACGGCCGGCGGGAGCAGCCTGGTAAAACAGCGAGAGCGTAGTGGCCAGGTGGCCTACATACTCTTTGCGGTACGAAGCCGAGGCAATAACGCGGTGCTGCTGCAGGAAGTTGGAGTAGCTCAGCACGTTGGCATTCGGGTCACCCGAAATCGAACGGTCGCGGAAGATGGAGGTGGCAATCGAGCCCCCGTCGTTCACCGAACGCGAATCCGAGTACGTGTAAGCCGCGCTCAGGTAGAAACCACTGCTGAACGACTTCTGCACCTGGGCCGTCACGGCGTAGGAGTAGCCTTTGCTGGTGTTCTTCATCAGGATAGCATCCGTGATGTTGGGGTTAGTGGCTGACAAGCCACCCGCACCGCTGTAGAGGCGGTAATTGGCAGTTTGCGCTGCCAAACCGTTAGTGACTGCGCCGAACGAATAGAAAATCGGACGGTTATCAGCGCCATTAGCACGGTTGAAAGGATTTGCCTCCGTGCCGGGCAGGTTCACGTTCTGGTGGTAAACGGAGTTGATGTCCTTCGTGTAGAAGGCTTCCAACGTACCAATTACGCCACCGAACAATTCCTGGTCAACGGCCAGGTTGGTACGCCAAACCTGGGGGAATTTGAAGTCTGCATCTGTTACCGCCAGGTTGTACGAGGAGTTAGCGGCCGCACTCTGCGGACGGTAAGTTTCTACGTTGGGGTTGAAGTATGAAGGCGTACCCTGGCCGGAAGCGGCGTTCAAAGTACCGGAGCCAGTGTAGCTATAAGAGCCGAACTGGACGCCGTTGTTGCTGGCCTGGTTCGAGAGCCACACAAACGGTACACGACCGGTGAAGATACCCGTACCACCACGCAGCTGCGTTTTGCGGTCGTCGTTCACATCCCAGTTGAAGCCGGCGCGGGGCGAGAACAGAACGTTTTTCTTGGGCACAGAGCCCGTGTTAATCTTTACACCGTCGCGGAAAGTGAGGTTGGCAGCTACAGTGTTCTGCGTCAGTTCCGAGGTCAGGTAGGGTAGGTCGGCCCGGATACCATAGGTCACTTTCAGGTTGCTGCGGGGCGACCATTCATCCTGTACATACAAGCCGAGCTGAGCGGCCGTGATGTCGGCGAAGGGGAACGAGCGGTCCGAAAGGGCCGAATACTGCAGGTTGTAGCGCTGCGGGCCGGGACGCGTGCCGGTGAGGGGCGAGGTAGAAGGTGCGTAGCCGTTCGTGGCGTCGCCGCGGGTGTAGTTGAAGCCTGCCGAGGCGTAGAAGTCCTCCAGCGAGTTGAAGGAGTAGTTGCCGTAGTAGTTCGGGGCAAAGCCGTTACGGAACTTGTAGTATTCGTTGTAGGTACCTACCGTCACGTTATGCTTGCCGAGGTAAGCCGTGAAGTTGTCACCAATCTGGTATACATCCGAGTTCAGCACGTTGAAAGCCGAGAAAGGCTCGTAGCCGAAAGAAGTCAGCGAATTGGTAGCCGAGATGCCACCCGTACCGCTGCGGCCCTCGGAGGTACCAATGTCAACCAGCGGGAAGATACCTCCCGAGCTTTCGCGGGAGTCGCGGAATGCCGAGTAGCCGGCCGTCAGGTTGTTCGAGTATTTACCGCCGCCCAGCGTGCTGTTCAGCTCGGCAATAATCGAGTTCAGGTTGTTGTTGATGCGGTAGTATGACGACAGGTAGGGCAGGCCGTAGTACGACTGCGAGCGCTGACCGGCAATGGCACCGGAAGTGCTTGGCGGAATATCGGCGTACGACTTCAGGTAGTTGTACTTAATGTTGAAGCGGTTGTTGTTGTTGATGTTCCAGTCGAGCTTAACCGTAGCCTTGTCGCTGTTCGACTTCAGCTGGTAGCCTTGGTACGGGCCGGGGTTGTAGCCGTACTGCGACTGCAGGAAGTTGCTGAGGAAGTCCAGGTCAGCACTTTTGGCCGTTGATACGGTGCCGCCCAGCGGGGGGGTAACACCAGGGTTGTTGTTGGCGGCGTAGTTGCCGGAAGGCGGGTCATTGCGACGCTCGCTTTCGCCGTTCACGAAGAAGAACAGCTTATCCTTGATAATCGGGCCACCTACGCGGAAGCCGATGTTGTTTAGGTTGAATTTGGAGTAGTCCGACGTTACATCGCCCACCTTACTACCTACCAGGTTCTGGTTGCGGTAGAAGTCGTAAACGGAAGCCTGAACCTTGTTCGAGCCCGAGCGGGTCACCACGTTGATACCAGCACCCGTGAACGAACCCTGACGCACGTCAAAAGGAGCAATGCTCACCTGAATCTGGTCGATAGCGTCCAGCGAAATGGGCTGGGCACCAGCCTGACCACCTACCGTCGACTGCAAGCCGAAAGCATTGTTGAAGATGGCACCGTCGATGGTGATGTTGTTGTAGCCGCTGCTACGGCCGCCGAAGCTCTGGCCGTTGGCCTGGGGCGTGAGGCGGGTAAAGTCGTTCAGCGAACGGTTCAGGGTGGGCAGACGCTCAATGGTTTCGCGCTGTACCGTGGTGCTGGCCCCAGTATGGTCGGCGTTCATCACCGGGTCGCGGCGGCCGCTCACCGTTACTTCGGTCAGCTCGGTGGTTGCGTCGTCCAGCTTCACGTCGAGACGCTGGTTCTGGCCCAGGCTCAGGGAAATGCCCTCACGGGTAACGTCCTTGTAGCCTACGAACGTTACGCGAACTGTGTAAGGGCCACCCACGCGCATGTTCTGGATGTTGAAGCGGCCATCGGAGTTGGTGGGCGCCACGTACTTCGTGTTGGTGGGCGTATGAATGGCAATTACGGTGGCACCGGGCAGGCCCGCGCCGGTCTTATCGGAGATAACTCCGCTCATAGCTGCTGTGGTCGCGCCTTGGCTCCAGCCCAGTCGGGCCGTCAGGAGCATCAGCGCCAGCAGTAGCAAGTGGCGTAAACGTAAATTATTCATGTTGAAAAAAGTTGGTGGAAACAGTGAGCTTTGTAAAAGCGGGACAAAGGTACGACAGTGCCGAAAAGGCCAATATTACGTAAATTTTACCATTGATTAATAGCCCCGGAATCAGGTGTTTGTCCGGCAAAGATAATGGCTGCATGCATCATAGCCGGGGCCGCACGGCCCGAATGAACCGGCTGAGGTAATAATCAGACTCCAGACTGTTTTCGACAACGCCCAGCGAAGTCGACGCGTGAATAAAATCGACACCTTCTTCGTCGGCTACCGTCACCATTCCCACGTGGGTAATAGTGCGGCTGCCGGGCGAGCCCCCAAAAAATACTAAATCGCCGGGCTGTAAATCGGTGGATTTCACGGGGTCGCCCCACACGGCCTGCTCATTAGACGAGCGCGGAATAGTGACACCGGCCTCGCCAAAAGATAATTGCAGCAGGCCCGAGCAGTCGAGGCCCAGGCGCGTGGTGCCGCCGTATAGATAAGGAGTGCCCTGATAGGAGCGGGCGGCCTCAATCACGGAGGCCAGGGTGCCGGTGGCGCTGCCCGCGCGGGCGGGGCGCTTGGTTACCACTTTGGTTTTGGCACCGTTGGGGGTGGCCCTTACGACCTTAGATTTGCCGGTCGGGCTTACCCGGCCGCCCTTTTTCAGGCGCACCATTTCGCGGGCCGAGCGGTATTGGCCGTCGCGATAGTTAAGCTTGCGGTGGCAGCTGGCTAACAAGGTCAAAGTCATCAGCAGCAGCGGTAGTATCTTCGTTGTCACCCTCCCCATTGGCCGCAAAGATAGTTTACACGGCCTTTCTAGCTTTACCGCTCATGAATTTTAACGCTCTTACCTCCGAATTAATTGTTGCTTTCGAGGCTATCGTCGGCCCGGCGCACGTTCTCACCGCCCAGCGCGCCGATGCCACCGCCACCGCCGATGCCTACGCCGACTACGGCCGCGACCACACCGAAGACCTTCATTTTGCGCCCGATGTGGTGCTGCGCCCGGCCGATGCCGACGAAATAAGCCGGATTATGCGCCTGTGCCACGAGCACCGCATCCCCGTCACGCCGCGTGGGGCAGGTACGGGCCTGAGCGGCGGCGCGCTGCCGCTGCACCACGGCGTGGTGCTGAGCACCGAGCGGCTCAACAAAATAGTTCAGATTGACGAGCGCAACCTGCAGGCCACCGTGGAGCCCGGCGTGGTGAACGAGGCGTTTCAGAACGCCGTGAAGGAAGTGGGCCTGTTTTATCCGCCCGACCCGGCCAGCAAGGGCAGCTGCTTTCTGGGCGGCAACCTGGCCCACAGCAGCGGCGGCCCCAAAGCCGTGAAATACGGCACCACCCGCGACTACGTGCTGAATTTGCAAGTGGTGCTGCCCACCGGCGAAATCATCTGGACGGCCGCCAATACCCTCAAAAATTCCACCGGCTACAACCTTACTCAACTTATGGTGGGTTCGGAGGGTACGCTGGGCATTATCACCAAAGTGGTGTTCCGGCTCCTGCCGTTCCCGCAGCAGAATATTCTGATGTTGGTGCCCTTCCGGCAGGTAGCGCAGGCGGCGGAGGCAGTTTCGGCCGTGTTCCGGGCCGGCATCATCCCCTCGGGCATGGAGTTTATGGAGCGCGAAGCCATTGCCTGGTCTTCGGATTATTTGAAAATTCCGCTCACTCTGCCCGAGGATATTCAGGCCCACCTGCTCATCGAGCTCGACGGCCAGGACTTGGACCAGCTTTACAAGGAAGCCGAGCAGGTGTACGGTGTGCTGGAGCACTACGATGTGGGCGAAATCCTCCTCGCCGACACCGCTGGCCAGAAGGACGACCTGTGGAAGATTCGCCGCAACATCGGCAATTCGGTGCGCTATAATTCCGTGTATAAGGAAGAGGACACCGTGGTGCCCCGCGCCGAGCTGCCCACCCTGCTCAAAGGCGTGAAGGAAATAGGAGCCCGCTACGGTTTCAAAACCGTGTGCTACGGCCACGCCGGCGACGGCAACCTGCACGTCAACATCATCCGCGGCGAGCTGGACGACGAGATGTGGAACGTGGGCCTGCGCCAACCCATCTCCGAAATTTTCGAGCTCTGCGTAAAGCTCGGCGGCACCATTTCCGGCGAGCACGGCATCGGGCTGGTGCAGAAAGGCTACATCGGCATCGCCCTGAAGGAAGCTAATTTGAACCTGATGCGCGGCATCAAAGGCGTGTTCGACCCGAATGGGATTCTGAACCCGGGAAAGATTTTTTAACATCTTGATAGTAAACGCCTGTCATCCTGAGCGTAGCGAAGGATGACAGGCGTTTACTTCTCATTACAAGAGCTTTACGCCTGCACCGTCGGTAAAAGCTTTGGAGCTGCCCGCTTGTGCGTGGCCTGCTCATAGGCATAGCCCAGCGCCAACAGCAGCCCTTCCTGATAAGCCGACCCCACAAACGACAGGCCCACCGGCAGGCCCAGTACCTGCCCCATGGGCACGGTGAGGTGCGGGTAGCCCGCCATGGCCGCCGGCGACGAAAAATCGACGCCCGTCGAGTAATCGCCGTTCACCCAGTCGATGCACCAGGCCGGGCCGGTGGTCACGCCGATAATGGCGTTGAGCTGCTGGGTTTTCAGCAGGCCGTCGATGGCTTGGCGGGCTCCGGTCACGGTTTTTTGCACGGCAGCCTTGTATTTGGGGTTATTCAGCCCGTCGGTAGCTTCGGCCCGAATGAGGGTTTCCTGCTGGAAGAACGGCATGGCCTCGGCGGCGTGGGCCTTGTTGTAGGCGATGACATCGGCCAGATTTTTCATGCTGGCCCCAGCGTTGGCCAGGTATTTATTCACACCGTCCTTGAATTCATAGAGCAGCACATCAAATTCGGCCTCGCCCAGCGGGTTCACCAGCTTGTTCAGCTCTACTTCTACAATGGTGGCGCCCTGGGCCTTTAGCGCGGCCACGGCTTCTTTCAGCAGGGCAGCCACGGCGGGCGGGCCGTTGAGGTGGGATTTTTCCACGCCCAGGCGCTGGCCTTTCAGCGCATCCGGCTTGAGAAAAGCCGTGTAGTCGGTCAGATTGCCCTGGGGAATGGGCAGCCGGGCCGGGTCGGCGGGGTCGGGGCCGGCCAGCGCGCCCAGCAGGATAGCCGCGTCGCGCACGGTGCGGGCCATGGGGCCGGCCGTATCCTGCGTGCTCGAAATCGGGATGATGCCGCTGCGGCTCAACAGGCCCACCGTGGGTTTGAGGCCCACCAGGCCATTCACCGCCGCCGGCGATACCACCGAGCCATCCGTCTCGGTCCCAATGGCCACGGCACACAAATTGGCCGATGCTGCGGCTCCTGAGCCCGAGCTGCTGCCGCTGGTGCTGCGGTCCAGCGCGTAGGGGTTACGTGTTTGGCGACCCCGGCTGCTCCAGCCGCTCACCGAGTGCGAGGACCGGAAATTGGCCCATTCGCTCAGGTTGGTTTTGCCCAGCAGCACGGCCCCGGCGGCCCGTAGCTTCTGTACGATGAAAGCATCCTGCTTCGCTTTGTGCCCAATGAGTGCCGCCGCCCCGGCCGTGGTCATCATCTGGTCGCCGCTATCAATGTTGTCCTTAATAAGGACCGGAATGCCGTGCAGCGGGCCGCGCAGCTTGCCGGCCTTGCGCTCCTTATCGAGGCCGTCGGCAATGGTCAGGGCATCGGGGTTGGTTTCGATGACGGCGCGCAGCATCGGTCCGGCCTCGTTCAGGGCCTTGATGCGGGCCAGGTATTTTTCGCTCAGGCTGCGGGCGGTTTCGGTGCCTTTGACCATGCGGTCCTGCAAATCGGCCACAGTCAGTTCCTGCAGCTCGAAATTGTCGGCCACACCGGTACCAGCTAGTGTTTCCGCCGCCGGAGCGCCGGCGGGCGCATCAGCGGTGGGCTTGTCGGGAGTAGTCTGACAGGCCACGGCGGGCAGGAGGGCAGCCGTAAGGGCCACGCGGGTACTTTGGTTGAGGAAAAGTCGACGGTCCATAAAGCGCAAAAACAGAGTAGGGGAGTAGCGGCCAGCTGCCGCCGGGTGGCAATAATACTGCCCGCCGGGAGCCCGACAACTATCGCTGTACCAACAAGTTTCTGGCCGGGCGTTTTCGGGTCAAAACAAAAGCCAGTCCCGTGAGGAACTGGCTTTCGCTATACCAATATAATGAGGGCAATAGCCTTTGAATAGAGCAGCTTATTTCGCCTGCTGGTCTTTCAGCTTGTCCTCGCCGCCATAAGGCGTGCCGGCCTTGATATCGCCGCGCAGTCCGCCGTGGTCGGTGGTTTTGGGGGCACCGGTCTGGCTGTCGGTGGGTACTTCGCTGGCTTCCGTGGCCGTTTTGGCGGCACCGGTTATTTCGGCCGTTTTGGCGATGTAGTGCTGCTTGGCTTCTTCTTCCGAAACACCTTTAAACTGGTTCCAGGAGTCCCACTGGGCCTGCGAGAGGCCGGCGGGACCATTGGCCTGGTCGGCGGCGGTGGCGTCTACTTCGTCACTTTTCATGTTGACGTCGCCTTCGGTGGCCTGCTTATACAAGCCGTAAAGCTCGGTCATGTGCTGGGCGGCCACGTCGCCGGGGAGGTTGTTTACTTGCTGGGTAGCGGCCTGAAATTGCTCGTTGATGTCCATGGGGAGGGCTGAAAGAATGGTTGATTAATCGGTGCAAGGGGAGGAGTAGTCCGCCTGGCGGTGGGGAATAATGTTTTTTAGAAAGGTCGAATCAAAGGCAGGTTCGCCCACAAAATCCGCGAAATTCATTGAATCCAATAAATCCGCCGTTCAGACAATGGAGTTGTTTAGAAAGTCACAGAAAGTCCCCGAACGGTCATGCAGAGCGCAGCGAAGCATGACCGTTCGGGGACTTTCTAAACAGCTTCAATACCACGAGGCTGGCCTTTAGGTTGCGGGGTCGTACTTTTGCGGGCGACTATGTGTGGAATAACTGGAGTATTTGCCTTTACGGAAACAGGTCGTCAGTCGCTGGCCAACCTGCAAGCGTCTACCGACGCCATCATTCGCCGCGGCCCTGACTCGGAGGGCCACTTCGTCTACGACCAATGCGGTCTGGGCTTCCGCCGGCTGGCCATCCTCGACCTTTCGGCCGACGGCAACCAGCCGATGACCGACGCGTCGGGGCGCTATACCATTGTCTTCAACGGCGAGATTTTCAACTACCGCGAGCTACGCGAAAAGCTGATTAAGCGCGGCTGTACCTTTCATTCCCAGACCGATACGGAGGTTATTCTCCAGCTCTACATCATCGAGGGCCGCAGCTTTATCAAAAAGCTGAACGGCTTTTTTGCCTTCTCCATCTACGATAAGGAGGAAAATTCGCTGCTCATCGCCCGCGACCGGTACGGCGTGAAGCCCCTACTCATCTACCGCGACGAGGACAAGCTGTTTCTGGCTTCGGAGATGAAGTCCATGATGGCCCTGGGTGTGCCGCGCAAGCTCGATTTCGTGGCCCTGAGCCAGTATTTGCAGCTCAACTACATTCCCGGTCCCGCCAGCATTTTCAAGGGCGTGAAGAAGATGCTGCCCGGCCACTACCTGTATATCAAGAATAACAAGGTGGTGGGCAAGGCGTGGTATAAAATCCCCTACGACCCCAAAAAAGTCGCCAAAAACAAGCTCACCTACGAGCAGCAGCAGCACAAGCTGGTCGACCTGATGGACGGGGCCGTGCAGCGCCGCCTCGTGGCCGACGTGCCCCTCGGCGCCTTCCTCAGCGGCGGCATCGACTCTAGCGTGATTACCGCGCTGGCCGCCCGCCACACGCCGCACCTCAACACGTTCAGCATCGGCTTCAAAGACGAGCCCTTCTTCGACGAAACCAAGTACGCCAACCTCGTGGCCGCCCGCCACAAGACCAACCACACGGTTTTCTCGCTCACCAACGACGACCTCTACGAGCACATCCACAGCATGTTGGACTACCTCGATGAGCCATTTGCCGACTCCTCGGCTCTGGCCGTGTACATCCTCAGCCAACGCACCCGCCAGCACGTCACCGTGGCCCTGAGTGGCGACGGAGCCGACGAGATGTTCGGCGGCTACAACAAGCACATGGGCGAGTTCAAGGTGCGCCAGGGCGGCGTGAAGGCCGAGGCCGTCACGGCCCTGGGCTTCGTGTGGGACGCCCTGCCCAAGTCGCGCAATAGCTTCTTTGGCAACCGCGTGCGGCAGCTCCAGCGCTTCTCGCGCGGCATGACGGCCGGCGTGAAAGACCGGTACTGGGACTGGGCCAGCTTCGCCTCGGCCACCGATGCCAACACCCTGCTCAGCGCCGCCAGCCGCCGCAAAGTGGGCAAAAAAGCCGCCGCCAAGCGCCGCAAGGACATTCTGGAGCACCTGCACGCCGATGGCGACCTCAACGAGGTGCTGCTCACCGACATGAACCTGGTGCTGCCTTACGACATGCTCACGAAAGTGGACCTGATGAGCATGGCCAACTCCCTGGAAGTGCGCACGCCCTTCCTCGACTACAAAGTGGTCGATTTCGCCTTCTCCATCCCCGTCACCAGCAAGGTGGACGCCACGATGAAGAAGCGCATCGTGCAGGATGCCTTCCGCGCCGAGCTGCCCGTCGAACTCTACGACCGTCCCAAGCACGGCTTCGAAGTGCCCCTGCTGAAGTGGATGCGCGGCGAGCTGCGCAGCCTGATTGAGGACGACCTGCTGCGCGACGATTTCATCGAAGCCCAGGGCATTTTTGACGTGCAGGCCATCCGCGCCCTCAAAACGCAGCTGTTTTCGCGCAGCCCCGGCGATGTGCACGCCCGCATCTGGGGCCTCATCGTGTTCCAGACATGGTGGAAGCAGTACATGGCCTAATCCGCTGATGGCGAATATGCTCTGGCGCGTGCGCCATTGGTGGCACCAGGTGGGCCGGCCGCAACGGCTGGCCCTTTTGGTTGGCGTGCTGGTCACGCTGGCGCGCCTCAGCCTGATTGGAAAGGGCACCATGGCTTTTGTAGATGAGTCGCGCTACGTCAACGCCATGCTGGGCCTGCGCGCCCTCGGCGAAGGCCACGGGCAGGAGTTTCTGCGCTACATCAACTCCATGGGGGCCCGGCCCGGCGACGGCATCTGGCGAGCCATTCCGGGCCTGGGCCAGGCCATCCTGCTGCTGGTCTTTGACCTGAACCCCAATGCCCCGCCCTCGCTGCAAGTACCGCAGGCGTTCAACGTGCTCATCGTGAGCCTGAATGCGCTGCTGCTATACCGCATCTACCGCCGCTTTTTTAGTGTTGGCCTAGCGCTGCTGGGCCTCGCGCTGTATTCGAGCCTGGTAAATACCAACCTCTACCTGCGCCACCTGCTGCCCTACGACCATTCGCTGCTCTTCTTTTTACTGGCGCTTTTGGTGCTGCTTCGGCCTAAAGCGGCCGTCAGCTACAGGCTTCAGGCGCTGATAGGGCTGCTGGGTGGCCTCAGCTATGCCATTTATCCCGGCTACTTCATGGGCCCTATACTCTTAATGGCGCTGGTGTTGCTGGCTGGTTTTGGGGGTAAGAGCAATGATTGGCCGCGTTCTATAAAACTTGCTGTTATGCAGCTGGCCGGCCTTCTGGTGGTGCTATTGGCTTTTGAAGGCTTGGCGCGGCTGGGCCATACTTCGTACTGGGCCAGCAGCCGCTACATCGCTACTACGGTTACGCAGGGCAGCTTTGATGAGGGGTTTGTCTTCATTGGCAGCTACTTCCGGCAGGTGGAAGGCTGGCTCGGTATAAGCCTACTGGTGTTGTTCGGGGTGGGGTTGGGGCTTAGTGTGCGGTTATATTCATCAGCCAATGTTTCCGGTGCTGAACGAGGGCTGGCGCGCCTGCTCACGGCCGTTTTTCTGGTCTGGCTGGGCTATGCCTTGGTGGTGCAGGTGGGTCATAAGTTGGTGTTTTATGGCCGCACGCTGCACTTTTTTGTGCCCTTCATCATCATGGGCGCGCTGGTGGCGTTGCGCTCCGCTGGCCGCATGGTGCAGTCCCGCGCCTGGCTCTATTGGGGTAGTTGTAGCATTGCTTTAGGGCATTTCGGGGTTTTCCTGGTCGGCTACCTGGCCGTCGATTATCCCTGCGATGTCGCGTACCGGGCGGGCATCTTTGATTACCAGCAGATTGCCGCCAGCCTGGTGAGTGTGTGCGACGAGGACCTGATGGCCTACCGGCTATTCGGTCCGCGCCTCCGCAGCCAGCTAACGCAAAAGGACTCTACGCCCGCTTTTCAACTACTGAATTTCGCTTACCTCTATCCCGTCACCTGTTACCGTCCCGCGCATCTGCGCCCCGGAAAAGTTGTGGCCGATGTGCCTTACTTTATGAAGTACCCGGCATACCAATTTGAAGGCCACAGCGCCCGGCAGCGGACTATTCTGCAAAATTACGAAGTTGATTTTCAGATTATAACAAGTAATAATTGACTTATAATCAGTGGTTTAAGGATAATATTATCCTGCTTATTCTTTGGCATGAGGCTAAGCGGTGGCAGGGAGTTTCGGTGGCGTGGGCCGTAAAGGCCTAAATTTGCTCAATCAATTATTAATCTCTGCGCATTCCGCATCTTATGAAAATAGCAGTTGTAGGCACCGGCTACGTCGGTTTGGTAACGGGTACGTGCTTTGCCGAAGTAGGCATCGAGGTAACGTGCATTGATATCGACCAGAAAAAGATTGACAATCTCCACCAGGGCATTCTCCCGATTTACGAGCCGGGCCTGGAAGAAATGGTGACCCGCAACGTGGAAAAAGGGCGGTTGCACTTCTCCACCAACCTGGCTGAAGCCATCAAGGACTGCGACGTGGCCTTTATTGCCGTGGGCACTCCTCCCGGCGAAGACGGCTCGGCCGACCTGAAATACGTGCTGGCCGTAGCCAAAGGCATTGGCGAGCACATGAATAACTATTGCGTCATCGTCACGAAAAGCACGGTGCCTGTGGGCACAGCCGCCAAAGTGCGTGCCGAACTCGCGAAAGCTCTGGCTGCCCGCAACGCAGACATTGAGTTTGACGTCGCTTCCAACCCCGAATTCCTGAAGGAAGGTGCCGCCATCGACGACTTTCTGAAACCCGACCGCATTGTGGTTGGCATCGCTTCGGAGCGTGCCGAGGAAGTGATGAGCCGCCTCTACAAACCTTTTCTGCTCAACGGCCACCCGATTATCTTCATGGATATTCCGTCGGCCGAAATGACAAAATACGCGGCCAACTCCATGCTGGCCACCAAAATAAGCTTCATGAACGACGTTGCCAACCTGTGCGAAATCATGGGGGCCGACGTGAACATGGTGCGCCGCGGCATCGGCTCCGATGCCCGCATCGGCACCAAGTTCATCTACCCCGGCATAGGCTACGGCGGCTCCTGCTTCCCCAAGGACGTGAAGGCGCTCATCAAAACCGCCCAGGAAAATGGCTACGACATGCAGGTGCTCCGCGCCGTGGAAAGCGTGAATGAAGACCAGAAATCGGTGCTTTTCAACAAGGTCAGCAAGCACTTCGGCGGCGACCTGCGCGGCCTGAAAATTGCCATCTGGGGTCTATCCTTCAAGCCCAAGACCGACGACATGCGCGAAGCACCCTCACTGGTTATCATTGAGAAACTGCTGGCCGCCGGCTGCACTGTCACGGCCTACGACCCCGTGGCCATGCCCGAAGCCAAGCACTCGCTTGGTGACAGCATCACCTACGCCAAGGACGAGTTCGATGCGCTGATTGATGCCGACGCCCTGCTCATCGTGACGGAATGGCCCGAATTCCGGGTGCCCAACTTCAAAGTAGTGTCGCGCCTGATGAAGCAGCAGGTCATTTTCGACGGCCGCAACATCTACGAGCCCGCCGAAATGAAAGAGCTGGGCTTCGTGTACCACTGCATCGGCATCAAAACCGACCATAAGGAGCCAGCTGCTTAATTTTTTGATAATGGACCTAGATAGCCCGTCATGCTGAGCGGAGTCGAAGTATCTCTACTGCGAAAGCATTCATTTACTATTGCGGTAGAGATGCTTCGACTCCGCTCAGCATGACCGTTCTTTTAGCCTAACAACGATACTATGACCAATACTTCCGAAGAAAAAAAGCGCGTCCTCATCACCGGCGGGGCCGGTTTCCTGGGCTCACACCTCTGCGACCGATTCCTGAAAGAGGGCTACCATGTGGTGGCGATGGATAACCTGATTACGGGTTCCCTCCAGAACATCGAACACCTGTTTGGCCGGCCTGATTTTGAATTCCACCAAGCGGATGTGAGCAAGTTCGTATTCGTGCCCGGCAAGCTGGATTACATTCTGCACTTCGCTTCGCCGGCCTCGCCTATCGACTACCTCAAAATTCCAATTCAGACCCTGAAAGTAGGTTCGCTCGGCACGCACAACCTGCTGGGTCTGGCCCGGGTAAAAGGAGCCCGCATGCTCATCGCCAGCACGTCAGAAGTGTATGGTGACCCGGAAATTCACCCCCAGGTGGAGGAGTACTTTGGCAATGTGAACCCCGTCGGCCCCCGTGGCTGCTACGACGAGGCCAAGCGCTTCCAGGAAGCCATCACCATGGCCTACCACAACCACCACGGCCTGGAAACGCGCATCATTCGTATCTTCAACACCTACGGCCCGCGCATGCGCCTCGATGATGGCCGCGTGCTGCCGGCCTTCCTCTCACAGGCCCTGCGCGGCGAGAACCTGACCGTATTTGGCGACGGTTCACAAACCCGCTCGTTCTGCTACGTGGACGACCTCGTGGAAGGCATCTACCGCCTGCTGCTCAGTGACTATGCGCTACCCGTGAACATCGGCAACCCCGATGAAATCACCATCAAGCAGTTCGGCGAAGAAATTGCCCGCCTCACCGGCGTCGAGTTCAAGCCGACCTACCAAGCCCTGCCCGAAAACGACCCGATGAAGCGCAAGCCGGATATCACAAAGGCCAGAGAAATTCTGGGCTGGGAGCCCAAGGTGGACCGCGCCGAGGGCCTGCGCCGCACGCTGGAGTACTTTATGGAGCACGTCAAGTAGGGGGCGAAACCTCATCCCCGGCCCCGGTTCGCTTGATGCGCGAAGCCCTAGGAGAGGGGGGCTTAGTAGGGTCTTGCTACGGGGTGTGGATTGCCAAGCCAGCGCTGTGCTTTACAAGGGAGGTATTACTACCTTTGTGGCGTAGCAATGCCGGTATATTCGCGGGCTGAGCAGGACTGAACAAGCGACAGGCCGGTATAATCTTAGATTCTGTCGGTCTGCCGCTTCGCTTGTTTTAGGAGGAAACCCAGACGCAGGCGGGGAAGATGCTCAGGCTACGTGTACGGGCGAGACTGGCTTCAGGTACGGTCCGGCTACGGTGCAGCTACGGCGCAGCCAAATAGTACGCTGTAAGGATACAGCAGGGGTGGGCGAAGTGAAGCTATGTTTGAAAAATGTAAGAATAGTAACTTCCTGCTTTACCATCGAGACACCTTACCCATCGATACCTTTTCTCTGCACTCCGCTCAATATGGATAATCCTTTCCTCATCAACTTTCCCAAGCTCGGCGCGCCGGAGATTGGCTACATTTCCGTCACGGAGCAGCAGCAGCAGGTTCCCTTCGAAGTGAAGCGAATCTTCTGGACCTATTACACTCCTGAGAGCATCGTGCGGGGCCGCCATGCCCATCATGCTACCGAGCAGGTGCTGATTGCCGCTGCCGGGCGCATCATCGTCACCACCGAGCACGCCGACGGCACCATTCAAACCTTTCGGCTCGAAGACCCTAACGTAGGGCTGTACGTGCCGCCGCACGTGTGGCACACCATGCAATACTCGCACTCGGCGGTGCAACTGGTGCTAGCCTCGGCTCCTTACAACGAGGCCGATTACATCCGCAGCTACGACGATTTTCGGCGCATATGGCAGGGCAAATCGTAGCCGTCGATGCCGCGCTGGTAGCGGCGCGGGCTGAGATGTTGGCACTGCACTCGCCGACGCATTTTCTGCGTGAGCTACCCCAGGCCCTGCAACAGCAACGCTACGGCACCGGAGCTGCGTTGGCCTTTGGCCGTCAGCCCGGCGAGGAAGTGCTGCCGATGCCGGGCGCAGCCGGGCAGTGGCTGCTCCAGCATCTGGCCTGGGATTCCGATTATTTCGAAACGCCCACTTACCGCCTTTTTACTGGTTTGTTTGCTGATAATGAACGACTAGATGTAGCAAAGGCGGCGGTTGAGCTGCGACAGGAATTGGCCAGTCGCGGCCCGTACTATGCCTTCGGTGTGGTGCCGGCCGAAGACACCCGGCTGCTGCAAGCCCTGACCAGCGGTGGCTGGCAATTGATTGAAACCCGCCTGAATTTTTATTGCCCGGTGGCCTCCGCCGCGCTGCCACCGCCCGCCCCGGTGCGCCTGGCCCGGCCCGACGAAGCTGCCGCCATCGGCCGCATCGCCGCCGCCGCCCGCAATGACTACGACCGTTTCCACGCCGACCCGTGGTTTGGCCCGGCCCGTGCCGATGCCTTTCTGGCCCGCTACGCCGAGGCCGCCGTGGCCGGCACCTACGCCGATGCCGTGCTGCTGCCCGACGAGCCGGACTTGCCCGTGGATGCCTTCCTGGCCATCGGCGACGCGCCCGTCGAGGCTGGGGTGCCGGGCAGTGGCCACTCGCGGGTATTGCTCACTGCCGTTGGCCCGGCCAATCGGGGCTGGCACTTTAAGTTGGTAAGCGAAACCGTGCGCCGCGCCGCTGCCCTATCTTTGCCCTACGTTTTGATGACCACCCAGGCAACCAACAAAGCCGTGTTTCGCACCTGCGAAAAGCTAGGCTTCCGGCTCGGCAGCACGACGCACGTACTGGCGTGCAGTGGATAATTAAAAGGTTATGCACACCGGTAGTTAGCAGGCGTTTGGTCGGTCTGAGAGTATTTGTCAGCTTTCAAATTTAATGAGTTGTTATGCAAGTCCCTTTTCTCTCTTTTCAGCCGCAGCACGTTCCCATCCGCGAAGAAGTGTTGGCCGCCGTCGCCCGCGTGTACGACTCGTACTGGTACGTGCTGGGCGAAGAAGTAAAGCAGTTCGAAGCTGACTATTCAGCCTTCAGCGGTGCGAAGCACACCATTGGCGTGGCCAACGGGCTGGACGCGTTGGTGCTGGCGCTGCGGGCCTTGGAAATCGGGCCGGGCGATGAGGTAATTGTGCCTTCTAATACCTACATTGCTACCTGGTTGGCCGTTACGCAGGTTGGGGCCACGCCGGTGGGGGTGGAGCCCGACCCCGCCACGAGCAATCTCGACCCGGCGCTGATTGCCGCCGCCCTCACGCCTCGGACCCGCGCCATCATGCCGGTGCATTTGTACGGGCAAGCGTGTCGCATGACGGAAATCATGGCCCTGGCCGCTGCCCATAACCTGCACGTAGTTGAAGATAATGCTCAGGCCCAGGGCGCGACTTTTGATGGCCGCGTCACCGGTAGTTTCGGTATTCTTAACGGTACCAGCTTCTACCCCGGTAAAAACCTGGGGGCCCTGGGCGATGCCGGGGCCATTACCACCAACGATTCTGCCCTGGACCAGCGTGTGCGCGTGCTGCGCAACTACGGCTCACAGCAGAAGTACTACAACGAAGTGGTGGGCTACAACTCCCGCCTCGATGAGCTGCAAGCCGCCGTGTTGCGTACCAAGTTGACCCACTTGGCCGGCTGGACGGCCCAACGCCGCGAAGTAGCGGCCCTCTACGACCGCCACCTGGCCGGCATTGCCGGGCTGCGCCTGCCGCACACCGCTCCCGGTGCTACCCACGTGTACCACCTCTACGTGGTCCATCACGCCCAGCGCGAGGCCGTGCAGCAGCACCTGGCCAGTCAGGGCATTGGCACCCTCATTCATTATCCCGTGCCTGCCCATCGGCAGCAAGCCTACGCGGCCCTTGGCCTGCCTGCCGGTACGTTCCCCATCGCCGAAGAGCTAGCGGCTACCTGCCTGAGCCTGCCCATGTGGCCGGGCATGACCGAGGACCACGTGGCCGCCGTGGCCGCCGCATTGCGCTCATTTGCCAATTAAACAGTAGCGTTTATCGGCACCGGGCGAGCCGCCAGTTGCCGGGCGTTTAGCGGCGACAATTGGTAAATTATATCTTGATAAATGAGTAAGCTCTCCGTCATCGTCCCTTGCTATTTCAACGAGGACAATATCCCCGTCACGGTGCAGGAGTTGGTGGCTAACGAAGCCAATTTCCCCGCCGACGTCAGCTTCGAGTACGTGCTGGTGAACGACGGCTCCGGCGACGACACCATCGGGGCGCTGCAACGGGCGCAGGCCGCCTATCCCGGTAAAATCCGTATCGTCGATTTGGCCGCTAATGTAGGCTCCTACAACGCCATCGTGGCCGGCATGGCCCACGCCACCGGCGATTGCCAGGCCGTGATTACGGCCGATATGCAGGACCCGCCCGAGCTGATGGTGCAAATGTACGCGTACTGGCAAAAAGGTTTTAAGCTCGTCATCGGCAATCGGCAAGACCGCGAGGAAACCGGCCCCAGCCGGTGGTTCGCCCAGCTTTTTCATTGGCTGATGAAGCACCTGGCGCTGAAAAACATCCCCGACGGCGGTTTCGATTTCGTGTTCTTCGACCGGCAGGTGAGCCAGCAGGTGGTGGCCATGCAGGAGCGTAACTCCAACGTGTTTTACCTGATGGTGTGGCTGGGATTTCCCTACGTTAACATTCCTTACGTGCGGCGCAAGCGCGAAATCGGGAAATCGCGCTGGACGCTGAGCAAGAAAATAAAGCTGCTCATCGATTCGCTCCTTGCCTTCTCTTTCGTGCCGGTGCGGGCTATATCGGTGGTGGGCTTGGCCCTGGGTTTGGTGGCGCTCATTTACGGTTTCTACATCATTGCTCTCCGCTTCGTCAGTCCCAGCGAGCCGCAGGGCTGGACTACGCTCATGGTGGTGGTGCTCTTTGTATCAGCTTTTCAGATGGTGGCACTTGGTGTCATTGGCGAGTACGTGTGGCGCGGGCTGGATGCCGCCCGCCAGCGCCCACTCTACGTAGTGAAAGAAGTGTACGAAGTAGGTTAGAAAAACGTAGCATCAACAAGACTCGGTTTCATTTGCCCAGTTTTGCCCAGTAAGGTCACAGTCATTCAATACTACACGTTTGAAAATCGTGTAGAACAACAGAAAAAATCTTAGAAGTGATGAAAATCGATAGAAAGCTCGCGCTAAGTGCCAAGCCACTATATTTTAGCTAATAGCTGTCAGCTTTTATATTCATAACCAATTGATTACGCCGGTCTCATTGTTCGTTTAATTAGGGCTTAGCACTTACACCATTTATTTTATTGTCATACTTCAATCATCCAACTGATGACGATTTTCATAACACGTTTTCTTTTAGAGAAAATGGGTTTGTAGATGGATGCGTACGGCTTTATCATAACTGGACCGGTCGGTATACAAGTATTCTGTTGTATGGCGCTTTTTTTAGTGTTCAATCTTTTGATACACTGTTGCTTAACACTAAAGTGGCGCCTGTATTTTTTATAGTGCTTCTGATATTGAGCGCTTGGTTCTTGTTCTCACCACTTAATCACTGATGTTATGCGGTAGGTTTACGGGTTAAATTTACGTTTCTGCTGGTTATCATGCTGGATTTGTACACGGATTATCTCATCAGTTCGACGGGCCAAACGTCGGCCACGGGCCTCTCGCGCCTCTTCGACGGACAGCTTAGTCACGACCAGGTGACGCGCTGGTTGAGCAGCGTGTACCTGGATTCGCGCCAGGTCTGGGCCCACGCCAAACCGCTCGTTCGACGGGCCGAGCAGGCGCTGGAAGCGGCTGATTTCGCCGTGCTGGTGGTCGATGATTCGATTCTGGAAAAGGCCCACACCGGTGCCAACGCCCTGCTCTGTACGCATTACGACCACAGCCTGGGGCGGTATGTGAAAGGGCTCAATTTCGTGAGTCTGCTCTACGTCGCCGGCCCGCTCTCCGTGCCGATTGCCGTGGAGCTGGTCGAAAAAACACAGGCCGTAACGGACCCTAAAACGCAGAAAGTGAGCCAGAAAAGCCCGCTAACGAAGAATGAAATGCTCCGCGCCATGTTGCGCGTGGCCCTACCGGGGTGGCCCCAACAACAAGTGGCCTATCGCTACCTGCTGGCCGACAGCTGGTACGCCTCGGCCGAGAACATGAACCAGGTGCGCGAACTGGGCCACGATTTTATTTTTGCCCTACCCACCTCGCGCACCGTAGCCCGGAGCGAAGTGGGGCGCGGCAACGGCGAGTTTCAGGCCCTTGATACGCTGGTTTTCCCCGAGGGGCAGCCCCTGCGCGTCTGGCTGCGGGGCGTCGCGGAGGCGGTGCTCGTGGTCCGGCAAGTCTTTACCAACAAGGACGGCTCGCAGAGGGTGTTATATCTGGTGAGCAGCGATACAAGTTTGACCTGGGAACAAGTGACGATAATCTATCAGAAAAGGTGGAAAATTGAGGAGTATCACAAATCGCTCAAGCAAAACACGTCGATGGGCAAGTCGCCCACGAAAACCATCGGAACGCAGGCCAATCATTTCTTCTCTTCTATCCTGGCTTACATCAAGTTAGAGAAGATAACCCGGCAATTAGGCATCGGCCATTTTCGCCTCAAAGCCCAACTTTATTTGCGCGGACTCAAAGCCATGCACTACATGTTGACCAAATTGGCTGCGTAACATCAGGTTGTTAGACTACTAGTATAGTGCCCTTTTAAATTTTTACTTATAATCATAATGATTGCCGAATCCCCTTTCATAATGCCCTCAGTGTCTACTGCATTCCGTCTGTATTTGCGCTGTGTAATAGGAGTTTTTATCCTCGTTTTTACTGGACTGCTTTTGTTTGGTTACCAGGGGCCAATTCCATATGATTTTGATGCGTACGGATATTGGTACCTTGCATCTCACTTTAACGATACTGGTCATTTTTCACTACTTAGCTTTGATTCAAGTCTACGGGGTTACCTCTTTCCACTAATCTTGATGGTACCCAGAATAGTAGTAGCTCACGGAGGAATGACACCTTCCCTAATGAGCATTTTGTTAGGGTCGTTACAGGCTGCTTTACTTTTTGGCTGGGTACTTCCCGCTCTTTATAACGCTGTCCGACCCGGAAGCATATTTTCACCCAGAAGACGTATGTTTTTCGCTGCACTTGGCTTGTTTTTCTGGGGAGGTTACTTTAATTATACACTCTCTGATTTTCCGGCTATGCTCGCTTTTAGCGGAGCACTGTTGTTACTGATAAGTAGTCAGCTACGTCCTTGGAATCTATTGTTTGCGGGGATATTACTGGGAGCCGCTCTTAATTTTCGACCATTTTTTCTTGTCAGTATACCACCCATGCTACTGCTTGCGGGATGCCCCACCCATAAAACAATCGGCTGGGGTATCCGTCTGCGCAATATACTACTGTTAACAATTGGCATGGCTTTGCCCTTGCTGCCGCAGTGGCAAATAAATCGCATTAATTTTGGTCGTAATACTCCCTTAGTACTGGCACAAATCGCAGCAAAGGAAAGTAGTAATCTTACTCTATTACAGCTGGGATGGGGCTTGAAGATGCAAAAAGTTGAAACCGCTTTTGGTAGTGCGCCTGGCGCACGCAATGCATTGGTCATTTATCGAGACCCAAGGGCGGAGCAATTGTTAAGAGAGGCAGGTTACCAACAGACCGGTATTAAAGATGCCATATTTAAAAGCTTTGCCGAATACCTAAATGTGATTATATACCACCCAATTACAGCCGGGACCATCTACCTATCGCGGCTATTCAATGGGTTGGACCAACACCATAACACGCCTTATATCCGCCAGCCCATACAACAGTTTACGTGGCTAATGCCAACAGTCAATTATTCGATGTGGTTTGGGGTGTTATTGATACTCTGGAGATGCCGTACGAGGCTAAGGGCTATAAATCTTATTCAAACGATATCATTATTGGCGTGGCTCCTGCCTTGTATTATAGGATGTATAGTTGCTACTGAGAACCGCTTTTTGCTGCCTGCTCATCTGCTCTTATACGCAGTGCTATGCTTCGAGTGGCGTGCCGTGTTAGGCAGATGGCGAGAGCAGAATTGGCTGACTATTGGAATAGCTTTCGGGGCTTATGCTGGATTTGTTACCATTTGCTTTGCCTTTTCTTGGGCTATACATCGACAGCAATTTCTTATTTTCGTGTGAGTGGTAAACACTGGTGTGGCTAGTTTACTTGTGTCAGCATCACGTACATCCGCTGCAAGTACAATATTGGCGAGTCGCGGTAGACCCTTCCTGAAATAATCAAGTTGCTGGTTGATTAGCTGTTAACCTTCTCCTTTGTACTCATTTGCGCCATTTCAGTGTTGGGCCTCATCTTAGGAGCTGTGGCCTTGTTCCACTCTACCCTACTAAAAATTTGTAAGTGTCCCAACAGCGTCTGAAGCCACTTTTATTCAGTTTGTGTTCGCCTTCGGTTCATTCCGAAAAAGCCTCTAAAGGCTGAAAATCGAAGTTGAATGAGAGGCCGCGAGAGGCTTCGAAAAAATAGTAGTGTAGAGTGGCCTTGTTCTACGGCCTCCATATTATCGCTCTCAAAATTGCCAATCCTAACGAGCCCGCCGGCTGGACTACGCTCATTGTGGTGCTGCTTTTCGTATCGGCTTTCCAGATGGTGGCGCTGGGGGGGATTGGTGAATACGTGTGGCGCGGACTGGACGCTGCCCGAAAGCGGCCGCTATATGTAGTGCGGGCAGTGAGCGGTCCGAATCAGAACAAATAAGCATCAATGAATACTAATGAATACTACTACTGAAAGACAAGTGCCAGGAACTGCCTTGAAAGGCCAGTATTTTCCTGTTCTGACCGGCGTGCGGGCAATAGCCGCATACATGGTGTTTCTGTCGCATGATAATCCCTTTAACAGCGTTGGTCCCAAAAGCCTATTTCACGACGGCCTCTTCCACTTTTTTAGCGCGCTATCCATTGGGGTTTCCGTATTCTTTGTGCTGAGCGGATTCCTAATTACCGTTCGCTACGAGCAGAATATTGAGTTGAGTTGGAAATGGGCCCGGCGGTATTTGCAAAATCGGGTGGCCCGAATTTACCCTATGTACTTTCTGGTAACCATCGCGACTCTGATTGGGACAATTATAAATGCTGGGTACGACCCCTCACGCTTGTGGAAGTTTTATAATTTAAAAGATAAGTTCTTGGTTGTCTTTTTGAACCTCACCTTCCTGCGTGGTTTTTTCGACCGTTATCGGTTCACGATGGCAGGCCAGGGCTGGTCGTTGACGGTGGAGGAATGTTTCTACCTGAGCGCGCCATTTCTGCTGCTGGGGCTGAGGCGGAATCGGTGGCGGCTAGTGTTTTACCCAGTTATGCTCTTCGGGATTGGCATATTGCTGGTCGCAGTAGGCAGTAATTTCCCCGGGCAATTGCTTGGCTTTTTTGGCTCTGTCAAATTCATGCTTGACTGGACTTTCTTTGGGCGGTGCCTGGAGTTCTTGGCTGGTATGGGCATGGCATTGTACCTGCGCAAGTATCCCGTGCAAGAAAAAAAAGGAGGACTTATTACTGTCTTGGGTATTATCTGGATGGCCCTCTGTATGGGTGCCATTTGCTTTTTTGAACGTAATACGCCCTACGCAACTGCCGTATGGCATATGGACAACTACAGTTCGTTTTTAGTTAGGAATGCTATTCTGCCCGGTGGCATCGTGCTGTTCTTGTGGGGGCTGCTTCACGAACAGAACTGGATGAGACGTATTCTGGAAACCCCACTGTTCGACTTGTTGGGAAAAAGCTCGTATTCTTTCTACCTCATCCATGTGGGCGTTCTTGACTTCCTGCTGAATGATTACATCACGCACAATATTTTAGGCAAATTTATCATTATCAATCTAGTTGCCATTCTGCTTTACCGGTTTGTCGAGCACCCGATGCATCTACTACTAAGGGTGCAACCCAAATTGTCGCTAAATTCGGATTAACTTGGGGTGCAACCCAAATTGTCGCTATGCCTGCCTGAGTGGGTTGCAGGGTTCAATGTGTTGTCGTACCAAGTGCCACCGATTACTCATCGCGCAAACGCGCAGGGTCAAGACCCGCTGTGCGCCGTTGTTGCTCCAGCGTTGCCCCGCCCGCTTTAAGCGCCGTTGCATCACCGTGCGGTGAGCGGATTCGATGGCCCCCGAGCCAATCAACAACCCGCGTTCGCGGTACGATTTATAATCCATCCGGTCGCGGTTTGATTGCAGGTACGCACCGACGGAATGGCGCAAGGCAGGGGCTATTTTCAACTGCTGGAGGTTTGTCAATAATTCGTCTAACTTACTATCTAATAGTAATTTGCGTTGTATATCAAACCAGTCGGCAGCCGCTTGTCCGGTCCCAAGACCCGCCTTTCCGGCTTGGCCAATGTGTTCCATGGCGTGGTAGAGGTCCAAAATCAGCGTTGCCTGCGGACACGTTTTTTTCATCAGCTGACGCAGCCACAGCGCCCCGTCGCTGATAAAAACCAGGTCGCGCCCCCGGCCGTTGTAGGGGGCGAGTTGCGTCGCTAATTTGATCCCAAACGCCGCCGCATTCCCTAGATGGTCCACAAAAACGGATGAGGCAATGTGCCCGCCCCGCTCCTCTACGGCGCTCGTTTGCAGGGCTGTAGCCGCAAATATGCGGCCCAGTTTCACTTCTTTGTAGCCTTCGTCAGTCAGCAGCATGGCCCCGTCCGCCTGCGCGTAGACGACCCCCACGGCGGCGGCATCGTCGGCGGCCAGGTCTATAGCGTCGGCGATGGCCCCGCCGTAAAAGTGCGTCAGGCGGTCAATTTGGCTGGCCCCCACGGATAGGCCCAGCAACATTTCGACCAACGCGGCGGCCTGTTGATAGACCTCGAATTGCCCCAAAAAAACCAGTTTCTCCTGTAGGTAGGGGCTGATGCCAAACCCGTTCGGATGATGGCTAAATGCCTGATTGTTCGCTATATGAATCTGACCAAAGCGGGTCGTTATCTTTTTTTACGGCGGTCAGCCGGCACAACGCCGACGTTGCGCTCCAACACTTGACGGCCCAAATCCATCCAGATGGCTTCAAAGGATTTCTCGTAACCGTAAAACGTCGGCTGGATCGCAAGCGCCTGCAAATCGTCGTATTTTTACTCGGCCAATGCCAGATATTCAGCCTTGCTCATGGTGGGGGTAGGTGCTGTTGTCATGACACAAGTTAAGGGTGCAACCCAAATTGTTGCTTTCACCCTTCGGCAATAGTGCCGGATTTACCTTGTTATCGGCCCAGGCACCAACGGTGGTCCATTCAGCGTTACGCGCAGGGTTGGCAATGCGACAATTTGGGTTGCACCTCCCGAATTCGACACAACCATAAAGCGGTCCATATTAGATGGGGTGTAATTCAAAACTACGCGCTGCCCTTTTCATGAGTCATCGGCCCTTGCCTCTGGGCTCCACTGAGGGCATCAGACACCAGCCCGAATTTCTGCTTGGCGGTGGCAGCGCGTAGTTTTGAATTACACCCTATTAGATGCGTAACTTTGTCTTTTATATCTCTGAATAATACACTGCAGCCAGACATTCGCTTCGTTGCGGTGTATTCTCACTTAGGTTTCGTTTATGCAAAAAAAAGCAACTGTCATACATGTGGCAATAGCCTTCGATGAAGGGTACGTTACGCCCGTGTATGTACTGCTGACATCTGTTTTTCGCAACAACCAGGATTGCCCAATCCAGGTGCATGCCATTGCTACTGATGTGCCAGCGGCTGAAAAAGCAAACCTGGTGGCCTATGCCCGGCAGCAAGGGGGCGACATGCATTTTTATGATATTAGCCCGGAGGTGATGTATGGCTTCCCGGTACCTGGCCCTGACGAGCCGGAAGCCTACATAACATTAGCGGCTTATTATCGCCTGTTTTTTCCGCGTTTGATACCCCAAGATATTGAACGGCTGCTGTACCTCGACGTAGACATGCTCGTAATTGGCAGTTTACGGGAGGTATGTGAAACCGACCTTGGCGAGGCTGTCGTTGGGGCCGTGATGGAGGCAGAGGTACCCCTACGCGCTGAAATTGGAATAAACCGGCTCGAGGATTATTTCAACTCGGGTATGCTGCTCATGGATATGCCTAAGTGGCGTGACCAATTGATTACCGAGCAGGCAATACAGGTGATTATTACCCAGGCCGAAAAGTTGTTGTACCACGACCAGGATGCACTGAATGTAGTGTTCAATGGGGGTTGGCATCGGCTTGATAGTCGCTACAACCTCATGAAAGCATACATTCCACATGACCTTCCAAAGCGAGAATACCGAAAGTTTCTGGCCGATAAAATTATCATTCATTACAATGGCCGCAATAAGCCCTGGCACCGCGCCTGCGAAAATAAGCTCCGCTTTCTGTATTCGGAGTACCTTTGGCAGTCACCCAGCGCCAAAGCCGGGCAATTCATTATGAAAACGATTACCCGGCAAGGCATGGTGAACCTGTTGTATAGCAGGGCTTTGGAAACGTACTTCAACTACCCGGAGGTGGGCCAAGCATGGCGGAAGCTAAAGGCTGCGCTAGGACGGTAGCAAAATGTGAAAAGTAACTAACCCATTTTTTACCCAAAGCGTACTAATTATTTTGACTCCTGGCTGACCTGCTCGCGGTTTTTATAAAACATGAAGATTCCCTTTCTTTCCTTTACGCCCCAGCACGCTCCCATCCGGGAAGAAGTCCTGGCGGCCATAGCAACTGTCTATGATTCGCAATGGTATGTACTTGGCCAGCACGTGCGGGATTTCGAAGCTGCTTACGGCGCTTTTTCTGGTGCCCGCTACTGCATTGGAGTTGCAAACGGTCTTGATGCGCTGCATATGTCGTTAGTGGCACTGGGTATTGGTCCCGGCGATGAAGTAATCGTGCCATCCAATACCTATATTGCCACTTGGTTGGCCGTCTCGTATGTCGGTGCCACGCCTGTACCGGTAGAGCCGGACCCGACTACTTACAACATTGACCCTCGCCGGATTGAGGCGGCCATTACGGCACGCACCCGAGCTATCATGCCAGTTCATTTATATGGGCAGGCTTGTGAGATGACACAGATTATGGAAATTGCTCGGCGGCACAATCTGCTCGTAATTGAGGACAATGCCCAGGCACAGGGAGCCACTGCTCATGGAGGCCTGACGGGCAGCTTTGGCCACGCCAATGGAACCAGCTTTTATCCTGGAAAAAATCTGGGAGCCCTGGGTGATGCCGGCGCTATTACCACTAACGACGAAGCCCTGGCCCAAAAAATTCAGACGCTGCGCAACTATGGGTCCCAGCAGAAATATTATAATGAAGTCATCGGCTACAACTCCCGACTGGATGAGCTGCAGGCCGCAGCCTTAATGGTAAAACTGAAACATCTGCCCGAATGGACTCGTCAGCGCCAACAAGTAGCCCGCTGGTATGACGAGCAACTAGGAGGCATTGACGATTTGCAATTACCCGTTACTGCACAAGGCAGCACCCACGTCTTTCACCTCTACGTAGTGCGGACCTCCCGGCGTGATGCGCTTCAACAGCATCTTATTACATCGGGGGTTGGTACACTCATTCATTACCCGGTCCCTCCGCATTTACAACAGGCCTACGCGCACATGGGCATTGCCAAAGGCACTTATCCCATTGCAGAAGAACTGGCAGATACCAGCTTAAGCTTGCCTATGTGGCCAGGAATGACTGAAGAGCATGTGGCAACTGTGGCCGCAAGTATTCGCAGTGTGTTATAGGCATATGGCCCTCAAACAATTCTTCTGCGTTGATTGGGGTCTGCATGGATGGGATATCTTGGGCGAATTAGCGGGTGCAACCCAAATTGTCGCATTGCCAGCCCTGCGCGTAACGCTGAATGGGCCACCGTTGGTGCCTGGGCCGATAACAAGGTAAATCCGGCACCATTGCCGAAGGGTGGAAGCGACAATTTGGGTTGCACCCGAATTAGCTATAGTTTTTACATCATGCAACTAGTTATCCTGGTCACCCTCGATACAGTTTGGGCAAGAGGGCTTTTGCCACGGGATGCTATATGGGTAATGCCATTGGTATTGCTTGTGAATCTACTCTCCGCTGTCATAATGTATGAAGTAGTCGAAAAGCGAATGTATAAGCACCTGCTTATGCTATTTGTTCCTGCAAAGCTTGAAGCTAAATATTTATAAGAGTTCGGTGGAGTAGCTCTTTTTTTCGTTTTTACTAACTTATAGGTGTATTTCTGATTCTAAAGAAATTTAATCGATTTTAATGCTCGTAAGTACACAAATTTAAAATTTTCTGATGTCTAAACCTCATATTATAACTTTATCTAACATTGGTTCAACCGATATTGGACAACTAGTAGTTGCTGAGGGTGATAATTTGCCGTTTTCGATAAAACGTGCTTACTGGACCTTCGGAGTTCCGTCTAATAAAGTCCGTGGACACCATGCACATTACGAGTTGGAGCAGCTCATCGTCGCATTAAGCGGTGTCCTTGAAATGACGGTTGAAACGCCTGACCGATTACGTCATTCCTTTGTTCTCGACAACCCTGACAAGGTGCTCTATATTCCTCGTATGTGCTGGCGCGAAATAAAATTTGGCCCGGATGCCGTGTTGCTGTGCCTGGCCTCCATGGAATACGCGGAATCAGATTATATCCGCAGCTACTACGAATACGCGAAGCTAGTTGAAAATAATATGCTTTAGATTTTGAAATGAATTCAATAGCCAAATAACAATTAAGGTCAACTATGAATACTCAAAATTATTTTGTTCACCCTTCCTCGCTGGTAGAAACGACTGCCGTTGGCGAAGGCACTACCATCTGGGCTTTTGTGCACTTGTTGGCGGGCGTTCGGGTAGGGCAAAACTGTAATATTTGTGACCATTGCTTTGCCGAATCGGGAGTGGTGTTAGGTAACAATGTGACGTTAAAGTGCGGTATTTACCTGTGGAATGGCACCACTTTGGAAGACGACGTGTTTGTTGGCCCTAACGTGGTATTTACTAATGATATTCATCCAAGAAGCAAAAACCGGGACTATACCTTAAGGCCCGTTTTGGTGCGTAAAGGGGCTTCACTGGGGGCTAATAGCACCATTTTGGCCGGTACAACAGTAGGCCGGTATGCATTAGTTGGCATTGGTGCGGTAGTTACCCGCGACGTGCCAGATTATGCACTGATATACGGCAACCCTGCCCGGCAGCACGGGTGGGTGGACGAAACCGGCGAAAAGCTGTTAGCTGACGGACCTGGTTGCTGGCGTTCTGCCGATGGCCAGCGTACCTACTGCGAAACGGACCGCGGCTTGCAGCCTAAAGATTAATTAGTGTACATAGATTAATAAACCCACCTTATGGATTTGCCCTTAGTTACAGTTGGCGTTGCCTCTTACAATAATGCTTCATATCTGCGGGAAACCCTTGAGAGTATTCGCTTGCAAACCTATCAGTGCGTAGAACTACTCATTGTTGATGATGCCTCGTCCGACGATTCAGTAACGGTAGCCGATACTTGGTTAGCAGTTCATCCAGAAGTAAATGGCCGGCTTATCCGGCATAGTACGAACCTAGGGGTTTGTCGAGTGTGTAATGATATTGTGACGCAATCGAAAGGTGAGTTCATTTGCATCATCGGCTCTGATGATGTGTACTTGCCTGATAAACTGGCTGTTCAAGTGCCTATATTGCTTAATTCTCCACCCGAAATCGGAGTGATAACCAGTGCAATTGAGTTCATGAATAGCGAAGGGCAGACTATTCCACAACCGGATGACTTTGCTATTCCCCATCCGGAGGAGGTATATATCGTTTTGTTGAAGTCCTGTGTTATTGCTGCAATGGGTACGCTTGTACGGCGCTCGTGTTACGATAAAGTGGGGCTGTACGACGAGACGTTACCCTTTGAGGACTGGGACATGTGGCTGCGGTTGGCAAAAGAGTACAAATTTCTTTACTCACCTAAAGTCAGCGCCCGCTACCGGCGTCATGCTAATGCGGCTTTTAATACACGCATGCGACAGATGGAGGAAGGTTCTTTGGCGCTACTCGACAAACAACGCGGTTTTAGCCCCGAGGCTGATGCCGCCATCATTGTCCAGATGCGCCTTCGCTCAGAACTGCTATACCAGATTGGTAGCCCGCAAGCCGCGTATTGGCTGCGCGTGCGCTGGCAGGACGACCACTCGCTGAAAAGCTGGGGACTATATATGTTGGCCAAACTGGGCGTGACCGGTCAGCAGGTAACCAAGCTGCAGCGACTGCTGGGGCGGCGGTAATGTGGACTGTATGGGTTGGTCTAGGTAAAACAGACAATGAACTAAGGTAGGTTGGTTTTCAGGTCGTGTTCAAATTGGTGGGGTAAGCGGTAGCCCAGACGGAGTGCCGACGGTCCAGGTTGAAGTAGGCGTCGAGGTAATGGGCCACTTCCAGCCGGGCCTCTTCCAGCGAAGCAAAGGGGCTGCCGCCGGGCAGTAAATCAGTTTTGAGCGTGCTCCAGCCGGCTTCGGCCTGGGCATTGTCGAAGGGGTTGCCGGGCTGGCTGAAGCTGGGCAGCCCGTCCGCCTGGACAGTGCGGGCGCGGCAGGCGGCGCTGGTGTATTGGCTCCCATGGTCGGCGTGGACGATAAGCCCGGGTGCGGGCTGGCGCAACGTCAGGGCTTGTTCCAGCGCGTGGAGCACGAGTTCGGTGGGCATCTGCGCGGCCAGGTGCAGTGAGTGCTTGCGGCGGCGCGTATCGGGCAGGATTTCTTAAATAACTTACCACTGGAAATCAGTCAGGTCCGTTTCGCACATCTTAGGTCGGATGAGGAAAAGGAAGTAACTTGGCTGATTTCTTTTTTCTACCAATTATGTGCAATGCCTAACAAACGCTTATAACTATTACATGTCTACTGGCGTACCACATACAGTGAAAATGCTGGGCCATAGCTTAATAAAACGACTTATTTTTAACCGTTTGGTGCGCTCTGAAAATGCGGATTGGTGCTTTTTCAGAGTGAGCCACCTATTCGTTCCTTACCTTTGTAGGTAGTCAAGGGGATGAATAAGAGGCGCCGCCATGATATTCTTACAGTTATAGCATCAAATGTTCAAAGGAAATATAGTAGCGGTTTCAATTAGAAGCCTGCTGCACTACTTGTCGCCAGCAGAGAAAAGCCGGGCAATACTGATGTTCGTGCTTCAGATTATTGCTTCGCTGCTCGATGTGTTTGGGTTGGCATCTTTAGTGCCCGTAGTAATGCTGGCTTCAGAGCCCGGCTCGGTGCAGAAGTCAAAGTGGGCTTCGTGGCTCTATACCACAATGAATTTTCATACGGAAAAGGCCTTTCTGGTTTTTGCCATCTTGTTCATATTTAGTTTTTTTCTGTTAAAAAACATATTTACGAGTTGGATTAGTTACGCGCAAGTACGGTTTATAGCTGATGTGGCCCTGAAAATTGTTGATAACCAATTTGAAAAATACACGACACTCCCTTTTTGGAAGTTTCAGGAAATAGGTACTGCGCGGGTGGCTAACGAAGCGTTGGTAATACCGACATCCTATGTGAATGGCATCACGCGACAGATTTTTGTGCTTCTTTCCGAAGTAATAATTGTTTTTATTGTTGTGGTGGGTATTTTGATATACCAGCCCATTCTCTTCGTGATTCTGGTAGTGACGCTAGTACCTACTACGGGCCTTATGTACCGGCTTCTTAAAAACCGGTCGCAGGAATTGGGGCATCAACTCGATAAGAATCGTCCCAAAGCCTATTCGATGGTGATGGATACATTCTCAGGTTTTGTGGAGTTGAAGTTAGCAAATAAGCTAGGTCGATTTCGTGACCGCATTTTCGAAAATCAGCGGCTCATTCAAGGAATGGAGGCAAAAGCCTATTTGTACAACATGTTGCCTCTGCGGGTTATCGAGATGGTCGCTATACTGGCCATCGTCACCATATTTCTGTATTCACTTTTGTTGTCAGGCAATACCGCAAACCTGGTGACGCTTGTGGGGCTGTTTGCCGCTGCTGCTTACCGCCTTATGCCTTCGGTCAATCGGGTTCTTTCGGCCTTGGTGACCATAAAGCAGAATTTCTACACCATGGAAGCATTAGAGGCATTCCGCGAAGCAGAGTGGCAAACCCACAAAGTACCGCAGAGTCCTACCATCGACTTTGACCATGCGATTGAGTTCAGTCACGTTTCTTTTGCCTTTCCAGGAACTGACAAGGTGGTGTTGCAGGATGTGAATTTCACGATAAAAAAAGGGGAAAAAATAGGCTTCATCGGTAGTTCCGGTTCTGGCAAAACAACCCTTATGAATTTGTTGCTGCGTTTTTATAGTCAGCAAGGAGGAGATATCAAAGTGGATGGAGTACCTCTCACTGCCGAATATACCGAGGCCTGGCACCGGCTAGTAGGCTATGTTAAGCAGGACACGTTTCTGATGGAGAGCTCACTGCGTGATAATATTGTGCTGGGGGAGGAGCACCCCGATGAGCAACGTTTGGCTTACGCACTGGAGCAGGCTTCGCTGGCAGATTTTGTTAAATCACTGCCGCAAGGTCTCGATACGCTCGCTGGGGAACGTGGGGCAAAACTATCTGGCGGTCAGCGGCAGCGAATCGGCATAGCCCGGGCTATGTATAAGCAAACGCAGATATTGGTGATGGACGAAGCCACTAGTGCTTTGGATAATCAGACCGAGCGAGAGGTGAATGAGGCTATTAATAAGCTTTCAAGTACTGACATTACGATTCTTATCATTGCTCACCGCATTACCACACTGCGGCAGTGTGACCGGATTTACGAGTTGAAGAACGGGCGCATAGCCGCCGTTCATACATACGATGAGCTGGTCGCCAAACACGTATAAGTATCCCCCGGCGGCTAGCGGTGGGAACCATTGCCGGAAAAACACTGGTTCAGCACCCAGACAAAACGGCCGGTGGCTAATGAGAGAAGAAAAGCCCAAACAATGAGAATACTGATTTCCACGTGGTCGTTGCAAGTAGGAGGGGGGGAGGTGCTGGCGATGAACCTGGCCGCCGAGCTGCACCGCCGGGGCCACACCGTGTTTGTGTTCAATCAGCGGGCGGAGTTGATTGACCATGAACTAGTGGCTCGTCTGCTGCCACCGGAAGTGAAGGTATTATCAATGGCTGATAATCCGCTTACCTCCTTTTGGGCTTATAAAGTCAATGCGTTGCAACAGCGCTTGGGCCGGCCGGCCATATTCTATCGCCAGCGGCAGGAAGCCTACCTGGCAGCTTGCCTGCAACAGCACCGCATTGAATTGGTGAGCAGCCACGCCACGTTTTCGGATGCAATTTGTGCACCGGTCATCCAACGACTGGGCCTTCCAATGGTGATTACTGAGCACGGCGAATACAACAAATTCCTGTTTGAAGGCCGCTGCGATTTTCTGCCGGTATTGCGTAGTGCACAGCGTATTCTGACCGTATCAAACTACTGCCAGCTCAATTTGGAACATGCTTTTTCAGACCTGCCACCCATCCAAACGGTTTACAATGGCGTGGTGACCAAGCCTTACGTGGCAGCCGATGTTCGCCGGGCATTGGGTATTTCGCCAGAGGCATTTGTGTTTGGTATGGTGGCACGCGGGATTGCCGAAAAGGGATGGGAATATGCCGTGCAGGCCTTTCGTACTGTGCGGGCATTAGCCCAGGAACGGCCAGTTCGGCTGGTGCTGGTTGGCGGCAGCGACTATTTAAAGCAGCTACAAGCTGAATGCGCTGCCGATACTGATATTCTTTTTACTGGGCAGGTGCCAAATCCTGATTTTTACATGGCTGGGTTTGATGTAGGATTACTCCCAACCTATTTCCGGGCCGAAGCGCTACCGCTGGCAATTATTGAATACATGGTTAGTGGCAAACCGTCTATTGCTACCCGAGTGGGAGGTATTCCAGAGCTATTAGAACCCACGAGCGGTCCCACGGGAATACTTATCGATGTAGACGCAGCTACATACATACCCAGCCTGGCTATGTTAACCGCCGCCATGCGCCAGTATTACCTTGAGCCATCTCTTTACGCGGCCCATAAGAACAATGCGCTTGAAGCCAGTCAACGGTTTACAATGCCTGCTTGCGCCGCGCAGTACGAAGAAGCTTTTCAAACAGCTGTTGGTGCATCTCATTCTACTGCTGCCTAAGGATGAGAGTTCTATATACCACCTTGAATTTGCAGAAAGCGGGCTCGCACATCGTTGCGCTCACATTGGCTTCGGGCATGGCCGAGCAGCACGAAGTGTTTTATTTCAACCATGGTGAGCAGCTCGTGGATGCCGGCATGATAGAATCGTATCTCAGCCCAAAAGTCAGGCTGCTCGACATGACCGTTTTCCCCGTGCTGAATCGGGTACTGTGGAAGATGAACGGCCTGTTCAAGCGCCTGACGGGCTACGCCGGTTTTCACGAGGCCTGCAAGACACTGATTTTCTTCTATGTGCTCATCCGGCATAAGATTGACCTGGTGCATGGGCACGAGATATTAGTAGCGCATTCTCGGCTCACAAAAGTTGCCCGCTTCCTGTCGGTGCCTGTCGTCATTACCGACCACAACGGCTACACCATGTTGCTGAAGGTCGGTGATACCTCTTTTTACCCGTACGCCAACAAGGCTAAGGCCATTGTGGCTGTATCAGAATACACCGCCCGGGTATTGAGGGAAGGCAACACTCACGATGACTCGGCGCAACTGAGAGCCTACGGGGAAAAAGTGCTGGCCACCGACCACAAAGCCGAGTACGAAAGCCTGAAGGCCAAGCGCCCGGCGGCTCCGGCGGAGCGGCTCCGTACGCCCGTCACGACGATTTATAACGGCGTCGTACGCCACCAGCAGCCGCTACCTGACGCGTCCGCTGTCCGACTAGCGTTGGGTATTCCCGCCGACGCGCTGGTGTTCGGCATGATTGCCCGTGGCACCGAGCAGAAGGGCTGGCGCTTTGCCCTGGCTGCTTACCTGGAGCTGAAGCGCCGGTACCCGCAGCGCCACTTGGTATGGCTCTGCATGGGCGAAGGGTCGTGCATCGACGAAATAAAAGCCGAGCTAGGCAGCCAGCATCCAGATATCATCTTCGTGGGCAGTGTTGATGACCCTCATTACTATATGTCGGTTTGCGACGTTGGTTTGGTTCCATCCAGCTTCTCTGAAGGCCTGCCATTGAGTATAGTCGAGTTTTTTGAGCATCAGGTGCCAGTTATCGCCAGTGATTTATGTGGCATTCCGGAAATCATTACGCCAGCGGATAATGAACCAGGAGGCTTTCTTATTGAGATGGAAGAGGATTCTACTCCCCGCGTTTCAAGCTTGCTCCACCATATGGAGCAGTACGTTAACAATCCAAGCCTGCTGGCGCAGCACGGCAAGGCTGCTTTGCTTATCCGTTGCAGATTTGACATGGAGCAATTTATAGCGTCTCACGAGCAGCTTTACACGAAAGTGTTAGCCGCTACCAAGTAGTCTACTATGCAGGTTTCAATAATCATTATCAATTACAATACCTTTCAGCTTACCAGCGAAGCCGTCGAATCTATTATCAGGCATACCCATGGGGTTAGCTATGAGATTATTGTGGTTGATAATGCCTCCACGGAGTGCGACCCCGGTCTATTTGCACAGCGGTTTCCAACCATTAAACTGGTGCGCAATCCGGATAACTCAGGTTTTGCGAAAGGGAATAATCTCGGTATACGTCACGCTATCGGCGAAACTATTCTGCTTTTTAATAGCGACGCCGCTTGTTTGAATGATGCTGTGACACTGACCTATCAGGAGCTTATGGCAGATGCAAAACTAGGCCTGACTACGGCTCGGCTGGAATATCCAGACGGACGGATACAACATTCCTGTGGCCGATTCCCATCCATCAACTTACAATTGGTGGAACTACTGCGCCTACAAAAATTTATGTCGGCCGAACAGCGGGGCCGAATATTGCAAGGGGCCTTTTTTTCCCATGATGAGCCATTGTATCCTGATTGGGTGTGGGGTACCTACTATCATCTCAAACGAGGCGTAATTGATAAAATGCCTGGAGGTCAACTAGCCGATGATTTCTTTATGTATGCCGAGGATTTGCAGTGGAGCTATACCGTACGTAAGCTTGGCTATAATATAAAATACGTGCCCCAGGCCCGGGTAATGCACCATTTCTCACAAAGCACAAAGAAAGAAAAGCGTCTGAATCAAGGAAATATGATTCTGCAAAACGAAGATACCTTTCTTGTGCGTGAATACGGATGGGCTACTACAAAGGTCTACTACCTGACAAAAATGGCTAATTTCCTGTTAATGAGAGGTGCATCTGAACATCGCCAGCAAATGTTGCAGCAATACGGTAAGCTGCTACGGGGCCAACCGCTTTGATTTTATATTCTCATTTTATTTGTGCTGTTGAGCAATATATTATGTTGCGCCTGTTAGCTCCAAGTTTAAGTCACCTTTATTAGATTGATAGTGGATACTTCCGCCCCCTCAGTGCCTTTTTTCTCAATTGTTGTGCCTTGCTACAACCGGGCAGACATTGTTCGGGAAACCGTGCTAACCATCTTGAGGCAGGAGTACCAAAACTTTGAACTGATAATAGTCGATGACGGCAGTTGGGACAACACCGCCGAAGTAGTAGCAACGATTGCCGACCCACGCCTTGCATATTACTACAAAGAAAACGGCGAGCGCGGGGCTGCCCGCAATTACGGTGCTCAGCGCGCGCGCGGCACCTACGTTAATTTCTTTGATTCCGACGACGAGATGTACCCGCGCCACTTGCTGGCCGTGTGCGAGTACCTGGCCAGGCACGGCGAGGTGGAAGTAGTACACACCGGCTATGAGATTATTGGAGCCGACGGCCACGTACTGGCCCGCGAAAACGATTTTAGCCGCCCTACCAACGAGGCCCTGATTGATAACAACCACCTGGCCTGCAACACGGTGTTCGTGCGTCGCGATATCGCCCTGGCCAACCCCTTCGAGGAAGACCGCCGCCTGGCTTCTGCCGAAGACTGGGAACTGTGGCTGCGCCTGGCCAGCGAGTACACTTTCCACAGCATCAGCGAATGCACTTTTTGCCTGCGCGAGCACGCCGGCCGCAGCCTCAACACCGTGGCCCCGGAAGCAGTACGGCAGCGCGACGAGCTTTTCGCTAACCTGATGGTCGCCAACGCGGCTTTCCGGCGGCGCTACGCTGGCCAGGTGGCGTACTTCGTGGCCAACCGCTACACCTTCATCACCCTGACGCTGGCGCTGGCCAAAAGTCGCCGCTTCGACACATTGCGTTACCTGGCCAAAGCATTGAGAGCCGACCCTACCGTACTGTGGCGGCGGCGGTTTCTGGCTTCCGTGAAGCATTTATTGTAGCTGTTGTCTCGCGGTTGGCGCGGGGCTATGCTCTGTGACTTAGTGCTGCGGGTTTTCAACCCGTACCTCCGACCGAAATAGTTGCACTGAACCGTTCAACGATTGCAGACTGGAAGCCTGCGGCACTTTGGCACGGGGCACAGCCCCGCGCCAATCGCCCCACCTGCATAACATCAGATGGGTGCAACCCAAATTGTCGTATTGTCAGCCCTGCGCGTAGCGCTGAATGGGCCACCGTTGGTGCCTGGGCCGATAACAACGTAAATCCGGCACCATTGCCGAAGGGTGGAAGCGACAATTTGGGTTGCACTCCATCAGATTGTAACTGGCACCGACAAGGTTGTCATCAACGTAATTTGCCTATCAGCCATGCGGGAGAGCATAAAAAAGACATTAAAGAAACTACTGCCGCTCGTTTTGCTGCGGCAGGTGCAACTGGCAGTAAATAAGGCCAGAATAAAAACAATTGATAAAATACGATTCCCAGAACAGCCTTTTCAACAAGCGGATTTTATTATCCGGCGCGACGATTATCCCTTTCGAATTTATACGCCCGAAACGACCCATCTTGACGCGCGTCTGCGGCAGCAATTTGAGCAGGATAATATCGACTGGACGCAGGACGAATATTTGTTAATTTATGATAAGCCGTGCATTATCGAGCCACATTACGGGTGGGCTATGTCGCTCGAAAACAAGTTGATTTACCCTTCGTTGGGATTTAGCCGGGTTCCGTATTTGCCCAAGCCCGCTGGTAAAATAAAGAGGCTCTGTAACGCGCCGCTCGAAGAATACGCGGAATTGATATCGTTGCGCGACACGGGAGAAGAAAATTATTATCATTTCTACAACGACGTATTGGCCAAGCTTTTTTTTCTGGAAGAAAAGCTGAAATTATTGCCGAGTGTACCGATTTTAATTAGTAAAAAACTTTACGACCGGGCCTATTTTCAGTATTTTCTGAGCCACCCGTATTTGCGCGACCGGCGTTGGGTAGTACAGGACACGCAATACATTCGTAGTCACCGAACTTATTTCTGTAAGCCACTGACACACACGCCGCAGTTTTACTCGCGTATTCTGGACATGGTTCGTCCCGCAGACCGGCAGGAAACCAGCAGTCAAGACCGACGCATTTTTATCATGCGCAGCCCCAAGCGGCTACGTTTTGTGGAGAATAACGCCGAGGTTGCGAATGTGTGCCAAGAGCTTGGTTTTGAGACGCTTGATTTTGATGAATTGACGCTGCCGCAGCAAATTCGTATCATGCGGCAGGCCCGCTACGTGGTGGGTATTCACGGTGCCGGGTTAGCAAACATGCTGTTTCGGGGCGGACAGCCGATGGGATTATTGGAAATTTACCCACCGGCCACTCATTTTCCTTTTCACTACATTTTAGTGGCAAATCAACTCGGCTTTCAGTACGACGGACTGATTGGACAACCGGGAACGCAGGCTTTTTCGGGCGGATTTCGGGTAGATACCGACGAATTACGGCAGCGTTTGGAGGTGTTGCTACAACGCTGATTCGGGTATAACTATAACAAGGTTTGCTTGTGGACGTGGCCGGGAATGCTTGGTTCTGTTTTTTAGACTTGTTGCGATCTATAAATCAGGTACTAAGTGAAAATTCCAGAGGCCAGCACAGACCTCTAATACATCATCATACAGTTGGTTATGGTGCAGTCTGATTCTATCGCTCAAAATGCGATATCTTTTTAAGCCGCCAATGGAATGTTCCACCTTAATTCGCTCTTTTGCTGGGTACAACCCAAATTGTCGCTATTCCTGCCTGAGTGGGTTGCAGGGTTCAATGCGTTGTCGTACCAAGTGCCACCGATTACTCATCGCGCAAACGCGCAGGGTCAAGACCCGCTGTGCGCCGTTGTTGCTCCAGCGTTGCCCCGCCCGCTTTAAGCGCCGTTGCATCACCGTGCGGTGAGCGGATTCGATGGCCCCCGAGCCAATCAACAACCCGCGTTCGCGGTACGATTTATAATCCATCCGGTCGCGGTTTGATTGCAGGTACGCACCGACGGAATGGCGCAAGGCAGGGGCTATTTTCAACTGCTGGAGGTTTGTCAATACTTCGTATAACTTACTGTCTAATATTAATTTGCGTTGTATATCAAACCAGTCGGCAGCCGCTTGTCCGGTCCCAAGACCCGCCTTTCCGGCTTGGCCAATGTGTTCCATGGCGTGGTAGAGGTCCAAAATCAGCGTTGCCTGCGGACACGTTTTTTCCATCAGCTGACGCAGCCACAGCGCCCCGTCGCTGATAAAAACCAGGTCGCGCGCCCGGCCGTTGTAGGGGGCGATTTGCGTCGCAAATTTGACCCCAAACGCCGCCGCATTCCCTCGATGGCCCACAAAAACGGATGAGGCAATGTGCCCGCCCCGCTCCTCTACGGCGCTCGTTTGCAGGGCTGTAGCCGCAAAAATACGGCCCAGTTTCACTTCTTTGTAGCCTTCGTCAGTCAGCAGCATGGCCCCGTCCGCCTGCGCGTAGACGACCCCCACGGCGGCGGCATCGGCGGCGGCCAGGTCTATATCGTCGGCGATGGCCCCGCCGTAAAAGTGCGTCAGGCGGTCAATTTGGCTGGCCCCCACGGATAGGCCCAGCAACATTTCGACCAACGCGGCGGCCTGTTGATAGACCTCGAATTGCCCCAAAAAAACCAGTTTCTCCTGTAGGTAGGGGCTGATGCCAAACCCGTTCGGATGATGGCTAAATGCCTGATTGTTCGCTATGTGAATCTGACCAAAGCGGGTCGTCATCTTTTTTTTTTCGGCGGTCAGCCGGCACAACGCCGACGTTGCGCTCCAACACTTGACGGCCTAAATCCATCCAGATGGCTTCAAAGGATTTCTCGTAACCGTAAAACGTTGGCTGGGTCGCAAGCGCCTGCAAATCGTCGTATTTTTGCTCGGCCAATGCCAGATATTCAGCCTTGCTCATGGCGGTGGTAGGTGCTGTTGTCATGACACAAGTTAATCCGAATTTAGCGACAATTTGGGTTGCACCCCACCGCACCTATTTTTGCAAGCCACTGACCCATACACCACACTACTACCGCCGCATTCTGGAGATGGTGCGGCCTGAAGACCGGATTGGTACTGGCTCATATAACCGGCGGCTATTTATCACCCACAGCCCCAAGCGGCTGCGCTTTATCGAGAATAATGCGGAAATAGCGGGTATTTGCCAGAAGATGGGCTTCGAAGTGTTGGACTTTGATGAATTAACTTTGCCGGAGCAAATTCAGGCTGTGGGACAGGCCCGCTACGTGGTGGGTATTCATGGGGCGGGCTTGGCTAACATCATTTTCAGGGGTGGCCGTCCCTTGGGGCTACTGGAGATTTATCCGCCCGCGACATATTTCCCCTTTCACAATATAATGTTGGCCAATCAGTTGGGTTATCATTGCGATGGCCTGATTGGTCTGCCAGGCTCTCAGCAATTTTCGGGCGGTTTCCGCGTAGACCCGACCGGGTTCCGCCAGCGCCTAGCAGCGCTGCTGCAACACTAACTATTGAGGCATTCTGCTATGACAACAACGTTCTCCACTAAAATTCTATTACTCATTCCAAACCTGGGGCTGGGGGGGGCGCAACGTGTATTTCACGACCATAGCGTGGAATTGGCCAAGCAATATGCTATAACCGAAGCCGTATTCAACCTGGAAGGCGGCGACCTGTACCCCAGCGGCAACCCGGTGGTGAGCCTAGACGTGAGCGGGGGAGGGGGCACACTGGCCAAAATCCAAAACTTCCGGCGGCGCATCAGCGGCCTGCGCCAACTGCGCGAGCGGCTGCAGCCAGCCGTGGTCATCAGTCACCTCGAAGGGGCCGACTATGTAAACCTGCTGAGCGGCGGCCCAGGCAAAACGATACTTTGTGTGCACGGCTCGAAGCTGCATGATGCCAACATTCGGGGGCCAGTGGGCTGGCTGCGTAAAAACGTGCTGATACCGCTGCTTTACAACCGGGCCGACCGTATCGTGACGGTGAGCCGCGATATTATTCCGGAACTCATCGAAGGGTTTGGGGTGAAGCCGAGCAAACTGCTGACCATCAATAATTTTTTTGAAGTAGCTCAGATTGAAGCGAAAAGTCACGAGCCTTTGTCGGCGGCCGAGGCAGCGGTGTATGCTGCCGCACCGGTACTAGTGACTTCGGGACGGCTGACTCTGCAAAAAAATCAAGCCCCGCTGCTCGACTCTTTTGCGGCGTTGCTACGGCGGCAGCCAGCCAAGCTTGTTTTTGTGGGCGACGGGGAGCTGCGCGAGATGCTTACGGCACGTGCCCGCGAGCTGGGCCTGCGCGTGTACATTGCCTGGGAAAGCATGGCCCAGCTTACCCCCGACTACGATGTTTATTTTCTGGGTATGCAGCAAAACCCTTTCAAGTACCTGCGACCCGCCACAGCCTTCGTGTTTCCTTCCTCCTGGGAAGGCTTCCCGATGGCTTTGGGCGAGGCCATGATTTGCGGCCTGCCGGTGCTAAGTACCGACTGTCCTACCGGGCCCCGCGAAATGTTGGCTCCCGCTACCGGGGCTCCCGCCACTCCCCTACGCCACGCCGAGCGCGGAGCATTTGGTATGTTGTTGCCCATGCTTACGCAGCCCGCCACGCTCGCTGCCGACCAGGCCGTGTGGACTGAGGCCATGGCCGCGCTACTCGCCGATGCCTCCGAGCGACAGCGCCTGGGCCGGCTGGCCCGCGAGCGTATGCAGGAGTTCACGCGCGAGCGTATTTTTGGGCAGTGGGTGCAATTGGTAGAGGAGGTGAGCCGTGGATAAGCACTCTCCGCTGGTGCTCGTCGTCGATAACTCCCGCGCCGTGACTGGCGCACTCAATGCCATGCGCCACGCCACCGGCCCGTTGCGGCCGGGTATGCGCTTTGAGTATGTGTTGCCCACCGGCAGCACCGGCCGGGCCGTGCTGGAAGCCGATGGCTACGCGGTACACGAACTGCCGTTCGTGGAAATTAGTCGGCGCAAGGCCGATTTGCTACAGTATGTGCCGTTGTTGCTGCTCAATGGCTGGCGGCTTCATCGGCTGGCTCAAAAGCAGGGGGCACGCCTGGTACATCTCAACGATTTCTATAATCTCACGGGTTATGTGGCGCGGCTTTTTAGTCTTGGGCAGTTGCAGGTACTCACCCACGTGCGCTTTTTGCCTCAGACCTTGCCGCAGCCACTGGCCCGTACCTGGCGCTGGCTGGCTGAGCATGCCGCCCAGCAGGTGCTGTGCGTGTCGGAAGCCGTGCGCGTGTACTTCGCGCCCGATAATGCCAAGGTCCGTACTGTGTACGACCCCTTACCGGCGCGTGGCGAAGAGTTATCTCCGTACGCGGTAGCAGCCAGAGATGGTGTGCCCGTTCGGCTGCTCTATCTCAGCAACTATATCCAGGGGAAGGGCCAGAACTTTGCGTTGGAAGCATTTAAGTTCGCCCATGCCCGCAACCCCAATCTGCACCTGCACTTTGTGGGCGGCGACATGGGAATGGCAAAAAATCAGAAATTCCGGCAGGAGTTGGAAGGAGCTTCGAATGCAGCCGGCCTGGCCGAAGCCGTGCATTTTGACGGTTTCGCCGCCAACACGGAAGCTGCCATAAAAGCGCACGACATCGTGCTGAACTTCTCTGAGGCCGAATCGTTTTCCCTCACCTGCCTTGATGCGCTGTACTACGGCGTGCCGTTGATTGCCACCGATTGCGGCGGCCCGGCCGAGCTGTTCGAAAACGGAAAATCGGGCCTGCTGGTGCCTAACCGCGATGTGTCGGCCATGGCCGACGCGATGGTAACTCTAGCTGGCAATGAAGAATTGCGGCAGCAACTTTCGGTAGCTAGTCGTGCTTTTGTGAGGCAGAAATTTGCCCCTGCCCATACTTATGAGTTGCTAGCCGCATGCTACCAGCAGGTGCTAACGCGCTCCTGAAATATGACAAATGCGAAGTGAAATATAGTTGCATTGCACCAAACGCGTAGTTACATTCATTGCGAACAGGAATACGAATAAAGTCTTAAAATTGTGCCATGACGATTCGGCTTCTCAAGACTGAGCGACAGTTGTTGCGGCAGGCGCAACGCGCTTGCCGGGGCAAAGCCGGGTACGTGCCGGTGACGGCCCTGCTCATGCTCGACCGGGGTCGGGCCGTGGTCGCCGTGGCCGAAGACCTGGGCCTGGACCAGGCCACCGTTTACCGCTATGCCCAATCGTACCAGCTGCTGGGCTTGGTGGGGTATCTCAAATCGGAGCAGCCCGGCTATTGGGGTCTGTTGACCAGCGCCCAGCTGGCCCACTTGTGCCAGCAAGTCAACACGCAGCTCTACACCGACTGCAAAGGCCTGCAAGCCTGGCTGCAGCGCACCTACGGCATTCCCTACTCCGTCTCAGGCCTGACCGACCTGCTGCACCGGCTGGGCTTCACCTACAAGCTCATCACGCTCGTGCCCTGCCTGGCCGATGCCGAAGCGCAGGCCGCCTTTCTCGACGAGTTGGCCGTGCTCGAAACCCACGTCGAGCGGGGCGAGGCGGTGCTCTATTACGCCGATGCGGCCCATCCCACCCACAACACACGCTGCACCCGCGCCTGGTGCGAAGCCGGCAAAGAATGGCCCCTGCTCACGGTCAGCGGCCGCGAGCGGGTCAATCTCAACGCCGCCCTCAATGCCTATGCCCCGACGCAGGTGCTGCTCGATGAGACCAGTTGCGTCAATGCCCAAAGCACCCGGCGCTTGTACGAGCAACTGCTGGCGGCCCACCCCGACAAGGCCCGCATTTACGTCGTTTGTGACAACGCCCGCTACTACAAAAACAAGGAGCTGCGGGCCTGGCTGGCCGAAAAGCCCATCTGCCAGGTGTTTCTGCCCCCCTATTCGCCCAATCTGAACCTGATTGAGTGCTTCTGGAAGTACCTGCGCCAGAAGATTATCAACACCACCTTCTACCGCACCAAAGGCCAGTTCCGCACCGCCGTGCTTGACTTCTTCACCCGGCTCCCCGAGTTCGGTCAAGACCTCGCGTCCTTACTAACCCGGAAATTTTATATTATCGCCGCGCAATTCACTTCGTAACAAGTATAATTTCCCTTATGCGCATCTTATTTCTCGTGCCTTATCCGCCCGGCCGGGCACCCTCCCAGCGTTTTCGCTTCGAGCAGTACCTGGATATCCTGACGGCCGCCGGGCACACCTACCAGCTGGCCCCGTTTATCTCGGTGGGCACCTGGAACATCCTGTACCAGCCGGGCCGCGCCGGGGCCAAGGCTTTGGGCATTCTGGGTGGTTTTGCCCGGCGGCTGGCGCTGCTGTTACGCGTGCCGCGCTACGATTTTGTGTTTGTGCACCGCGAGGCTGCGCCCGTGGGGCCACCCGTATTTGAGTGGATTATTAGTGAAGTACTGGGTAAAAAAATTATCTACGATTTCGACGATGCCATCTGGCTTGCTAATACTTCCGAGGCTAATAAAATAGCGGCCGGCATGAAGTGGCACCACAAGGTGTCCGCTATCAGTCGCTGGGCGTATAAAAACAGCTGCGGTAATAGCTACTTAGCCAATTATGCCCGGCAGTTCAACCCCCGAGCCGTCGTTAACCCTACAACCATCGACACGGTGCATCTGCACAACCAGGTGCGCGACCAAGCCGCGCCCGGCCGCCTCGTCATTGGCTGGACCGGCACGCACTCTACCCTTAAGTACCTCGACCAGGTAGTGCCGGTGCTGGCCAAGTTAGAAGCCGAAGGACTGGATTTTGAATTCCGGGTCATCTCCAACCAGCCGCCGGCCTTCCCGCTGAAATCATTAGTGTACCTGCCTTGGCGTAAAGACACAGAAATAGCCGACCTGCTGGGCTTTCACGTCGGCCTGATGCCACTTGAGGACGACCCGTGGGCCAAGGGTAAGTGCGCATTTAAAGCCCTGCAATACATGGCTTTGGGTGTACCCGCGCTAGTATCGCCGGTTGGGATGAATACCGAAGTGGTGCAACATGGCCACAACGGCTTCGTTTGCGCTACTCCTGCTGATTGGGAGGCCAGCCTGCGCCAGCTCCTGGCTGATGCCAGCCTGCGCCAGCACTTGGGCGCGGCCGCCCGCACCACCATTGAGCAACGCTACTCGGTGCGTACCAATACCCCCAATTTCCTGAATCTTTTCAGCTAATCCTGCGCCTAGGCCCCCGCCAGACGGGGTACCCCGGCCATGCGCCGCTGCCCGGCCCTAGCGGCAGCCTGTGGCACTGTGATACTTTGCAGGATATACAATCCACTCAGATAGAAGGGCATAAGTGGAATCTTATAGCGTACGAGCGTACCAAAATTGCCACTTGAAATCCCAACAGAAATTGCAAAAATCAGGCTGAACACAAAGCACATGGTAAGTACAGGCACACTGCTTATCGCGCTGAGAGTTTTAAAGAACCCCACGCGCCAAAAGATGCGCACCGTGAGCAGTATAAAGTATGAGGCCTCCAGGGCCGACAGCAGCATGGTCGGGTTGCGGGCTTCCCACAGGAATGGTCGGAACAACGAAACCACAATGGCTTGAGGTGCAAGTTTAGCCATACCGCTGAGGGTACCGTCCTGCTCCCCAATGTTGTAACCCGAACCCTGTTCTGATTTACTAACTTGCTGAAGGTAGTCGGCGGTGATTTTACTCTGCTCGCCGATTTTATCAAGGTTGAATCGAGCATCAGCAGCGGCCAGCTGCGACATGGCAAACAGAGCCACTATCCCTCCAACGCCCAGGAATAAGGGCTTGGCTACCCAGCGCACAGCCGCGCTCTTTATGTTGCGGGTGCTCTCGTTGAATACCCACAATAGTGCCGGGGGCATGAAAGCCAACAGAATGTACGTCTTCATTGACAGAATAACCGCACTCATCATCACGCCCAGCACCAGACAGCGGATGATGTTCTTACGCTCAATAGCTCCACGGTAGAAGCAATAGAAAAGCCAGCCCAATGCGCCCAGACAGAGCGAGTCCTTCAATAGCCCCGAACCCCAGAAAAACACAGAAGGCAGGAAGAAAACAGCAATAGCTAATTCCTTGTATACCTGTGGCCGTATTTTAGCAAATGTCATATACATCACCCACATGCCGCTGAACGTAACGGCGGCAAACAGGACAGCAATGACCGTATAAGTATAAAAGCTGAGCAGGGCAAATACAGCCGCGACCCGAACAACGAAATACTCGTTGCTACCGTGCCCAAACCACTGCATCCGTGAAACATACTTACTAATAGCCGGAGTTATATCGCCGGAGGTGGTAACCAACTCTAGGCCCACTGCAAATGAATCGCCAAATGCATGGTAAATGATGCCGGCCTGATTGTAATAGTTATTGGTATCGCCGCCGTATATCGTATAATACAATATACCAAGGACAATAGCCCCCACGATTTTAACCGTCAGAGCTGGAATAAAGTACTTTTTGGTATACACATTCGTCACCGAACCACGCACACCGTAGGCAATCCCATAAATGAGAGCCAGATAAAATGGGGTAATATATAAATCCTTTAGCTCCATAATACGCTGGCTAGGCCTTGCCGTTCTTTTTCAACCACATTTTAGCCTCTTTGTATTGTTCCGACTTATGGTCGGCTTTGTCGGCCACTACCGCGTAGTAGCGCTTGGCTGCCGTTAGGTCCTTTTCCTTTACTGCGATGCGAGCCAGGTTGGCATTGGCAAATAAATAAAATCCGCCGGCAGTCTCGCCTGTGCTTTCGGAAAACACGATGCACCGTTGGTAATAGTCCTTGGCCTTGGCGATGTCGCGGTAGCGATTTTGCATTAGGTAACCCAGGAAGTAGCTGGCGTAGCGGCCGCTAATGCCTTCGTAACCCGGCATGCCCTTGTTAATCTTGTCCAGAATCTGGCGGCTCACCCGCTCGCAATCCGGGAATTCGCCCTGGTCATACGCCATAAAGGCGTAGAACCGCTGGAAATACCCGTTGTCCGGAAACCGGTTGGCTAAGTATTTTGCCACGGGCATGGCTTCTTCGGCATTGTTCTCCTCGTTCTTGAGGATGCCCATTAGAAATACCCGGGCCTCGGTAGCAGTATAAAAGCCATTGGCGGCCACGCTACGCAACTGTTGCAGTCCTAGTTTTTTATCACCCTTCGGGAAAAATAGTAGCACCGGCTTGAGCAGGGTGTAATTATCGCCAATCCAGACCGAATAGTAGTTGAATAGTGCCTGCCCGAATTGGAATTCCGGACTCAAATCATTCGCTTCCTGACTCTTTCTAAGATAGTTGAGGGAGCGGCGGGCATCAACGGTGGCTTTGCGCCAATCGTGGCGCTCGCCGTGCAGTCGGGCCGAAAATCCATAGGAGGCAGAGAGGAAGAAGCTGGCTTCGTAGTTGTGATTATCCGCATCATAGAGCGCCTGGGCCTTGGTGACGGCCGTGTCCATGTAAGCGAAAAAGGGCTTGTCGTACTGCGTGCTCTGGAAGTTGGTAGGGCGAATTTTCCACCAGGTGCTCAGCCCCAGCATAAAATACGCCATGGGGTGGTTTGGGTAGCGGCGGCGCAGGGAGCGGAATTGCTTCTCGGCCTTGTCGAACTTGAAATTGTAAATGTTATCGACCGCGCCATCCAGCTCCGTCTGAATATCCTTATCCAGCAGGAGCCAGCCTTTGGTATCAATGGCCGAGGGCATCACGCCCACCGAATCGAGCGCCACCGTTTTCATCGGGGGCGGGGTGCGGATTGTATCAAGCGTTTGGGCCCTGCCCAGGAATGGTAGCATGAGCAGCCCCAAGCAGACACAAAACAGCGAACGCAGCATAGAATGAGAGTAGATAGCAGCCCCAAACCGTTGTTCTTCCAGCACGAATTGGGAAGTAGAGGAAATGGGCCTGCTAAAGTACGGAGTTTGCCTTAGCTTTGGCCGTATTTCCTCTTGCTTATGCACCTGCTCCACTCGCTTTGCCGCCTGCCGGCCCCCGCCGGCAACGAGGCTGCACTCACCAAATTTGTGCTTGATTACGTCCGGCAGCAGCAGGCTGCCTGGTTGCACCAGCCCCGGATTATCGCCGATGAGCGGTTCCAGGACTGCATTCTGCTGGTGTTCGGGAAGCCCCGTACGGCCGTTTTTGCCCACCTCGACAGCATCGGCTTCACGGTGCGCTACGGCCGGCAATTGGTACGAATTGGAGGCCCGCAGGCCGAAGCAGGTTACCGCCTGGTAGGAAAGGATTCGCAAGGAGAAGTAGACTGTACATTAACCGTTGACGAAGAAACCGGGGAACTGGGTTACGCGTTCCACCGCGATATTGACCGGGGCACGGAGCTCACCTTCTACTGCGACTTCCGCGAAACGGCCACCACCGTGCAAAGCTGCTACCTCGATAACCGCCTCGGCGTGTGGAACGCCCTGCGCCTGTGCGAAACGCTGGAGCACGGCATTATTGCCTTTTCGTGCTGGGAAGAGCACGGCGGCGGCTCTGTGGCCTATCTCGCCAAATACATTTACGAAACCTACGGCGTGCGCCAGGCCCTGATTTCTGATATCACCTGGGTAACTGAGGGCGTGCACGCCGGTCAGGGCTGTGCCATCTCGCTGCGCGACTCGCTCATTCCGCGCCGGGCGTACGTGGACCGTATCCGGGCCATCGCGGCCGATTCGGGCATCCCCCACCAGCTGGAGGTAGAAGGCAGCGGAGGCTCCGATGCCAAGGAACTGCAACACGCCGCTGCGCCCTGGGACTGGTGCTTCGTCGGCGCCCCTGAAGACCATGTGCACTCGCCCGATGAGCTGGTATTCAAGAATGACATCGAAAGTATGCTGGCGCTCTATCAGGTGCTCATGGATAAGCTTTAAAATGATGTAGTAGTTGCATATTACCCAAAATTGCGTACATACGAAGCTATTCTGGAGGCGTCCTGAACAGCTTCATGGTTTCAGGGTTTTACTGAGCTTGTCGCTTATTACTCTTTAATAGTGCTGATGCGGGAAAAATGCTTATATGCTGTCGATAGCAATCCAAAGAAAGTGCCTGGAGCGAGGTTAGAGTTCTGTTCGTTTTTTGACCGGCTCGCGACAATCTAAGCAATTTTTCCGCATCATGTTTAATAGTTCAAATTAATTTTTAAATGGACATCCCTCCCCCCATTTTTTCCATAGTAAGTCCGGTATATAGGACAGATACCATGATACCGGAGTTGGTAGCTCGCATTATTCGTAGTGTAACACCTCTCACAACTAATTTTGAGATTATATTAGTTGATGACCGTAGTCCGGATAAATCATGGGAGGAAATACAAACACAAGTGCATCTTGACTCTCGCGTGCGAGGGTTACGGCTCAGTCGCAACTTTGGGCAGCACCGCGCTATTACAGCCGGCCTTGATTATAGCCAGGGCGAGTGGATAATAGTAATGGACTGCGACCTGCAGGACCGGCCCGAAGAGATACCAGCACTGCTCGCCAAAGCGCAGGAGGGATTCGATATAGTGCTGGCGCGCCGATTTGAAAGGCAGGATGGGGCGTTCAAAAAGCTTTTTTCTTATCTGTTTTACAACATACTAAGCTATTTGACTGGTACACCGCAGGATAGCGCCATCGCCAATTTCGGTATTTATAATCGAAAAGTGATTAATGCCATTTGTGAATTGCGCGAAAGTACGCGTTATTTCCCTGCTATGGCCCGGTGGGTAGGCTTTCGTGTTTCTACCCTCGATGTTGAGCATGCTGAGCGGCCTGAAGGAACAAGCAGCTATAATATCAAGCGGTTAGTTAATTTGGCATTGGATATTATACTGGCTTATTCTGATAAGCCTTTGCGGCTTACAGTGAAATTTGGCCTGCTGATATCGGCCACCTCATTCATTGGCACTATCTATATGCTATGGCAGGCTATTGAAGGCAAAATTCAGGTGCTTGGTTACGCTAGCCTTATAGTGTCTATTTGGTTTTTTTCAGGGCTAATAATCTTGATTATGGGAATTATTGGCCTGTATTTGGGTAAAACGTTTGAAGGAGTCAAAAACCGACCTATTTATGTGGTCGACGATTTCATCGGAAATGCTATAGCGCAACAAGAAGTATGAGTTCTGTTTTAGAGTTATTACCTTGGGATACGGAATTCCTGGGATATAAGGTGGGGCGGCTACAACCTACCGATTCAACATTAGTGACAGTAAACGAGCTGATTGGGGAAGCTCGCTTACAAGGCTTCCATCTCTTGTATTGGGCAGCAGACCCAACAGATGTCACTGCTGCTCATACTGCCCTTGCTATTGGAGCATATCTGGCTGACCAAAAGGTTACCTATGCTATGCCTGTCAAGGCGGGCGTAACACAGCAGTTAGGTCAAGGTATTGAAGTGGCCGTTGAGCTTTCTGCGCAGCTTGTATCGCTGGCTTTGCAGAGTGGTCACCACTCACGTTATCAAAATGACGCTAGATTTGCTCCCGATGTGTTTTTGAGGCTCTACACTCGCTGGATTGAAAACTCTGTTAATGGCAAGCTTGCACGTGAAGTATTGGTCTACCGAGCAGACCGGTCCGGCGAAGAACTGGGCATGATAACATTAAACGTTAAGAATACTCGAGCTGATATTGGGCTTTTGGCTGTGGATGAGCGGACAAGAGGGCAAGAGATAGGCACTCGGCTAATAGACGCGGCTCATCAGCGTTCACATGCTTGGGGAGTTGAGGTTTTGCAGGTTGTAACTCAGGTTACCAATTCAGGGGCCTGTCGTTTCTACGAGCGCTGTGGCTTTCGCACCGACTCTATAGTTCATATTTACCATATCTGGCTCCCATAGCAGTACTTTTTGAAAAAGCTTTTAAGTTACGAGTGAGGCCATATGCCGCCTGCGCATAATAGACTGTTGTAGTACTCCCCAAAAGCTGGACAGGTTAAGCGGGCTAGCTTAGCTCGATTATGACCCCAAAACGCACCCGCCGTCGCTATACGGCCGAGTTCAAAGCGGAGGTGGCGCTAGCCGCCCTCACCGAGCGCCAGCCATTGGCCGAGCTGGCCGCTCACTACCAATTGGCTACCGCTCAAATCACCCGTTGGAAGCTGCAACTGCGTGAGCAGGCCACCCAGGTTTTCACCGAAGCGCCTGCGGCCGGCATGCCCTTACCCGACGTCGAGCCCCTCTACGCGGCCATCGGTCGGTTGCAAATGGAAAACGCGCTGCTAAAAAAAACGCTACCCCGATGAGCACGGCCCAACAACGGGTCCTGGTTCAGGCCTCGGACCCGGCCGGTAGCTCGGTCGCCGCTCGCTGCCAGGCCCTAGGCCTGGCCCGCAGCAGCTTCTACTACCAGCCCTGCGGAGAAAGTGCTTACAACCTGGAGCTCATGCGCCTGCTCGATGAGGAGTTTACCGACCACAACTTCAAAGGAGTGCTCGGCCTGCGCGACCACCTGCGCCTGGCCGGCCACGCCGTCAATGCCAAGCGCGTGCGCCGCCTCGTGCGCCTGATGGGCCACGAGCCGATTTATCCCAAACCGCGCTTGTCCATTCCTGGTCAAGGCGTTACGCCCTACCCGTACCTACTGCGGGACCGCCCGGCCACCGCCCCGAAGGAGGTATGGAGTACCGACATCACGTACGTGCCCATGGCCAAGGGCTTTCTCTATCTGGCCGCCGTGCTCGACTGGCACTCGCGCTACGTGCTCAGCTGGCAGCTCTCCAACACGCTCGACGTGGGCTTTTGCCTGCAAGCCCTGGGTGATGCGTTGCGCCATGCTCCGGCTCCCTACATCTTCAACTCCGACCAGGGCAGCCAGTTCACCAGCCTCGCCTACGAACAAGCTTTGCTGGACGCCGGCTGCCGCATCAGCCGCGACGGCCGCGGCCGCGCCACCGACAATGCCTTCATCGAACGCCTCTGGCGCACGGTCAAATGGGAACATATCTATCTTATCCCGGCCGATGACGGCCAGCACCTGCACCAGCAATTAACCGCGTACTTTGCCTACTACAATCATCGCCGACCCCATCAAAGTCTCGGGGGCCAAACGCCCGCCCACGTCTACCAAACCAACACAACATTCAATCATAACAATATTACTACTCTACCCTACCATTTTAGTTAATTGATAAAGAGTTAGTTGGCAAATAATCCATCGAAACACGGCGTTCATGTTAGCAATGAAGGCCGGGTCAGTGCTGCGGCCGGGCCGCGTGTATTGCCGCAGAGCGTTGAGGCCGTGGCGGCTGAAACTGGCGCGTTTGTAGCCGTTGTTTTTGGTTTTGATGGGTTGCACCTTTTCGTGGAGCCAGGTGCC